>DRLC01000270.1 GCA_011053145.1 Planctomycetota bacterium | reverse complement strand
TGTCCTGCGGTCTTGCCAGACGATTCCAGGAGCGATGGCGCGCCCGCTGGATCGCTCGAGTGCGAAGACGGTCTCCCGTTGATTCGTGATTCCGATCGCTTCGATCCCCTCCCCCGCTTCGGAAGAGAAGAGTTCGCCGAGGACGGCATCGACTGCAGCCCGGATGTCCTCGGCATCGTGCTCGACCCAACCGGGCTGGGGGAAGCCCTGGGGAAACTCACGGTAGAACCGGGCAAGGGGACGGAGATCGAGGTCGAAGACCACTGCTGTGACCCCGGTGGTCCCCGCATCGATCGCTAGGAGGCGCTTGCTCATGGTTCGTCGGTGGGGCTATCCCACCCACCGGGATTAACCCAGGTCCAGCCACAGAACGCAAAAGGACCCCCATCCGAGTCGGATGGGAGTCCTTGATGGGTCTCTCTCGGGCGGGAGAGGACGGTCCTCTGATCGAGCCTCGCCCGGGGGCGAGGCCGGAGGACCCCCCTCCGCGCTCCGCTCAGCGCTGGATCAGGATCAGGCGGTCTCCGCGCTGGAGCAACCGTTCGCGACCGCGATCGCCGAGGTAGCGAAGGGCGAAGCCCTTCGTCTCGAGGATGCCCTTGGGCAGCACAGCGACGAAGCGCCCGGCGAGTTCGATCCGAGTGGTCGAGGCGTCGGCGGCTTCGACACGGATACGGCCCTGGCCCCGGATCCCCGCGAGGACCTGGCCGGTCAGTTCCGTCGGCACCGTGAGCACGAAGCCCGGGCCTGCCTGGGAGCTGGTGATCGGGGACGTCGTGACATCGTCACTGGCTGGGGAAGAGGGTTGGACCCCCGACCCCCCGGGCCCCGCCGTCGCGACGGGAGCATGGGCTAGGAGCAGCACAGCGAGGCCTGCCAGTCCCGCAAGTACGTTTCGTTTCATGGCTTTCATGTGGTTTCCTCCTCGCCGGGCGAGTCGGAGGGGACCGGGTGGAAGAGCTCGGGACACCTGCTGTACAGAGCCTCCGCGAATCCCGGTTGGTGGGCGATGACCGATTGCGTCGAATCGGAGTGTGCGAACAGGTCGATGATGTCGGCCAGGCGATCGGAGTGGCGGTCGAGGAGCGAGCGGAACGCCTGGAGGGAGCGCTCCTGGTCTCCGAGGTGCGCCCAGTTGATACCGATGTTGAAAAGGGCGACGAAGAACCGGGCGTCGTCACGCTCGAGACCACTCATCGTGATCCAGCGATAGCACGCGATGGCCTTCCTGTGATCTCCTTGGTCCGCATAGATCTTTCCGAGGTGGATCGCAGCGTGGCCGCGGTTGGCGGGATCGATCGCGGTTCGGAAGAGCTGGCGGAAGCCCTCGGCGGCACGCAGGATCTTGCCCTCGTGCTTGTCCATCCAGGAGAGGTAGAAGCGCGCCTCTTCGTGGGTCGGGTCCGCGGAAAGCGCCTCCTGGAGTAGGCGGCGACCCTTTTCGAGCGGGCTCTCGATCTTCTCGAGCTTGCCGTTGAGGATATGTCGCGCGCTCGCCCAGTCGAGGCCGCCGACGTCGCCCCGACCGCTTTGGAGGACGCCGTCGACAAAGCCGCGTCCGCGCGCCTGGAAGCCGGAGACGGCGACGGCCTTCTCGAAGACACGGTTGCGGTAGTTCGAATCGACCGCGTTCAGGAAGTAGGCCTTGCCGAGCTGGTAGAAGATGTTCGAGAGACGGCCGACGAGGTCGATCGCTTCGACCTCCGCATCGAGATCGGAACCGAGGAAGGAGCTGAAGCGCTGAACGAGGCCGTCGGGATTCGCGAGGTCACGGTGGGCGCGCACTTGGCTGCGCATGTCGTCAAAGAAGGAACGACAGGTGGTGCATTCCTCGAGGTGTGCGATCGCCCGGATCGACGAGACCCCCGCGAGCTCGCCGTCGACGAGACTCGACAGGTCAACTTGGAACTGGACGCAGACCTCCTCGAGGTCGTCGATCCACCACTCTTTCGGACTCGATTTCATGACGATTCACTCTCCGTCGCGGGAGATGCCTCGGCCCGCACGCCTCCACGGGAGGGGGCGGGTCGCGGGTCCCGGGCCGGCCGCAGATCCGGGGGCAGGCCCTCGAACACACGGCGCATGGAACGATGGATCTTTCGCCGGGCGCGGAAGATGACCATCTTGAGGTTCTCCAGCTTGATCCCTAGGTCGCTGGCAGCATCCCGGTAACTCAATCCGTCCACTTCCACGAGGTGGATGGCGCGCTGCTCCCTGGGGGAAAGCATTTCGTAGAACCGCAGGTACAGGTGGAGGTAGGTCAAGTAGACCCGGTCGCACTCCTCCCGACTCTCGCTCTCGATGACCCCGCGCAGGGGCTCCGCGCGGTCGGCGCCCTTCGGCTCCGGAAGGTCTTCGATCGGGAGTTCCGCACGTCCGCTGCGGGAGAGCGAACGCAGGTGTTTCAGGACGGTGTTGCGGACGATCGTTGCCGTCCAAACGCGGAACGCATCCTCACGCTCTGCGTTGAAGCGCTGCGGGTACCGGTAGATGTTGACGAAGACCTCTTGCAGAACGTCCTGGGGGTCGGCCTTGCTCTGGTAGCGGCGCAGGCGCCCGGCAACCTGGAGCAGGAGGTGCTGCCCGTTGAGCTCGTAGAGCAGGCCGAAGGCCGCCCGGCTGCGGTGCAGCCGGAAGAGGTCCATCAGCTTGGTCGAGAGGGCGTCGCGCTTCGACTCCGAGGAACGCCCCGGGTCCGTCAGGATCTCCACCAGCGGGGCGACGACGTCGGCCGTCGCACCGTCCGCCTCGGCCTCTCTCCCGACTTCCTCCAGCAGGGCGCGCACGTGGTTCACCGTCGCGTCTTCTGCTGTGCCATCCGGCAAGAGGAGGAACCCGGGATGCTGGATCACGCGTCGGCTCCGCTGGGCACGAGGGGGAAGGGGAGAGGCATGGGGGTGAACGAGCGAGCCGGGCAGGATCCTGGGGATGGTCCGGACCGCACGATCACTCTAGACCATCCGCGCGGACCAGTAACTCGGCTCCTTTTGGAGCCTAGCCGAGAATCCGTCAAAAGGGGACTTAACCCTTGGATTACCATGAGCTTACGTGGACTCTAGCGGAGTCCCGAAGGAGAGGCTCGGCCCACCGCGGTGCGCCCATTCCGCGGGAATGCGATGCAAGAGCCTAGGAGAATCGTCGAACTGGCCCTCGAGGCGGGGTTCGACCTCGCCGCGCTGGTCCCGCTCGCCCCGCCCCGGGACGGCGACCACTTCGAACGCTGGCTCGCGGCAGGGCACCAGGCCGGGATGGATTGGTTCGAACGGCAGCGTGCCAGGATCCTCGACCCCCGCCGCATCGACCCCGGGGCCAGGTCCCTGCTCGTGGTCGGGCTCGGACATGCGCGCCCCGCCGGCCGCGCCCCGCTCGGGCGCGGCACCGAAGAGGCCCGGATCGCGCGCTACGCCCTCGGTCGCGACTACCACAACCTGATCCAGAAGCGCCTGCGCAAGCTGTCGAAGGAACTCGCGGGAGCCGGGCTCGTGGGAACCGGTCGGGTCCTGGTGGACGCCGGTCCGCTCCTCGAACGCTCCCACGCGCAGGAGGCCGGGCTCGGCTTTATATCGAAGAGCGCGAACCTCCTGCACCCCGACCACGGTCCGTGGTTCTTTCTCGGAGAGCTCTTCCTCGACCTCGAACTCTCCCCCGAGGACTTCCCGTCCCAGCCTCCGGCCGGCTCCTGCGGAACCTGCACCGCGTGCCTGGATGCCTGCCCGACGGACGCGATCATCGCGCCCGGCCGCATCGACGCGAACCGCTGCATCAGCTACCAGACGATCGAAAACCGGGGGAGCGTCCCCCACGCGCTGCGACCCCGGCTGGGGCCCTGGGTCTTCGGCTGCGACGTCTGCTCGGAGGTCTGTCCCTGGGGCGACGGAGCCCCCGACCGGTCCGGTGAATTCGGCACCCACCCGTTCGTCGAACGGGCCCAGCGACCGGGCGGGATCCTCGAGTGGCTTCGCCAGACGGAGGAGGAGTTCGTATCGAGGACTCCGGGCAGCCCGCTCCGGCGCCCAGGCCGCGACGCGCTCGCCCGCAACGTCGCCCTAGCCCTCGGGAACCTCCCCGGCGAGGCCGGCCTCGCCACCCTCCCGGCGGCCCTGGACGACCGGAGCCCCCTGGTCCGGGCGGCGGCCTTCTGGGCCCTGTACCACGCCCACGCGTCGGATCGCCCCGCCCGCGAAGCCCTCTCCCGGGCCCGGGCCCGGGAATGGGACCCTGCCGCCGCGGAAGACATGGACCAAACCCTCCGCGAGCATGGCTGAACCGGAGCCCGTCCTGATTCTTGGACGCGAGGCATCGATGTCGCAATCTGTGGACGCTCCCCTTCGAGATCCCGAGCTTGAAACGCAAACTCTTGTGTTCCAAGGACTTGTGTGACGCCGCGGATCCGCCCCCAGGCAGCACACCCGACCGGAAAGGCCCGTCCGGCGAGGTTTGCCCAGGCGAAGGCGAGGCGCCCTGTCCATTTCCCTGGACGGCGTGCCCCGGCGGGCGGCCCCCACGGAACCGACCTAAGCCATGCATTGACAATAGCTTCGAGCAATCGAACGGCCCCCTTGCCACTTGGCAAGTCGCTTGCGTCCCGGGGGGGGAAGGCCCAAGCGAGGACAAGACACGATGGAATCCGACTTCTACAACGACCGTAAGTACTGCGACCACTGCCAGACCTACGTCTCCTACCTGCAGGGAATGGACCAGTCCTATTGCGTCGAGTGCGGCCAGCCGGTCCGCCTCTTCTCCGACGAGGACTGGGCGGACTTCCACGCCTCCCTGAAAGAGCGTCGTCCGAAGGGCGGCCGTCCGCGCAAGAAGAGCCAGGGGAAGGAGTCGGCTTGATCCCAGCGGGCTCGCCCGCGTACCTTCCAATGGTCCCCGCTGGCACGGCGGGGGCGTTTCCTTTGGATTGGGTCCCGCGAGGGATTCCGATCAGCCAGGGCTCGGCTCTCGCCGGGCCCTGGTTTCGTGTTCGCGTCGGAAGTCCCCCCGACCCAGGCTGGTCCCGTCCCAGACGCACCTCCTCTCCGTAGCCCCCGACCCGCTGGTCCCCCTTCCCCTACCGCGAGGTACTCCCGCGATGAATCCGCCGATCTCCTCTCTCGAAGCCGTCAAGGAACGCTACGCCAAGGGCGCCCGGGATCAGGTCCCCGAACTCTGCTGTCCTGTCGACTACGACGCGTCTTTGCTCGAGGTCCTCCCCGAGGAGATCATCCAGCGCGACTACGGGTGCGGAGATCCGAGCCGGTACGTGCGCGGCGGAGAGACCGTCCTCGACCTCGGCTCCGGCGGCGGAAAGATCTGCTACATGGCGAGCCAGCTCGTCGGCCCCGAGGGTCGCGTCATCGGAGTCGACGCGACAGCGGACATGCTGGAGCTCTCGCGCCGCTACCTCGATGAGGTCGGGGAGCGCATCGGCTGGAAGAACGTCGAGTTCCGCCACGGACACATCCAGGACCTCGCCCTCGACCGCGACGAACTCGACGCCTGGCTCCGTGAGCATCCGGTCACCGACGCCGCGGGGGTCGAGGCCCTCGAAGCCGAGATGGCGCGCCTGCGCGTCGAGTCTCCGATGATCCCGGACGAGTCCGTGGACCTCGTCCTGTCCAACTGTGTTCTGAACCTCGTGGACAACCGCGACAAGGTCGCGATGTTCCGCGAGATCCACCGCGTGCTGAAGCGCGGCGGACGCTGCGCGATCTCGGACATCGTCTGCGATGAGGATGTGCCCGAAGAGCTGCAACGCGACCCGGAACTGTGGTCCGGGTGCATTTCCGGCGCGATGCGCGAGGACCGCTTCCTCGCGGCCTTCGCCGATGCCGGTCTGTACGGGATCCAGATCACGAGCTTCCAGAGCGAACCCTGGGCCGTCGTCGGCGGGATCGAATTCCGCTCGATGACGGTCGTCGCCCATAAGGGCAAGGAAGGCGAGTGCATGGAGCACAACGAGGCCGTGATCTACAACGGCCCTTGGAGCCAAGTGCGCGACGACGACGGGCATGTGCTGAAGCGCGGCGAGCGCACCGCGGTCTGCCGCAAGACCTTCCGGATCCTGACCTCCGAACCCTACGCCGACCAGATCACGCCCATCCCCCCCCTCGTCCCGATCTCCGAAGACGAGGCGAGGCCCTTCGACTGCGGCCACGCGCGCACCCGCGATGCGCGCGAAACGAAGGAAGGGGTCGTCCGCGACGATGTCGCTCCGGGAACGAGCTGCTGCGAGCCCGGCGGAAGCTGCTGCTGACGCGATGGAGCCGACTCCCGAGGCGGCGGCGACCCCACTCGACTCCGACCGGGTCGCGCTGCGCTCCGAGCGCATCGAGCTCCTGCGTCGATCCCGGCTGCTCCTGATCTTCACGCCCACCCTCGTTCGGTGCGGCGATCCCCTCGATGCCCTCGAGGCGGCCCTCCCCTGGATCGGCGCGATCCAGGTGCGCGTCCCAGCCCCCGAGTCGGAAAGGATCGCCCCCGCACGCGAGACGATGGAGTGGACGCTGGCGGTCCTCGAGCTCCTCGGAGAGCGCGATGACGCCCCCCTCGTGATCGTGAACGATCGCCTCGACGTGGCGGTGGCGCTGGAGGAGGAAGGGGTCGCCGGCGTGCATCTCGGGACCGAGGATGCCCCTCCGAGCCTCGCCCGCCGACTGCTCTCCCCCGCCGCGGTGATCGGCGCCTCGACCCACACCGCCGCCGAGGTGGTCCGGGCGAGCGAATCAGGGGACGTGGACCTGCTCGGGTTCGGGCCGATCCACCCCACCTCGACCAAGGGCTATACCCGTGGGATTGGTGCGGACGCGGCCTGGGTCGCCGCGAACGCCACCGCGCTGCCCCTCTTCCCGATCGGGGGCATCGATGCGACGAACGCGTCCGACCTCTCCGGCGTCGGACGCGCGGCGGTGGGCTCGGCGATCCTTTCCTCGCCGGATCCCGGGCGTGCGGCACGGGAACTCCACGCACTGCTCGGTGACCCGACCGACCCGCGCCCCTGGTAGCGACGCGAACGAGGCGACTCAGCGTTCGAGGAGCATCGCATCGCCGTAGCTGTAGAAGCGGTACCCCGCTTCCACTGCTTCCCGGTAGAGCCGCAGCACGCGCTCGCGCCCGGCGATCGCGCTCACCAGCATCAGGAGGCTGGAGCGAGGCAGGTGGAAGTTCGTGAGGAGCGAATCGACGACATGGACCGGTCTTCCCGGGTAGAGGAACAACCGGGTCCACCCACTCCCCGCCCGGAGTTCCCCATGCTCATCGACGCAGGACTCGAGCACGCGCACGCTCGTCGTCCCCACCGCGACGACGCGCCCGCCACGGGCACGGGTCTCGGCCACGGCCCCCACCGTGCTCTCGGGGAGTTCATAGCGCTCCGCATGCATCTCGTGGTCCTCGATGCGCTCGGCCTTCACCGGCCGAAAGGTTCCCGGCCCGACATGCAGCGTTACGCTCGCCCGCCGGACCCCGCGCTCGGCGAGCTCTCCCAGGAGTTCCTCGGTGAAGTGCAGACCCGCGGTGGGCGCAGCGACGGCTCCCGGCCGCTCCGCGTAGACGGTCTGGTAGCGTTCCCGGTCGGCGGCGTCATCCGCGCGTTCGATGTAGGGGGGCAGGGGCAGGTGCCCGTGGCGTTCCAGGAGTTCGGCGACGCCTTCTGCGGCACGCCAGGTACCCGGTGCACCCGCGGGAACCTGGAGCTCCACGTTCCAGGCCATCTCCGGCGTCCCGTCCGCCCGCCGGGGGCGCTCGACCATGCGGATGCAAAGCTGCCCTTCGGCGACCACGATCCGCTCGTCCGGGTGCATCTTGCGCGCGGGATGCACCATCGCGCGCCACCGTGCTCCTCCCGCGTCGGCGAGGGGCTCGACGAGCAGCACCTCGACCCGTCCCCCGCTCCAACGGCGCCCGAGGAGTCGTGCGTTCAGGACGCGGGTGTCGTTCACGACGAGGAGATCGTCGGGGCCGAGAAGCTCGGGGAGATCGCGCACATGGAGATGGCGCGTTTCGTCGCGGTCCACCGCGTGCACGAGGAGCCGCGCCCCGTCGCGTCGCTCGCTCGGATGCTGTGCGATGCGTTCCGGGGGGAGATCGAAGTCGAAGTCGGAGAGCTTCACCGGAGTGGCTCCGCATCGTCGCGGAGTGCGGTTCGACGAGCTTCCCATGCTTCGCGCCCGAGGAGCAATAGAAACGGGAGTCCGACCACGGGCCAGAGCCAGCCGGGCTCCACCCAGATCCCCTCCGCATGCCATCGGGTCAACGGCCAGTAGAGGAGAGGCGCCATCGCGACGAGAAACGGCCATGCGAACGACGGTCGAAGCGCGAGGAATGCGAGCACCCACGCGAGGTACCAGGGGTGCAACGTCGGAGTCAGGACGAGAAAAGCTCCGAGCAGCGCGGGCGCCGCATCGAGCGGACGCATCCGGCGCCGGAAGCACCGCAGGGCGACTCCGCCCCAGGCCAGGGCGACGAGCGTGCGCGCGACGAGCCTCCTCGATTCCTCGCGCGCGAGAACACCGTCGCCCCCGATCCAGTCCCCGAGGCCTCGAAGCGGTGCGTCGACGAATCGGAAGACCAGACTGAAAGACTCCCAACGCGACGCATAGGCACCGATCCCCCCGAAGAGTCCCGTCGCCCCATCGTCCGAGACGAGGATCGGGACGGACCAGAGGAGCGCGACCGCGACGAGGACGAGGGCCGCGAATCCGCGTCGGCGGGATTCCCGCAGCGTGAAGGGAACCACGAAGAGGGGCAGGAGCTTCACGAGGACACCGGTGGCGAGGAGCGCATTCCCAAGCCCCTCGCGCACCCGGCCGAGGCGGTGCCTCGGGTCCCGCTCGAGCACGACGAGCCCCGCGAGGAGCGCGAGGATCCCGAGGCTGTCGAAGTGCGCGGCCCCGGCGAACTCGAAGACGATCAACGGAGACCACCCCCAGATCACCGCCCGTGCCGCGCCCATCCCGCGCCTTCGCAGCGCGACCAGGATCACGCCGAGGACCGCCAGGTCCGCGAGCGCGAACGCGATCCGCATCGCGAGCACCGCTCTCTCTCCCCCCTGCGCGGCCGGTCCGCCCGCCAGCGTGCTCACCACGGCGAAGCCGACCTGGGCCGCGGGGGGGTAGGCTGCCGAGACGTCCTTGTTGTTCATCTCGCGGTAGATCCTCGGCCAGGCCTCGCGCTCCGGGGCTCGCTCCGGCGACGAAGGGGCGTGGGCGTAGGGACTCTTCCCCTCCGCGACGAGCCCCCCTTCCCAGACGTAGCGAAACACGTCGTCCGAGAGCCCCGGGGGATTCC
>DRLC01000269.1 GCA_011053145.1 Planctomycetota bacterium | reverse complement strand
GGTCGATGGTCATGTTGCGCAGGACGTTCGCGGCCACGCCGCTGCCCTCCTGGACCAGACCGAGCAGGATGTGCTCGGTGCCGAGGTATTCGTGGTTGAACCGTTGGGCCTCCTGGCGGGCCAGGTTCATGACCTTCTTCGCGCGGTCCGTGAAACGATCAAACATGGTGTGAGGGATTCCGGGTGAGCGACTCCAGCGTGGGCTGGGTTCGATCGGGGGGAAGGCGAAACCGATTGGTCTCTAGGCTTTCGACCTTCAAGGGCCCGCGGGATTAATGGATCCGGTTGCAGGATCCGAGGGAGCGACATTTCGCCGCGGTCCGGGGCCCCGGAGGGAAGATGGCTTTGGGGTAGGGGCCCTCGGATTATGGGCCGCTGGGTAAGGATTTCCCAGCGGTGCGCGGCGTTCGGGGGCGAGGAGGCACTCGCGCGCGCGGGGCGCGCGGTCACCCGTCCCCGTGCGGGTGCTTCTCGATCTCCTCGATCTGGTCGCGCAGCTTCGCGGCGTTCTCGTAGGCCTCGGCCCGGATGGCCTCTTCGAGCTGGGCTCGCAGGGACTTCAGATCGTCCTTCGGTGTCGGGTTCTCCCGCGCGACCTGGGTGGTGTGCCGCGTCGCGTTGTGCATCCGCAGGAGCAGCGGACGCAGGTGCTCGGCGAAGACCTCGTAGTCCCGGGGACAGCCCAGCCGCCCCTTGCTGCGGAATTCCGCGAGCGTCATCCCGCACTCGGGGCAGGCCTTCTGGCCCTCGTCCCGCACCCGGCGTGCCGAGGCCTTCAGCATCGCGAGCATCGCGAGCCCCTTGCTCTCGGCGATCACGCCGGCGTAGGGGATGTTCCCGCGCGCCGCGCACTGTTCACAGACGTGCTTCTGCTCGAACTGGGGCTCGGTCCCACCGTCTTCGCCCGGCTCCACAACCGGGAAGTACGTAATCTCGGTGACGTGCACCGTGGCAGCGTTCTTCTTGCAGATCTGGCAGAGCGGCATGGTGATACTTCGAGAGGGCCTCCCCCGGTCCGAGCGCCGCGGATCGAGAGCGGCTCCATCCTATAGTCGGACGGAGCTCGTTCGTCGAGCCTTCGGGTTCGCACCCGGCGGTGGGTCTATTTTTCGGCAGGCGGGAGGGTTGCGCTAGCCCAGATTCTTCATGAGCCGGGCTGGACCGGGGCTGGCGGTTCGGGGTCTCGGAACGCGCCTCGGGCCCGGGAAAGCAGTTCCGAGCCCACTTTTTGGCGCTCGAAGAGGCCCCTCAGCTCCACCGGGCCCTGCTCCAGGACCCAGCTCAGGAGGGCCTCGCTCCCGGCTCCGTCCGGGAGTCCCCCCAGGAGGCTCGTGAGGGCCTCGTCCGGCGAAATCGGGGCATCCGAGGGGGGGGTGGGGTCCGCGTCGCGGCCGGAGAGGACCATGCGGGCGCGGCTCGCGGTCAGTCCGCAGCGCTCCCGGAGTCCGCCCTCCGCCTCGAGGGCGGCGAGCAGGAGGTGGCCGGGGGAGATCGTCTCCCGTCCGAGTCCGTGAGCAACCCGAGCGGAAGTGGCGAGGGCACGGCGCGCGTCCTTCGAATAGTGCCGGAAGAGGGGGCCCGAGGGGGGGAGGGCGCCGGGCGGGAAGGCGTCTCCCGCGAGGATGCCGTCCGGGGTCCAGCCCGCGTCGGTGAGGGCGCGCTGGATCTGCGGTTCCAGTGCCCCCACGCTCCGAATCGCGATGTGGGATGGGGAGACCTCGGCGTGCTCTCGGGCGCACGCCTCTTCGCGCGCGCCCTCGAGCACTCCGATGGCGCGTGGGGAGAAGGGCACGCAGCGCTCGGAGGTCACGACCAGGATGCCCGGGGCGAGGGCGGTGATCTCGTGTCCGATCGTCTCGGGATCGGCGAAGGCGAAGAGCACGAGTTGCGTCAGGGCGCTTTCCTCATCCGCGAGAAGCGCGCACAGGAGGTGTTCGAGCGTGAGCTCCTCGGCATGCAGCCGGCGCGCGAAGCGTGCGGCGTTCGCGAGGGCCGTGGAGACATAGGGAGCGAGGCGGCGCAGATTCGCGGCGAGCGCGTCGCTCTCGAGGAGCGGCCTCATCGAACCCTCGCCATGGCGGGGGCGGTCGCGCCGAGTGCCGCGCGGAATGCGAGGGCGCGGTCCTTGAAGTTCGAGAACCCGTCGAAGCTCGTGCATGCGGGGGAGAAGAGCAACGCGCTGCCGGGGGAGGTGAGGTCGAGGGCGCGCGCGGTCGCCGTTGCCAGATCGCCGCCGTCGATCGCCTCCGCGCCCGCACGCTCGAACCCCCTGCAGAGCTCCGCCCCCGCCTCGCCGAAGCACACCACACGGTCGCCCCGCCGCGCCGCCGCGGCGAAGAGTTCGTCGTAGGAGAGCCGTTTCATCCGTCCACCGCACAGCAGCACGATCCCCGCGGGGAGCGATTCCAGGGCGGTCAGCGTGCTATCCGGCGTTGTCGAGACCCCGTTGTCGTGGACGAGGCGGCCGGCCACGGGGGGGAGGAGCTCCAGGCGGTGCTCGAGCCCCGCGACCCGCGGTAGGGCGCGGACGAGCTGGTCCCCCGCGACCCCGAGGCAGCGCGCCATGCCGAGGGCGGTCAGGACGTTGTCGAGCTGGAACGCGCCCGGGAGGCGGACATCGGCGATGCGTCCGAGGAGCTCGTCCTCGAGGCGAAAGTTCTCATCGTCCCGGGAGAGCACCGCGCCGCCTTCCCGCGACCCACGCCCGATACGCCTTCCACGCGCTGGGTTCCAGTCCACTGCGCCGGCTCCTTCCTCGGGGAGGATCGCAGAGCCGTCCTCGTTCAAGAGTTCGAGGATCCTGCGCTTCGCGGCACCGTAGGCCTGCACGGAACCGTGGCGCTCGAGGTGGTCGGCGAGCACGTTCGTCACGGCGACCACCTCGACCCGGTCCCGTCCGGGGGGGGGCGCGGCGAGGGCTTCGAGCTGGTAGCTCGAGAGTTCGAGCACGACGAAATCGCCCTCCGCGATCCCGCCCTCATCGGCCTCGCGTCCCAGGCGTTCGAGCAGCGACCCGCCGAAGTTGCCGCCGAGGTGGACCCGGTTTCCCGTTCCCTCGAGGAGCTGCGCGAGGATGTGGCAGGTGGAGCTCTTGCCCTGCGTTCCGGTCACACATGCGACCCGGGCGGGGACGGCGTCGAGGAACAACTCGATCGCGCTCGTGATGCGCGCGCCGTGGTCCCGGGCATGGGCGACCAGGGGAGTGTCGGGCGGGACGGCGGGATTCACGACGAGGAGGTCCAGTCCTTCGAAGTCCGACGCGCGGTGCTCTCCGAACACCGCGCGGACCCCGAGTTCGCGCACGACCGCCGCGGGGCCGGCAATCTCGTTCGCCGCGGAGAGGTCGGTGACGGTCACCTCCGCTCCCCGCTCCACGAGATAACGCACCGCCCCGACCCCGCCGCCGAACCGGCCGAGGCCCATCACCAAGGCGCGCGCGCCTTCGAAATCGATCATGGCGTGTCGTCTCCGCCCTGGAGCTCGGCGGGTTCGATCGGTTCGGGGGCCGGCAGGTCGCGCGGGCCCTCGGGACCGGCGTGCCGCAGGACCCCGGCGCGTCCGATGACCGAGCGCAGGGACGGGATCGTTGCGACGTCCTCTCCCGGCGTCAGCACCACGTGCAGCTCGCGCCGATCCCTACGCCGGATCGGCAGCACGGTTTCGGTGACGAGGTCCCAGGGGAAGCGGGCGGTCCACGGCGCCTTCAGGTTCACCGTCGTGGAGTTCGTGAGGTACCCCTCGTGGTACAGCGTGACGCGGCGGACGCCGTAGTACTCGAACGGGATGACCACCGGGGTCACGCCGACCTCCTGGCCGTCGAGTCGCACCGTTGCTCCCTCCGGAACGGAGGTGATGCGTAGGGTGCGCTCGATCGCGCAGCCGGTGGAGAGGAGCACGGCGAGGGCGAGGAGCGGGAGGAGCGGGGAGGGGAGGCGCACGGCTGGGGTCGAAGGCGAGGCTTCGCGCCTCCCATGCTACCGCTTCCTCGGTCGTGGCCGAACGGACGGGTCGTTGCTTTCAGGAGCGCCGGGTTCGAGAGAACGGCGCGGCTCAGCGGGGAGCCTCGGAGGCGGGCGCGCGCATGAGCCGGAGGCGTCCGGCGCCGCGCAGCTCCGAGACGCTCACGCGCGATCCATCCGAGCGCACCGTCCCCTCGGGCCCCACGAGCCGCGCGTCGAACGGGCCGTCCCATGCCGAGAGGTCGAGTTCGAGGCTCCCCCCGCGTTGGCTTCCCGCGAGTTCGAGCTCGAGGCTTCCGTCCTCCCCGACGCGGGCTCCCAGGATCCGCGTGCCGTCGATGTGGACGCTGCGCACCCCCGCGAGATCGAGGACCCCTCGACGGGTGTTCAGCCCCTCCTTCCCGGCGGAACGCAGGATCCAGATCGGATTCGAGAGCACCACCGCGTCTCCCGCGCCGTCACGGATCTCCGCGCGCAGAAGCGTGTCTTGCTCCGCGGGGAGATCGAGGGGGACCCGGATGTCGCCGGCCCCGCCGGTGAGGAGCTCTGCGAAAACCTCTTCGCCGCCCACCAGGACCGCGAGCCGGCGGGGACCCCGTCGGGTCCCCTCGTCCCGCACGTTCACCAGGAGCTCGACCGAGGGTCGATCGGTCAGGACCTCTTCCCCCATGCGCCATCCGCGCTCGGTGGAGAGGTCGAAGGTCCCGTCGAAGCGTTCGATGTCGCCGAAGAACACGCGCCCCCTTCCGAGCCCCTCCAGCAGATCGGCCTTGTCGTCGGATGGCGCGAGGATCCAGCTCACGAAGTTGTTCGGTCGCCCGCGCCAGCGCTCCTTCGGTCCGCCGTGGGAGTCGCTCACGCCGACGCCGACGAGCCGCAGACCGGCGAGGGCCATCCGATCCCAGACCCACAGGTGATCGCGCAGCGAGGCCCCGCCCCGGTCTCGGTAGCCCACCTCCAGGATGTCGGCTCCGTAGGCCCGCGAGCGCAGCATGATCCGAAGCTGTTCCTCGCGCGTGCGCTTGGTCCGGCCGCCTTCCATCGAGGTGCCGTACATGTGGTTGTAGGAGATCAGTCCGCCCCGCGCATGGGCCGATTCCACCGCGCGTTCCATCGTCAGGTCCCGGAAGACGAGCGCGGGGTCCTTGCCGGAGGACGCGGCGATTTCGTCGGCTTCCTTCGAGAGCGCGTCGTAGTCGAGGAGCCCAGGCTCGAGGCTGAACTCGTTCAAGTGCCGCGCTGCGAGGGAGATCTCGACGCCCTGGAGTTCCTTGACCCCGGGCCACCGCCGTCCGAGTTCGCCGAGCACCTCCCGCTGCACCTCGTACATGCGATCGCCTTCGACATCGCGTTGGATGCGCAGGTCGTCGAAGTACGCCGTCGCGCGTGCGCCGCGCCGGCTCTCGACCGCGAACTTCAATCGATACAGGCAGTCATCGCGCTCGGGAACGAACGGAAAACCTCTCCGCGCGTCCTCCCCGATCCGGAGGACGAGTCGGTTCCATTCTCCGGGTTCGAACGCGAGTGGGATCGTGTAGGTGGACCCGTCTCGCTCGGGTTCAGCGGTCTCGTTCGTGAGGACATAGATGAGCCGGTACTGCTCGAGCGCGATTCCCTCCCGCGGCGCGTGTTCGGAGAGGTCGACCTGGATGTAGGTGCGCGTGTCTTTTCCCTCCGTCTCGGGCCACACCGCGACTTCGACCCGTACTCCGGCCGCGATCGACGTTCGATAGGTGTCGCGGTTCGCGCCGAGTTCGACGCCGTTGCGCAGGAACGCATCCCCCTCGGCGGTG
>DRLC01000268.1 GCA_011053145.1 Planctomycetota bacterium | reverse complement strand
CAACGCGGCGGGGACGTACACGGTCTCGCTGACGGTGACCGGCCCGGGCGGCAGCGACACGGCGACCCAGGTCGGCTACATCACGGTGAGCGACGCGCCTCCGGTGGCGAACTTCACCGGGACGCCGACGAGCGGCGCAGCGCCGCTGGCGGTGAACTTCACCGACTCTTCGACGGGAACGGTGACGAGCTGGGCTTGGGACTTCGGGGATGCGACGACTTCGACGTTGCAGAACCCGAGCCACACCTACTCGAGCGTCGGCACCTACACCGTGTCGCTGACCGTGACCGGGCCGGGTGGCAGCGACACGCTGACGCGCACCGGCTACATCACGGTGAGCGACGTTCCGCCGACGGCGAACTTCTCCGGTTCGCCGACCGCCGGAGCCGCTCCGCTGGCGGTGAACTTCACCGACTCCTCGACGGGCTCGGTGACGAGCTGGTCCTGGGACTTTGGTGACGGTGCCACGTCGACGGTCCAGAACCCGAGCCACACCTACACCGCGGTCGGGACCTACTCGGTCACGCTCACGGTGTCGGGACCTGCGGGGTCGGACACCCTGACCCGGACGAACTACATCTCGGTCGGGGAGCCCGCTCCCGTGGCCGGGTTCACCGGGACTCCGACCAGCGGCGTCGCTCCGTTGGCGGTGAACTTCACCGATTCCTCGACCGGTTCGATCACGAGCTGGGCGTGGGACTTCGGGGACGGCGGCACGTCGACCCAGCAGAACCCGAGCTACACCTACAACGCGGCGGGGACGTACACGGTCTCGCTGACGGTGACGGGCCCGGGTGGCAGCGACACGCTGACGCGCACCGGGTACATCTCGGTGAGCGAGCCGGCGCCGGTCGCGAACTTCAGCGCCAACCCGGTGACGGGCGTCGCCCCGCTGGCCGTGAACTTCACGGATTCCTCGACCGGCTCGGTCACGAGTTGGGCGTGGGACTTCGGGGACGGCGGCACGTCGACACAGCAGAACCCGAGCTACACCTACAGCGCGGCGGGGACGTATACGGTCTCGCTGACGGTGACGGGCCCGGGTGGCAGCGACACGCTGACGAAGGCCGGTTACATCACGGTGGGCGATCCGCCGCCGGTGGCCGACTTCTCCGGAACCCCGACCTCCGGGACCGAGCCCCTGACCGTGGCCTTCACCGACCTCTCCAGCGGTCCGGTGACGACCTGGTCGTGGGACTTCGGTGACGGGGCCACTTCGACCGCGCAGAACCCGAGCCACGTCTACGCGGCCGCCGGGAGCTACACGGTCAGCCTCACGGTGACCGGACCGGGCGGTTCGGACACGGTGACGAAGGCGAACTACATCACCGTGAACCCGGTTTCGTCTGGGCCCACGTACTACTTCTCCTTCCTCACCAACACCGTGGTGCCTGGAATCGGGACGGTGAACGATGACGACATCGTGAGCTACGACCCGGCGACCGGGACCTGGGCCCTGTACTTCGACGGTGCGGACGTCGGCATCCAGTCGACGGACATCAACGCCTTCCACGTGCGCGCGGACGGCTCGATCCTGATGTCCTTCAACTCCTCGTCCTTCAGCGTTCCAGGACTCACCGGTGGGCCGAACGGCACGACCGTCGAGGACTCCGACATCATCCTGTTCACCCCGACCCAGACGGGGCCGAACACCGCCGGCAGCTTCTCGTTCTACTTCGATGGAAGTGACGTCGGGCTGACCACCAACGGTGAGGACATCGATGGCATCTACGAGGCCGCCGACGGTTCGCTTCGGATCTCCACGCTCGGCGCCTTCAAGCAAGGTGGCAAGACCTGGCGAGATGAGGATGTCGTGCAGTTCGTACCGAGTTCACTCGGTTCGAATACGGCCGGAACCTGGAGTCTGTATTTCGACGGCAGCGACATCGGATTCAATGCTTCGGGGGCGTATGACCTCGACGGCGTGACGTTCGATGGCAACGGCGACCTGCTCTTCACGACCCTCGGCACCTACACCTCGGGAAGCACCGTGGGGGATGACGAGGACGTGAGTCGCTTCGCCGGATCCTTCGGCAGCCAGACCTCGGGCACTGTGAGCCTCGAGCTCGACCTCTCCGCGCTGGGCATCGCAGCCGGGGAGGACATGGACAGCCTGTCGATCGCGCCCTAGGGCGGGACCGACGCGGCCCACCCGGGCCGAGCAAGACCGTGGCCGGCCGCCTCCCACGGGGCGGCCGGCCTCTTGCATTCCGGGGGACTTTCTCGACAGGGATCGGGTACGAAGAAGAGCCCAGGGCGATGCCTCCGGGGGCGGCCTAGGATTCCTTGTGCGGCCCGCCGCACCTTCGCAAAGAACGCCTTGTCCACGCGCCCTGCCATGACGACTGAGATCCGACGCCTCGAGCATCGAATGACCCCCGATCCCATCACGCTCGGTCCCGAGGATTCCCTCGACCGAGCGATCGAGGAGATGAACAGGCACGGCTTTCGGCATCTCCCCGTGGTCGAAGAGGGGCGTGTCGTCGGGATGTTGTCCGATCGCGACCTGCGGCTCGCGACCTCGCTTCTGCCCTCCCCGAAGAGGCTCCGGGGCAAGGACGGGCGGCCCGTCAGCGGACCCCGTGTCGTCCGCGAAGTCATGACGACCCCGGTGTTCGTGCTCCCGAAGGACGCGGAGGTCTCGGGTGCGGTGCGGACCATGGTCGAGCGCCGGCTCGGGGCGATCCCGGTCGTCCGCGAGGAGGGCGGGGCCGAGCTCGTCGGGATCGTGACGGAGACGGACTTCTTGGCGGCATTCCTCGAGACCTGTCGGGAGACCAAGGGGGCCTGCGACGATCTCGTCCGCTACCACATGCGCCAGCCCCTGCCGATCGTCGAACCCGATGTGATGGTGGAGGACGCGTTCGAGGTGCTCGATCCCGGGCTCGGCCACCTGGCGGTCATGGAAGGGGACCGCTTCGTGGGAATCGTATCCCAGCGCGACCTTCTGCTCGGGATCGCGCGCGGGCTGATCGTCGACGCAAAGGCCCAGGAGGAGGGACGCCTCGAGGTGGAGGACCCCAGGGTCCGGGATGTGATGACCGCCGAGGTCCTCACCGCCCAGCCGGGGGACAGCTTGTGCTCCTGCGCGGAGCTCCTCCTCACGCACCGGATCGGGGCTCTCCCCGTGGTCGAGGAGGGGGCGGCCCCGATGGCGATCCTCACCCAGAGCGACATCCTGACCCACTACATGTCTCTCCTGCACGTTTGACGCTCGGAATCGCGGCCCGGGCGCTACCCTGGTTCCGTGGAGCGTCCGTCCCCCAATCCTCCCGCGGTGGGCGACCAGCCCCGACACCGGGATCGCTATCGCGCCGTATTCGATGGACTCCTCGATCCGGTCATCGTGATCGATGATCGGGGCATCGTCCTCGAAGTCAGTCGCTCGTTCCGGGACGTGTTCGGATACGCGCCGGACGAACTGATCGGCCGCAACGTGAAGCTCCTGATGGCCGAGCCTCACCGCAGCGAGCATGACGCGCACCTCGAACGCTACCGTCGTACCGGAAAGACCTGGATTCTGGGGACGACGCGTGAGTTCGACGTGCTGCACCGAGACGGCCGTGCGATCCCCTGCGAGCTTTCCGTTTCGCGGGTGGAGGAGGAGGGGCGAGAAGGTCCGATCTTCGTCGGAAGCTTCCGAGACATCAGCCGCCGCAAGATCGCCGAGGAGGCCCTGCGGGCGAGCGAGGAGCGCTTCCGCGCGATCTTCGACCAGGAGGTGCAACTCGTGGGGTTGCTGGACCCCGATGGGACCATCCTCGAGATGAACCGTTCCGCGCTCGATCTCATCGGCGTGCGGCGTGAGGACGTGATCGGCCTCCCCTTTTGTCGCTCTCCCTGGTGGCAGTACGTTCCCGGGATGGAGGAGCGGGTTCTGGACGCCGTCCGCCGCGCTGGAGCCGGGGAGTTCGTGCGCTTCGAGGTCGAGTCGGAGACCGACCGCGGGCCACGCTCGTTCGACGTCTCCCTGAAGCCCGTCCTCGGGGAGGACGGGAACGTGGCGTTCCTCCTGCCCGAAGCGCGCGACATCACCTTCTTGAAGCGGATCCAGCGCCGGGAGACCGCGATGCTGCGCTCCCTCGCCGCGATCGGGGAGAATGCTTCGGCCCTCGCGCACGAGATCAAGAACCCTCTGACCGCGGTGAACATGGCGCTGCGGGCGGTGGCGGATGGGCTGGGGGAAGACCAGCGCGCCGTCGTGGAGGAACTTGCCGGCAGGCTGCGAAAGCTCGAGAAGACGATGCGACGAACGCTCTCGTTCGCCAAGCCACCCGACATCCGGCCCGAAGAGGTGGACCTCGGAACGTTCTTCGCGCGCATCCAGAGGGAGTTTCGTCCGGAACTGGAGGCGGCCGGCGTGGAGGCGATCGCCGAGGTGGGGCAGGGGGCGGAGTGCGCCTACTTCGACAAGGAACTCTTCGAGGAGGTCTTCACGAACCTGATTCGAAACTCGATCCAGGCCCGCACCGAGGAAGGCGGAAGGCTCGTCCTGCGGGCCATCCCCTCCGCCGGGGGCTGGATCGAGTTGCAGGTCGAGGACGACGGGCCCGGAATCCCGCGCCACCTCCTCCCCGACCTCTTCCAGCCATTCGTCTCGGGCCGCGCGGAGGGGTTCGGGATCGGGCTCGCGCTCGTGCGCAAGATCGTGGAGGCCCACGACGGCACCGTCGAGGTCGACACCGGAGAGCTCGGTGGGGCTCGTTTTCGGATCCGCCTGCCGCGACGCTCCCCGTAGAATCCCGGCAACCCGGGAGCCGCACTTGCCATGACCGATCCGATTCGCCTCTTTCTCGTCGACGACCAAAAGATGATCCGAGCCGCCTTCAGGGCGATGCTCTCTTCCGACCCGCGCTTCGAGGTACTCGGGGATGCGGGCGACGCGCGGACGGCGATCGCCGAGGTCGAACGCTGCGGCCCCGATGTCGTTCTGCTCGACATCAGCATGCCCGGGCTCTCGGGCCTCGACGCGATCGCATCCCTGCGCGAACGCTCGGAGCGGACCAAGGTTCTGATGGTGACCCACCACGAGGGCGAGCGCTTCGTCGACGAGGCCTTCCGGCTCGGCGCCGACGGATACATTTCGAAGGACTCGGATCCGCTCGAACTCGCGTCCGCGATCGAGAAGGTTCACCGTGGGGATCGCTACGTTTCGCCTCGCCTGCGCCCCGACGGAAACACCAGCTGCACCTCGGATGCGCCTCCCGGGACCGGGCGGCTCGGTTCCCTGACCCCGCGCGAACGCGAGGTGTTTCAGCTCCTCGCGCTGGGACGAAGCAACAAGGAGGTGGCTCGTGATCTCGGCATCAGCCTCGGGACCGCGAAGAAGCACCGTGAAAACCTCCAACGAAAGCTCGCCTGCGGATCCACCGCCGAACTCGCGCGCCTCGCGATCCGCGAGGGCTTGATGGAGTAGGATCGCGCGCCGGTCTCTCGTCTTTTCCGTTCCACCCCCTTCCCTCCGCGATCCAGATGCTCCAGAAAGGCCAGCCCGTTCCCGCGTTCGAAATCCTCGATCACCGCGGCGAGACCATCCGCAACACCGATCTGCTCGGAAAGCGCTGGCTCCTGTGGTTCTATCCGAAGGCCGACACCCCTGGGTGAACGGTCCAGGGCTGCGGATTCCGTGATCGAATCCGCGATTTCGAGGTCCGAGGTGTTCGTGTCCTGGGGGCTTCCTTCGACTCGGTGGACGAGAACCGAGCCTTCGCGGAGAAGTACGAGTATCCGTTCCCGCTCCTGTGTGACGAGGACCGCACCCTGGCGCTGGCCTTCGGTGCGTGCTCTTCTCCGGAGGATTCCTATCCCGCGCGGCTGACCTTCCTGGTCGGGCCGGATGGCGTCGTCGAGTACGCGACCGAGACTCCAGATCCCGCGGGGCAGGCCGAGCAGATCCTGAAACGACTCGCCGAACCCGATCGTGCGTGACCTTCTCCACGTCCCCGGGAGGCCCCTCCTCATCGGGGTCGTGCATCTCCGGCCGACTCCCGGCGCTCCCCGCTATGGGGGCTCTCCCGCGAGCTTGCTCGAGGAAGCCTGCGCGGACGCCGAGGCCCTGCGCGTGGGCGGTGCGGACGCGCTGATCGTCGAGAACTTCGGCGACGCGCCCTTCTACGGCGATGCGGTTCCCGCGGAGACCGTCGCCATCCTCGCTCGAGCCGTCGAAGCGGTCCACGGGGTCGCCCCGGAGCTCCCGGTCGGCGTCAACGTCCTTCGCAACGACGCGCGCGCCGGGCTCGGGCTGTGTGCCGCGACCGCCGCGAGCTTCCTGCGCGTGAACGTCTTCGTCGGAGCGATGGTCACCGACCAGGGGATCCTCGAGGGACGCGCCGCCGAACTCACCCGCGAGCGAGCCCGCCTCGCGCCCGACGCCGGGATCCTAGCCGACGTGCATGTCAAACATGCGGTTCCGCTCGGGCAGGAGCCGCTCGAAGACGCCGCCGAGGAGGCCTTTCGGCGGGGTGGAGCCGACGCCCTGATCCTCTCGGGGGCGCGCACCGGCTCCCCCGCGGATCCCTCCGACTTTGCGCGCGTCCGTGAACGCCTCCCCGAGGCTCCGCTCCTGGTCGGCTCCGGACTCGACGCGCGCAATGCGAGCGCGTTCCGGCCCCTCGCGCGCGGGGCGATCGTGGGGACCTCCCTGAAGCGAGGCGGGCGGGTCGAGGAGCCCGTGGAGGAAGAACGGGTGCGCGCTCTTCGAGCGGTCTGGTCGGGCTAGGCGCCGTCCTCCCGCCAGGACTTCAGGCGTTGATAGATCTTCGCGCGGGAGATGCCGAGGAGTTCGGCAGCCCGGCGTCGATCCCCCCCCGTGTGCTCGAGGGCGCGCTGGATGGCCAGGCGCTCGACCTCGGCGAGGGGCAGGACTTCATCCGCGGTCGTCTCACTGCGAGACGGCGCGGGGGTGCCGACGAGGTCGGGGTCGACGATATCTCCATCGGAAAGGACCGCGAGTCGAGCGATTTCGTTCTGCAGTTCACGCACATTGCCGGGCCAGGGCCGGCGGGCGAGGGCGGCCAGGACCTGACGCGAGATGCGTTGCGGCGGGCCGTCCCCCACCTCTTGGGCGAGGAAGTGGCGCGCGAGGTCGGGAATGTCCTCCGGTCGCTCCGAGAGCGAGGGCATGCGCACCGGGAAGACGTTCAAACGGTAGAACAGGTCCGCTCGGAAGCGTTTCAACCGCACCTCCTCTTCGAGGTCGCGGTTCGTCGCGGAGACGAGGCGGAAGTCGACCTCGCGGGTCTGGCTCTCCCCGATGCGTCGCAGCGTGTGGGTCTCGAGGACACGTAGGAGCTTGGCTTGCAGTTCGAGCGGGAGCTCTCCGATCTCGTCGAGGAACAGCGTGCCGCCGTTCGCGCGTTCGATGATGCCGACGTGGTCGCGGTCCGCCCCCGTGAACGCGCCGCGCTTGAAACCGAACAATTCCGATTCGATCAGGCCGGCGGGGAGGGCAGCGCAACTCTCGGAGACGAAGGGGCCGTCCGCCCGTGAGGAGAGGGCGTGCACGGAGCGTGCCGCGAGCTCCTTCCCGGTCCCGCTCTCCCCGGTGATGAGCGTCGGGAGCAGCGTCGAAGCCGCGCGCTGGATGCGGGAGCGCACCTGGGCCATCGCGGTGGACTTGCCGAGCAGAGCCACATTCCCTGGCCGGGAACCCGCTCGGTGGAGCGCCCGTCTCGCATTCTCGAGGTCCGCTTCACGCTGGACGACGCGCCGGTTCAATCGTCGGTTGAGCGCGCGGATTTCGTCGACTTGCTTCCAGTGCAGGACCGCGAGAGCTGCCTGATCGGCGAGGACTCGACAAATGGACTCGGCCATCTTGCCGAAAGCTCCCTTCCGCAGCCGGTGATCCAGGTAGATCGCGCCGCGGAGGGTGGGGGAGACCTCGAAGGGAACGCAGAGGATCGATCGTAGCTCGAGGGATACGACCGAGGTGCGCGCGCGCAGCACGGGATCGTCGACCGCGTTGCTGACCCGGATCGGTTCGCCTCGATCGAGGGCCTCGCGCAGGACCGAGGCGGAGACCTCGAGCTCCGGCTGTGGGATCTCGCCCCGGCACGATTCCAATGCCGTGTCGAAACGCAACTCGCCGTGTTCCTCCAGCGCGAGGAAGCCGCGCTCGGCCCCGGTGACCTCGCATGCGTGTTCGACGATCACGCCGAGCAGCTCGTCGAACTGGCGGACCTCGAGCAGCTTGCGGTTGATCTCGAACAGTCGCAGGACCTCCTCGCTGAGTCCGTGCTCTTCCACCCGCGCCGATCGGGAGGAGAGGTCACCGGGGAACGGGTCGGGCTCGGAGAGGAGGAAACGTCGCAGGGTTTCGGATTCCTCGGCCCCCAGTCCCTGGGCGCAGCGCGTGAAGGTCCCTTCTGCTCGCTCGCGGAATGCCTCGGCGCGTTCGGGGGCGGTGCACCGCGAGGCGAGCGCGAAGTAGAGGCGTGCCGCTCGGTCATCGAGCCCGCGCCGTTCGAGGTTCTCGGCCATGGCCTCCGCCTCCGATTCCACGAAATGGCGCGGGTCGAGGAGGCGTCGAAGGCTACGGTCGAGCCCGAAGAGGCCCTCTCCCTCGGAAGATGCCGCGGGGTGGGGTTCCTCGGCCCCTTCGATGCGCGCCGCGAGGCAGCGCGCTTCGTCGGCCAGTCGTTCCAGTTTCAGCGAACACGCGAACTCGACGGTGCGGGTTGCGAGCGCGAGGGCGCGATCGACCTCACCGCGCATCCAAGCTGCGCGTGCCCCGGCGAGGAACACGCGCGGGTCGGCGGATTCTTCATCCGGCTTCTCCCGCTCCTGCGTGTCGATCGATGCGCCGATGCGGGCCAGGGCCTGGGCGCGGACCGCTTCGAGGAAAGGAACGAAGCGACGTCGCTGGGCGCCTTCCATCGCCCGCGCGCTCGCCCGAAGGGTTTCGAGCGCGGATCGAATGTGCCCTCGCTCGAAGGTCAGCAGTCCGAGGATTCCCCGCGCGGTGTTCGCGCCCGCGACGTCGCCCACTCGCATTCGCGTTTCGATCGCGGAGACCAGGAGTGGTTCCGCTTCGAGCAGCTCGCCGAGGTCCCGCAGCAGTCCACCCAGCATGGCCTGGGCCTGGGCCAGGCCGGTGACGAACCCCGCCCGGTCGTAGAGGGCCATGGCGAGGTGCAGTTCTTCCCGGGCGCGCTCCAGGGAACCGGCTGCACGCTCCATCAGGGAGAGGTTGATGTGCAGCGCTGCTTCGAGTCCGACGTCTCCCCGGGAGCGGCTCTCCTCGACGAGACGGTGCGTCTCCTCGAACGCCTCCGTCGTTCTACCGAGGCGATGGAGGCTCATCGCGCGGACCGATTGCATGTAGGAGCACAGGCGCGGAGCGAGGGTGCCGTCTTGCATGAGGCGCCGAAGCTCCAGGGAATCGGAGGCCTCGAGGACCTCGGTGTCCTTTCCCTCCGCGTGCAGGACCCGCAGGCGTCCGAGTGCGGCTTCGAGGCGGTAGGGGGCCGGAGACGACGATGCCTTGTCGAACCACGCCAGCGCCTCGGTACTCCGGTGCAGGAGGCTTGCGACCTGTCCCCGCGCAACGAACAGCGCTGCGTTCACCCGCTCTTCTTCGAGCTCCATTGCCTCGAGGGAGGTCAATTCCTTTTCGGCGAGGTCGGTGCGTCCGAGAGCGGCGAGGGCGCGGGCACGTTCCACCGCCAGGATCGGGGCCGCCTGCGGGATCGTGGTTCCGAGGGCCACGAGGCTCCTCTGAAGGAGTTCGAGCAGGGCGAGGGCGAGCTCCGGCTTGCCCGCTTCGCGGAGGTTGCGCAGGGCCTGCTCGCAGGGAACGGCGTCGCCCTCCCCGGCGGCGAGGGTGTGCAGCGCGAGAAGGGCCGTGCGCTCCGGATCGTCGCGGTGATCGAACAGCTTCGCGTCGCAGGCACGATGGAGTGCGCGCAGGTTCTCGGGCGTCGAAGCGGGGAAGGGGATCGAGGGTGCGACTTCGATCGAAGAGGGCTCGTTGTCCCGCGGGCGGAGTCGGATGCGGTCCGAGCGCAGGAGGTCGGCGAGGTCGCGCGGATTCCCCCCGCAGAGGGCGAGGACCCGTTCCACGCTCGCGTCGCGTCCCAGGATGCGGGCGCCGTCGCAGATCGCGCGCTGGACTTCGCGCATGGAGGCGAGCACGCCTCCCGATTCGAGGGGAGATGTGAGAGCGGGGAGTTCTCCCGGGCGCAGCCGGTAGCCGTGGTCGGCTTCGAGCAGGTATCCCAGTTCGACGCACTGTCGCAGGGTGGCGTCCGCCACGGTGGCCGAGCCATCGGCCACCGTGGCGAGTTCGTTCCCGAAGCTCGCTCGGCGATCCGGAAGTTCGTCGGGCAGGAGCCGTTCCAGGAAGCGAGTCACGGCCCCGCGATCCACCGCCGGAACCTCGAGGACGCTCCAGGGAGCGGCACCGGTGACAGGAGCTTGAAGGGCGGAGACCACGCAGAGGTTCCGTCCCCCCTCTCGCGCCACTGCACCCTGCCGGTCGGCGAGGAGGACGGACTCCGCGAGGGTGGCGAGGGCCTGTTCCGCGCGCGGCCCGAGGCTTTCCACGAGGACGAGAAGGGGGTGGCCCGCTGCGGCGCGCATCTCGCGACGCGCCCAGCGATCGAGTTCGACCCCGGTGGAGATCGCGGCCAGCGCGCGGGCGAGGTCGATCCCATAGTGGGGGGATGCGGACAGCGCCGCTTGCACGCGCAGGTGCTCGAAGAACGGGCGGGGTTCTTCTCCGACGGGTGTTCGGATCCACTCGAATCGCGCGTCGTCCCCCGCCTTGAGCCACTGGGCGACCCAGGCGTCGCGCCCCATGTTGACCGGCCACCGCGCGGGCGCCGCGAGGTTCGAAGGGGGAAGGTTCACCCCGAGCCGGGCGGCGAGCGTGCGCGCGACGGAAAGGGCCGAGGACGGCCTACGCTCCGGCGAGCGCGCGGTCAGGGAGACGACGACATCCCGTGCCCAGGAGGGCAGCTCCTCGGGATCGGTCCGCGCGGCGTCGAGGAAGGAGGAGGCGGGAAACGACGCGTAGAACTCGCGTGCCGAGATCTCGGGGCTGGCGAGGAGGCGATGGAGCATCGCCCCGAGGGCGAAGAGGTCCGTGGCGGGGGATGGGTCGAGACCCTCGAGGAGCTCGGGGGCCAGCGAGATCAGGGTGCCCGTGGCGCCCTTGCGCGGATCGTGCTCTCCGACCCGATGGCTGAGACCGAAGTCGCACAGGAGGGCATCCCCACTCGAGGACACGAGGATGTTCTCGGCCTTCACGTCTCCGTGGGCGAAGCCGGCTGCGTGGAGGTGGGCGAGGCCCAGGGCCGCGACGGCGATCTTCGCGCCGATCTCCTCGGGAGCGCGATGCTCGGACCAGATCGCAAGGTCACTGCCCTCGATCCAGGGGCGGACCACATAGCGGCCGCCCGCGGAGAGGGGCCCGTGGTCGGTCAAGGGCACGATCGCGGGGTGTTCGATGGAAGCGAGGATCGCCAGTTCGGAGCCGATCTCCGTTCCTCCGGGCCCCTCGGCTCGCAGGAGGAAATCGTCTTCCGAACCCTCCCGTGTGACCCGCGCCACCAGGCGGCCGGCTCCTTCGGCGAGGGGGGTGACGATGCGGTAACCGGGGGGGAGGAGGGGGGAGGGCATGGGTCTAGATTGTAGACTGATTGGTCTAGAGTTTGGACTGTCGGGCTCGCGGCGGATCGCGGGGGACGGGGTACACTGAAGGTCCGCATCGACCCAGCGGCGGGTTCGGCCCCTTTCTTCGGGGGCTCCCGGCCGATCCGAACCCGGGATGGAGAGAACCGGGCCTGGAGCAGTGGATGCGGTACGGCCTTTGCGCAGATGCCGTGCCAGCCCATACCAGGAACACCATGATCGCCTCACTTGCAGCCCTCCTCGCGTGCCCCTTGCTCGCCGCCGCGGACCTCACGGTCTTCGCCGGGCCTCCCGCCACCCCCACCACGCCCGCCGGACCCGGCGATGTGGTCGTCCTCGATCCCGGCGGCACCGGGCCTGCTCGCGTTCCTCCCGGGCTCGCGAGCGTCGTGCTCCTGCCCGTGGACTTCGCGGGCCGTGTCGCGGTGGACGAGCTCCGCGACGACCGCCCCCGTCTTTCCCACCCCGCCGGGCTCCCCACGAGCATCCTCCTGCCCGACGGCCGTGGCAGCCTGCACCACTTCCGCCGGGGGGTCGCTCCGAACCAGGTCTTCGGCTTCTTCTTCATCGATGGGAACGGCGACGCCTTCTCCGTACTCGAGCGCCCCGCCACCGGTGGGATGGGGACGGAGGATCCCTTCGTTGGGCGGGTCTCGATCGCACCGGACGGTGGGGCGTTCCTCGTCGCGACGTCCCGTGCCGCGGGCGGGGACTTGATCGAGGTGGATCTCACGTCGGGGACCGTGGAGCTTCGAACCCAGGGGCGCGCTCCCCGCACCTTCCTGCCCGGCGGTCTGTGCCTCGCGACCCGCTGGGGCTTTGCGTTGAGCGAAGAGGGGCCGCTGCGATTCGACCGCACGCCGGGTTCGCAGGCCCTGTTCCCGGGGATCGCCCGGCGCGTCGGTCCGAACGTGACCCGCTACGAGGACGGCGTCGTCCTCTCCGCGGATGAGAGCACGATGGCGTTTGTCGGGGTCGTTCGTGAGGGGGTGTCGTACGTGCAGCTCGTCGCAGAGCGCGGTCCCATCCACGCGGGGTGCGCGGATCCCGGGCCGATTTCCGCCCCCGGTTTCCTCCCCGACTCCACGACCGGGCCGCACCTTGCGCTCGCGCCGGACGGCTCCTGCGTGGCCTGGCGCACCGAAGCTCAGTCCGCCGAGGCCTGGGTGGCCGCGGTCCCCGTCGTCCCGCAGAACACACCCCCCCCTGCGCTTCAGATCACCGCGAACCAGCGCTTCTCGGACACCCTGGGCGAGACCGGCGTGATCGGATTCCTGTCTCCCACGGTGCTCACCCTCGTCGTCGGCGAGCCCACGGGGGCCAAGGGCGGCGCCGGAGTCGGGAGTGCGGACGTCTACGGCCTCAACCTTTCCACGGGAGCGCTCACGAACATCAGCGGCACCTCCGGGGACCTCCAGGCGCCCTTCCTCGCCAAGGGCTCCCTCGATACGGCGAACGGTCTCTGGCAGCTTCCCACCGCCCGACAGATGCTCGCCGTGGAGAAGACCCAGGGAACCTCTCGCCTGCTCACACTGGACGCGCTGAGCGGAACCTCCAGCATTCTCGTGGATGCGATCAAGTCCATCGACACGATCGGTCTCGCCGGAACCGAGGTGGTTCTCTCCGCGAGACGACAACTGGCGGGAATCCCCACCGACTTGATCCTCGCGGATCCGACCCCCGGTTCGGTGCCCATCCTCCTCGGGAGGCTCACGAAGGGATGCCGCTTCCTCACCGTCGAGGCGGATGCGTCGAGCGTCAGCGGCGTGCTCGAGTGCGGGGCGGATCGTTGGATCGGAACGATCGACCTTCCCTCCCTCGGGACCCGGGTTCTGAGTGCGAGACCGCAGCCCTATGGGGCTTCGATCGCTTCCCTTCCCGGAGGGGAGGTGGCCGGAACCCTTTCCCTGCCCGGGGGCGATGCCGTGTTCGTCTGGAGCCCGAACGGAGCGGTTCGGTCCCTGTACCAGGGCAGCACTCCGGTCGCGCTCCTCCGCTGAAGCGGACCCTCGCGCGGGGAAACGGCGCGGTGCCGGTTGCCCCAGCCCGGACCCCGCGGGCGAGGAGCCGCGTTCCGACCGGTCGCCCGGGAAGCTCCACGGGCAGCGGAGCCCGAGGGGCGCTCCTCGGCGCGGGCAGTCTCGACTCACCCCGGCGCCCCGGTCGCGTATGGGGGGGGCGGCTGGCGCTCCTGCTGCAGAACCGGCAGGATGGCCCTCTTCCCCCCATCCCTCCTCCGAACCGATGCACCCGACCCTCGCCCCGTTCCTGTTGCTCCTCGCCCCGGTCCTCGGCTCCGCGCAGGAGCAGGAAGCGGCGACTCCGACGGCGCCGGGGCTCGAGCAGAGCCTCGCGTTCCTCGGTTCGAAGGGCCTCGAAGGGCGCATCGCGGGGAGCGAGGGATGCCGCGAAGCCGCGGAGTGGATCGCAACGCGCCTGGAGGAGATGGGGTTCGAAGGGCTCGCGGCCGAAGGCGGAATGCTGGACGCCTATCCGGCGCAGCGCATCGAGTATCCGAGCGCACCGAAGCTCCTGTTCCGCAAGAAGGATGGGACGATCGACGAGGGCCGTTTCGGCGTGGACTTCAACCTGGTCGTCCGGGGAGAGGTGCACTCGACCGACGAACTTGCGATCCGTCGCGTCACCCGCCTGAGCGAGCTGCCGGTGGAGGCGTCGGCCCAGTCGGCCCTGTTCCTACGGGGCAGCGCGAAGGATCGGCAGGAGTGGCTCGGTATCCGGGGACAGGGGGACGGCGAAGGCTGGGGACTCGACCTGCGTCTGGGCTCCTCCGAGGAACAGGGAAAGCCGAAGGGACCGCCGGAGACGAGGGTGCTCTACGGTCCGGAGGACGAAGGCTGCGAAATCGTCTACCTGCGCGGACCGATGCGCGAGGCGTTGCTCTGGAAGGGCTACACGTCGGTGCAGCTCGTCTTCGACGAGAGGCGGACCGATGTGAGCGAGAGCACCGTGATCGCGGCTCTCCCCGGCGCGGACGCTGAGCTGGCGCGGGAGGTGGTGCTCCTCCAGGCGGGCTACGACGGGATCCCGGGTGCGAGGACAGCGGACACCGACGGCGGGAGCTCCGCGGCCGTGCTGCTGGACGTCGCCCGTCGCGTCGCCGCCCGGGGGCCTGCGCCGCGGACGCTCGTCGTTCTCTTCACGAGCGGAACTCCGAAGGTTCGCAGGGGGCTCGGTCGGTTCCTCGAGGAGCCTCCGTTCGATCTCGAGCGCCTGCGCCATGTGATCACCCTCGCGGAACTCGGGCGCCCCGGCCGTGAGATGGGAGCTCCGCGGTACCTCTGGATGACCGGCGTGCGGAGTTCCCTGGGCGAGGTCCTTCGAGAGTCCGGTCTCCCGATCCGGGTACCGCCGAGGAAGTTGGCGAAGCGATTGCGGGGCGCGGCGGTCGCGTTCGCACAGGCCGGGCATCCCGCGAATCGCGCCGTCGCGCCGTACTCCGCGGAATCGTCGAGGAACCGGGGCGTCGAACTCGGGCCGCTGGACCTGGACTACCTCGCCTTCGTGAGCGAGACGCTCGGCGATGCGGTCGTGGGGCTGCTGACGGGCGAGATCGAGGTTCCCGAGGAAACGCCCGGGAAGAGCGGCACCCGGTGATCCCCGACTGGCGGGAGGTCCGCGCGGCCTTCGAGCCCCTGCGGGCACCCGAGCCCCGGTGCTACCTCGACACGGCGTCGATGGGATTGCCTCCCGCGGTGGTCGTCGAGGAGGTCCGCCAGTCCCTCGAGGATTGGGAGCAGGGTCGCGCATCCTGGCGCGCTTGGGAGGCGCGGGCCGAGGAGGCGCGGCGTCTGCTCGCACGCGTCGTCGGCGTCGGCGCGGAGCGCGTCTCGTTGACCAACTCCTTCAGCGCCGCGGCATCCCAGGTCGCCGCATCGCTTCCGGATCCCGCTCGTTCCAAGCGAGACGTGCTGGTCGTGGGGGCGGAGGAATTCCGGAGCAACCTCTTTCCTTGGTGGCTCCAGGAGCGGCGCGGTTTTCACCTGCGCCAGATCCCGTTCCGCGGCGGCGGACCGGGCTGCGAGGATCTGATCGCGGCGATCGACGGGCGGACCGCCCTCGTCGCGGTGAGTCACGTGCAAAGCGCCACGGGATACCGGGTCGACGTCGAGCGCCTCGCCGATGCGTGCAGGGACCGCGGCACGCTCCTCTTCGTCGACGGGACCCAGTCGGTCGGTGCGGTGCCGACCCCGATCGAGGGCATCGACTTCCTCGCGACCCATGCCTACAAGTGGCTCCTCGCGCCCCGCGGCGCCGCCTTCCTCGTGGTCGATCCAGCCCGGCTCGACACCCAGGTCCCGCTCCAGCCGAGCTGGCGCTCCCCGGCCCCGCCCCACACCGCGTACTACGGCGGTCCGTTCGAACCTGGCGGCGGTGCTTCCGCGCTCGATGCTTCCCTCGCATGGCTGAGTTGGGTGGGTGCGGCGCGCGCCCTCGAATTCCTGCTCGAGGTCGGGCTCGAAGGGATCCACGCGCGGGCGGCGGAACTCGCCGCGCGCTTTCGCGGTGGCCTCGATGCGCTCGGGCTCGACGGGATCGCGGGGCGGGAGAACGCCTCCCCGATCGTGGCCCTGGATCCGGGCGTCGAT
>DRLC01000267.1 GCA_011053145.1 Planctomycetota bacterium | reverse complement strand
TTGAAAGGGGATCCCCCTTGACGGGTCGACGAGGACGGCAGGAATCGCAAAGTGCCGTCAGGGGACGAGAGACCGCCGAAGGCGGTCGATTGCGAAGTCTGGCGTGCAGGATCATGAATAACCCGGGCTAGGCGCGGGAGCCGGAGAGGGATACGAACAAGGTAGCAGGAGGGCGCTTCCAAGGGGTCGCTTTGATCGGGGCGGGCTTGAGCCCCGCGGCCCGGGGGGCGTACCTTATCGCGCTCGTTTCCCCTCCCGGCGACCTCCGAGGTCGAAACCGCTGGCCCCCAATCGTCCATGCGCTCTCCCACTCCCGCGAAGATCACGGTCGTCGGCGCCGGCTTCGTCGGCATGACCTGCGCGCAGCGAGCCGCCGAGAAGGGGCTCGCCCGCGAGGTCTGCTTGATCGACGTCCTTCCCGGTCGGCCCCAGGGGATCGCGCTCGATCTGAACCAAGCTGCCGCGATCGAGGGGGTCTCGACGCGTGTGGTGGGGACCAACGAGCCGAGTGACACCGCCGGGTCCGACCTCGTGATCGTGACCGCGGGAAGGCCGCGCAAGCCGGGCATGAGCCGATCCGACCTCCTCGAGGTGAACGGTCGTGTCATCGTGGCCGTGGCGGAGTACGTGCGCGAACTCTCCCCCGACGCCGTGGTGATCGTCGTCACGAACCCGCTCGACACGATGGTCCACCTGATGCGGGCCAAGCTCGCATTCCCGGCGCGTCGCGTCGTCGGGATGGCGGGCGTGCTCGATTCGGCGCGCTTTTCGTGGTTCCTCGCGGAGGCGACCGGGGCGTCCGTCCTGGACGTCGACGCGATGGTCCTCGGCGCGCACGGCGACTCGATGGTGCCGATGCCGGAATCGTGCACGGTGAATGGGGTCGCGGCCCGGGACCTCCTGGACGAGAAGACCCTCTCCGATCTGGCCGCGAGAACCCGAAGGGGCGGCGCGGAGATCGTCGAGCTGCTCGGCACCGGGAGCGCGTTCTACGCGCCCGCTTCGGGTGCCGTGGCGATGGCGGCCTCCATCCTGCGGGACGAACGGCGCCTCCTCCCGTGTGCCTGCCTCTTGAACGGCGAGTACGGCTTCGAGGGGGTGTATACCGGGGTCCCGGCGATCCTCGGAAGCCGTGGCGTCGAGCGCATCGTCGAATTGCCGCTCTCCACGGAAGCCCGCATCCAGATGCAGAAGACGGTGGGTGCGGTCGAGGCGGACATCGAAGCCCTCCACGGTCTGGGCCTCCTTTAGCCCGGACGAGCGTCAGATCCATTCCCAGAAGAACGAGAACCATGAAGACACGCACCGAGACCGACTCGATGGGACCGATCGAGGTTCCCCAGGATGTGCTCTGGGGAGCTCAGACCCAGCGCTCCTTCCAGAACTTCAAGATCGGGGGACAGCGCTTTCCGCGTGAGATGATCCGAGCCCTGGGCATCGTCAAGAAGTCCGCGGCGCGGGCGAACATCGAGCTGGGAGAGCTCGACATGCTGGGGGATGCGGAACGCGCCGCGCTTCTCCAGGCCGCGGACGAGGTCATCGAAGGGACGCACGATGACCAGTTCCCGCTCGTCGTCTGGCAGACGGGCTCAGGAACCCAGACGAACATGAACGCGAACGAGGTGATCTCGAATCGCGCGATCCAGATCCTCGGGGGCGAGCTCGGATCGAAGACTCCGATTCACCCCAACGATCACGTGAACCGCTCGCAGTCGTCGAACGACAGCTTCCCGACCGCGATGCATGTGGCCGCTGCCGAATTCACCGTGAACCGCCTCCTTCCCGCGGTCGAGGCCCTCGAGGCGAGCCTGCGCGCGAAGTCGCAAGCCTGGTCGGACGTCGTCAAGATCGGCCGCACGCACCTCCAAGATGCAACGCCGATCGCCGTGGGGCAGGAGTTTTCGGGCTACTGCCAGCAGCTCTTGGATGGCCTCCGCGCGATTCGCTCGGCGCTCCCCGCGGTCTATGAGCTGGCCCTCGGCGGGACCGCGGTGGGGACCGGGCTCAACACACACCCGGCATATGCCGAGCTTGCGGCCGCGAAGATCGCCGAGGAAACGGGGCTTCCGTTCCTCAGCGCCCCGAACAAGTTTTCTGCCCTTGCCGCGCACGATGCGCTCGTCTTCCTGCACGGCACCTATCGCTCCCTCGCGGCGGCGCTGATGAAGATCGCGAACGACATCCGGTGGTTGGGCTCGGGCCCACGCTGCGGACTCGGTGAGCTGAAGTTGCCCGCGAATGAGCCCGGCAGTTCGATCATGCCCGGCAAGGTCAACCCGACACAGTGCGAGGCGATGACGATGGTGGCGGTCCAGGTGATGGGCAACGACGCCGCGGTCGGCTTCGCCGGTTCCCAGGGGAACTTCGAGCTCAACGTCTACAAGCCCGTAATGATCCACAACGTGCTCCTCTCGGCGCGTCTGATCGCGGATGCGTGCGATTCGTTCCGCGAGCACTGCATCGACGGCCTCGAGCTCGATCGCGAGCGCGTGGACTCGCTGATGCACAAGTCACTGATGCTCGTGACGGCTCTCAACCGCAAGATCGGATACGACAAGGCTTCCAAGGTGGCCAAGAAGGCGTATCAGGAAAACACGAGCCTCGTCGAAGCGGTCGTCGCTCTCGGCTACATGACGGCCGAGGAGTTCGAGGCCGCGGTCGTTCCGAGTGAGATGGTCGGTCCGCGGGTCCACGCAGGATGAGCGCGGGTTTGAGGCATCACCCTGGGTAGATCAGGTACGTGAACAGCCCCTCGAGCAGCGCGCGCTCTCCCTGCTGGATACGCGCGCGGGAGACCGCGACGCGCCGGCCGAGCTTCACGAGCTCGGCCGAGGCGACGAGCGTTCCCTCCCCGGGCCGGCCGGCGGCGAGGAAGTTCACCTTGAACTCGATGCTCGTGAGGTGCGTGCCTCCCAGGTGCCCCTCGAGGAGGTAGACGCACGCGGCATCGGCCAGCGCGGAGGCGATGCCCCCTTGCAGCACACCCTCCTCCTGGAGGAAGCGTGGGTGGAGTTCCATGCGGACCTCCGCGCGGTCGGCGGAGCGCGTCCCAGGCTCGATCCCGAGAAGCGCGTGGATCCCTCCTGCACCGAAGGAGTGGGGGACAGGGGGAGGGTCGGTCATGGGAATGGGCCGGGGCCCTTAGGATACGATCTGGTCGCCGTGCATGCCTCGGCAGATGCCCCTTCCCACCACAGACCCGGATCCGTCCGATGAAACCTCTCTCCCCACGTTTCCTTTCGCCGCTCGCGTTCCTCTCGCTGTTCGTCGGTGCGGTCCTGTTCGGCCAGACCGGCGAGGACGATGCCGACCCCGCACGGGTGGCCGGAGCGGTGTCCTATTACCGCGGCTCGGGCGGCGGGAATGTCGGCATCCAGTCAGGGGCCGACGGCGTCCTGGTCGTGGACGACAAGTTCGATGGCACCACCGAGGAGGTCGCCGCCGCGATCCACCAGGTCGCCGGTTCGGGGCCGGACTTCCTCATCAACACCCACCACCACGGCGACCATACCGGCGGGAACGGCTTCTTCGGGAAGGCGGCCACGATCTTCGCCCAGGAGAACGTGCGCAAGCGGCTCGAGGAAGAGGGGCACACCGACCTCCTCCCGACGGTCACCTATCGGGATGGCGTGACCCTGCACTACAACGGGGAGGAGGTTCGCGTGATCCATTTCGAGCACGGACACACGGACGGTGATTCGGTGGTCTGGTTCACCGGGTCCAAGGTGATCCACATGGGCGACCTCTACTTCCAGGTCGGCTATCCCTTCGTCGACACCGCGGCGGGGGGAAGTGTGCAGGGCCTGATCGCAGCCGTCGATCGTGTGCTCGAGATGCTCCCCGAGGGGACGCGCGTGATCCCCGGGCACGGCGTCGCGGGAGGGATCGAGGGGCTTCGAGAATACCGGCACATGCTCCAGACCGTCCTCGAGCGTGTCAGCGTGATGCACGGCGAGGGGTTCGGTGTCGACGAGATGGTCGAGGCGGGGGTCACCGAGGACTTCGACGACCGC
>DRLC01000266.1 GCA_011053145.1 Planctomycetota bacterium | reverse complement strand
GGTTTCGTCGGCGTGGACTCCGGTCCGGGTACCGCCAACGGCCCCTGCGAGTGGATCGACGCCGCCGATAAGGGCATGGGCAACACTGGTGGAGCTTCCGGGCTCATGACCAGCTTCAACTTCGCCTACTGCTCGGCTGCTCTCGACACCCTCTCCGGTGGTATCGGTGGTAAGGCCCGTATCGGCTTCCGCACGGGTTACACCCTTGGCGCCAACGGCGTCGGCAACGGCCCGAACGGCACCGATGTCGGTACGTTCAACCTTTCCGGTCTCCCGGCGAACACCGCTTCCTCGGGTTTCTTCGGCGGGTTCAACTGCTACCTGATCGGCGTCGGCTTCGGCACGACCCCGGTCGTCCTCAAGGACGGCCCCGTGGGTTGGTCCTGGCAGTTCCGTGATGTCGGAACGGACGGCGTCCTCGCCGCGACGTTCCCGTTCATCAGCTGCGTTCAGTCGTGCTCGGGCCCCGGCCCGGACAACACCGGTAACATGGTTGACGCCGTGGACCAGTACTGCCCCGCGGGCACGCTGCTCTCGACGTTCAACTTCGGCACCGGCGCCCCCGGCTCCGCGTACTTCACGTCCGTGTCCATGGACATGCGTGAGGCCGAAGCCATCGCGTCCTCGAACGTGCTGTTCAATGGTTCGGGCGTGAACCCGATGATCCTGAGCGCTCCGACCCTGGCCGAACTCGGCGGCGGACCCGACTCCTACCCGAAGATCGTGGGTCCGTCCGTGCCCTGGAGCGTCGACCTGGATTGCACCGGGGCCGACCCGACGAAACTCGCCATCTGGCGTCTCTCCTTCCTGCCCCCGACGCCCCCGGCGGCGAGCGCGTTTGGTGAGATCCTCGTCGCCCTCAACGGCCCGGGGAAGAACTTCTTCGCTCCGCACGGCGGTGGTGTTGCCAACCTCGGTGGCTTCCCCCTTCCGCTCGACCTGAGCTTCTACGGCGTCTGCTGGAACCTCCAGGGTTTCTGCGGCGACAGCCCGAAGGGCTACCTGTCGAACGGCCTCACCCAGACGATGGGCTTCTAGTCGGGTTCGACATTTCGAGCCGGGGCCGGGGCACAACGCCCCGACCCCGGCGCTCCAGGGTCAGGGCAGGGTCCGCCCGGTGAGCCAACGTAGGAAGCGGGCGATCGGGTGGGGACGCGATTGTCGCTCCGGGGTATCGGCGGCCTGTTCCCTCTCCTCGCGTTCGGCCTCCACGCCGAGGCCGGCGAACATCGGTTCCACGAGGTGGTCCGATTCGCGCGGGCGGTAGGGCTCGTCGGGGGCGTCCATCGACGAATCAGGATACGTCATCCGCGCGCGGCGCGGCGGGAACGTTGGGATCCGGTCACGCGCAGCACGCGAAGGTGTCGCCGTACTCGCGCCAGCGGCCGATCGAGCGGGGGTGGAGGGGTTCGCGGACCTGTTCGTTGCTCGCGGTGAAGCAAAGAGGACCCTTCTCGTGGAAGCGGGCGCAGGCGGGGTCGAACGGGAGGCCGGTGAATTCGATGAGACGGCGAAGCTGGGGCTCGCCGCCCTGGACGAGGTCCTCGTAGCGGACCTCGAGGATCGGCAGGGGGAGAACGGCGCGCCAGTGGGACATCAGTCGATCGTGGGTCGCCTGGAAGTGGCGGATCGTGTCCAGGCCGTAGCTGAAACGGCAGCGGTCGGCGCCGAACCAGGTGGAGAAGCAGGACAGGGCGACGTCGCGCGGGTCGCGTTGGGTCGCGATGACGCGCGCGTTCGGAAAGAGGCGCGCGATCAGTGCGAGGTTCACGAAGTTCGCGGGCGCCTTGTCCGTGAAACGGGCGCGGGAGGGGTCGGGCCGGAGGCTTGCCAGGTAGCGCGCGGCGAGGTGGGACTCGACCTTCGGGGTGAGGTCGCGCAGGCCGCGCGGGTAGCCGACGCCTTTCCCCGTCGCGCCGGCGAGGTCGACCGCCAGCTCGGACATCTCCATGCGCTCGCCGAGCGCCTCGATGTCCGGGTGGGCGCCGAGGATGCGCTCCACGAGCGAGGTCCCCGAGCGCGGCATGCCGACGATGAAGATCGGGGCCCGGGTCGGATCCCCCCCGCAGGGCCGCTCGAAGAAAGGAGCGTTGGCACGGGCGATCAACTCTCCCGCGATCGCGTCGTAGGCGGCCGCGTGGTAATCCGGCTCGAAGGAGTGCGCGGCGCGGTCCCACGCCTCGAAGGCATCCCGGGGTCGGCCCGCGCGCTTGTGCACCTCCCCCAGCGCGTACCCGATCGCCGCGCGGTCGACGCCGGCGAGCTTCGGCTCCTCGAGCCGACACTCCAGCTCGGCCGGGTCGGCGATCCCCCCGAGTCGGGCCAGGTGGAGCCAATCGCTGGTGCGCGTCGGGTCCAACTCCAGGGCCCGCCGAAAGCGACGGATCGCGGCTTCCCGGTTCCCGTCCATCTCCTCGGCCCAGGCGAGGAAACCGTGCACCGCCCCGTCCCTCGGAAGGAACCGCAACGCGCGCGTAGCCGCCTCGCGCACACCGACCGGATCTTGGAGCACGACGCAGGCGCCCGCGAGCTCGCGGAGGAACAGGCCGCAGTCGGGCGCGAGTTCGACCGCGCGCTCGAGGTCTTCTCTGCCCCCGCGCCGATCCCCGAGGCGCAGGCGCACGCTCCCGCGGTGGCAGCGCGCGTGGGCATGGTCGGGGTCGAGGGCCAGGGTGCGGTCGAAGCAGGCGATCGCGCTCGCGTCGTCTCCGCTCAGCAGCATCCCGAGACCGCGCAGGAACGAAACCGTGGGCTCGCAGCCCGGCAGATCGTCCAGCCCCTCCAGCAGGATGAACGCCGACGGGACTTCGTTGCGAGCGAGCAAGGCCCGAGCCTCTTCGACCCGCCGCGACACCTCCTCCGGGCTGCACCTGACCGTCCTTTCCATGACCTGGGCCGTATCGACCGTCGCGATCCGGTGCTGGAGTTCAAAAGAACCCCTGGCCGCGCCCGAGCCTCCCTGGGATCGACGATCCGCTCGGTCACCCCACCCCGCTCCCTCTCCCAGGAGCGCCCCCGGAGAGCGGGTGCCGGGTCAGGAACAGACCGTTGCCTCACCGAGCCAAGGCGCATAGTCGCGCCATCGGCCGATCGAGCGCGAGTGCAACGGCTCGCGCACCTGGTTGCTGCTCGCCGTGAAGCAGGTTGGGCCCTGGGAGTGGAAGAGTGCGCAGTTCGGATCCCAGTCGAGGCCGACGAACTCGACGATGCGCCGGATCGCGCTCTCACCCCCGAGGACGAGCTTCTCGTAGTCCACCTCGAGGATCGGAAGCGGAAGGACATCGTGCCAGTGGTCCATCAGCTGATCGTGCGTGCGCTGGTAGATCGCGATGTGCTCGAGGTCATAGCTGAAGCGGCAGCGGTTCGGTCCGAACCAGGTGGAGAAGCAGGACAGGGCGACGTCGCGCGGATCGCGGCGGGTGTGCAGGATGCGGGCGTTCGGGAAGAGGCGCGCGATGAGACCGAGGAACTGGAAGTTCGACGGGGCCTTGTCGGTGAAACGCGCCATGCTCGGATCCGGGCGCACCTCCTCGAGGTAGCGCCGAGCGAGATCCGCTTCGACCTCGGGGGAAAGGTCGAGCAACCCGCCCGGAAAGTCCCGGCCGGCGCCCGTCGCGGCCCCGAGTTCCACCGCCAAGGAAGGCAAGGCGGTGCGCTCCCCGAGGGCGTGAACAGCGGGATGCGACCCGAGGATGCGCTCCACGAGCGAACTCCCCGAACGCGGCATCCCGACGATGAAGACGGGTGCGACGGTCGGATCCCCACCCGCCGGACGCGCGAACCAGTCGGCGTTCGACACCTCGACGATCGCGTCTGCGATCGCGATGCGGAGTTCGGGATCGTGCATCGGATCGAACGAGTGCGCCGCACGATCCCAGGCAGCGAAGGCCCCCGCGTGATCTCCCGCGCGCCGACGCACTTCCCCGAGCGCGTAACCGATCGCCGCGCGGTCCACGTCCGAGAGCGCGGGGTCCTCGAGCCACGCCTCGAGCCCGGCGGGATCTTCGATCCCCCCCAGGCGCGCGAGCAGGTACACGTCCCCGGTGCGCCTCGGGTCGAGCTCGATCGCTCTCCGGTAGCGGCGGATCGCCGACTCGCGATCGCCGAGCATGTCCTGCGCCCATCCGAGGAACGCGTGGATGCCCGCATCCCGGGGCAGGAGGCGCAGGGCCTTCGAAGCCGCCGCGACGGTCCCCCGCGGGTCCTCGAGCTGGGTGCAGGCATAGGCCAGTTCGCGCAGGAACTCCCCCCGGGTCGGGTCCGTCCGGGATGCTGCTTCGAAGTCCTCCCGCGCCCCGGCGAGATCTCCATGGGCCATCCGCAGCAGGCCGCGCTGGTGGTGGGCGTGCGCATGGCCGGGATCCAGGGCCAGGACGCGATCGAAGTCCTCCAGGGCCCGAGCGCCGAGACCGAGTTCCAGGCAGACCGCTCCCCGGAGGAACAGGAGCCGCACCTCCCCCGGACCCCATTCCCGGGGAACGTCGAGCATCGCGAGGGCACGCGTGTATTCGCCCGCCGCGACCAGGCGGCAGACATCGCCCAGAAACTCCTCCAGTCGGGCGTCGCGGGGCAAGTCGGTGGAACCCATCTTCGAGCGAGTATCGGCCCGGCCTTCCCACTCCTGGAGAAGAAAAGAAGCCCCTCCCTTTCGGGACCCCGTGCCTACGATGTGCGGCCCGGCCGAGGCCGGCCCCCCCCGATGGAGACCTTCGGCTACACGTTCGATGATCCTGCGCTCCTGGAGCTCGCGCTGACCCACGCGTCAGCGGACGCGACCCACAACAACGAGCGGCTCGAGTTCCTCGGGGACACCGTGCTCGACCTCGTGATCGCGGAGTACCTCTACCGCCAAACGCCGGAGCTCGACGAGGGCACGATGACCGAGCGCAAGGCGTGGGTGGTCTCCCGCGAGACCCTCGCGCGCATCGCGCACGACCTCGGGATGCACCGCATGGCGCGCTTCGGGCAGGGGATGCGAACGCGCGAAGTGCCGCGGTCGGTCCTCGCCAACCTGTACGAGGGATACGTCGGCGCCCTCTACCTGGACGGCGGATTGGAGCCCGCGCGCTCCTTCATCCTCGACAGCCTCGCGGACGCTCTCGTCGAGATCGGCCACGGCGCGGAGACGAAGAACCCCAAGCAGGAGCTGCAGCACCTCGCGCAGACCCTCACCGGCAAACCACCCCGCTACCGACTGGTCGAGGAGCGAGGACACGCCCACACGCGGGCCTTCCTCGTCGCCGCCGAGATCGAAGGCCGCCGATTCCCGGGCGCATGGGGCCGGACGCGCAAGGAGGCCGAACGCTGGGCGGCCTTCGAGGCTCTGATCGTCCTCAGGGCCGAGCACGCGGGTGAGCCCGAGCGATGACGGTGAACGCGGCATCGGATCCGGTGCTCGCGGCGGGGACCCTCCAGGGACACGCCCCGTTCGAGGACCTCCTGATCCGCCTCGAAGCGCGCGAAGCCGTCCATGCGGGCGGACTGTGGGGCTCCTCCCAGGCGCTCGTGGTCGCGGAACTCTCTCGCCGCGCCCAGGGGCCGTGGCTCGTCGTGACCTCGAGCGAAACCGAAGCCGAGCTCTTCATCGATGATCTCGCGAGCTTCGGAGCCGACGCGCTGGCGCTCCCCGCGCGCGAACCGATGGCCTCCTCCTCGCGCTCGGACTCCGATCACATGCACGCGGACCCGGAGACGATCCGCCGCCGCCTCAAGGTCGCCCAGGTCTTCTCCGCTCCCCCGGAACGCCGCCCGCGGGTCCTCGTCGCCTCGCTGCTCTCCCTGCTGCAGCCGATCCCGTCCCCGAAGGATCTCGAGCGCGACTTCGTGGGTCTCGCGGTGCACCAGAACCTCGATGTCGAAGAGCTCCTCGAACGCCTCGTCGCCGCCGGCTACACCCGCCAACCCCTCGCCGAGGCCCCCGGCGAGGTGAGCCTGCGGGGCGACATCCTCGACGTGTTCACGTTCGCCGCGGACGAACCGCTGCGCATCGAACTCTTCGACGAGGAGATCGAGTCCCTGCGGACGTTCGATCCCGAGACCCAGCGCTCGACGGAGGACCTCACGCAGGTTTCCCTCTGCATCGCATCGGACACCGGCGGCGTCGAGGACGGACGGGGACTCCAGATCGTCTCGCTCCTGTCCCCCACGACGACCCACATCGAGGTCGAACCGCTGCGCATCGAGGACCAGGCCGAGGGACTCCGAATCCGATCGAGCGCCCACGCCAAGGCGCTCCTGCACCTGCGCGAAAGCGTCGCGGATTGGCGACATCTCGCACTCCAGAGCCTGCCCGGGAAGACGCTCGATTTCGACACGCGCTCGGTCCAGTCCCTGGCGGTGGGGATGCGCGCCGCGAAGAAGGCGGTGCGCGACGAGGCGCAGGGCGGGGCTCGCGTCCTGTGCATCTGCACGAACGAGGGAGAGGAGAAGCGGCTGGGCGAGCTGATCGGTCCGGGCCCCGTCGGCGACGGGGCGATCGAGACCGCGGTGGGTTCGCTCTCGAAGGGGTTCCGGATGCGCGGGCTCGACGGCGGCGAACTCGTGCTCGTCCACCACCGCGAGCTGGCCGGGATCGGTGGGGCGGTGCGGCGCCGGGCGAAGCGCAAGACGCACCGCGTGCGCGCGCTCGAGTCGTTCTTCGAGCTCGCGCCGGGCGACCTCGTCGTACACGCGGTCCATGGTCTCGCGCGCTTCGTCGGGCTCGAGCGCATCGAGCGCGCAGGTGGTGAGGAAGAGCACCTGCACCTTCGCTTCGCGGACGACGTCAGCCTGTACGTGCCCGCGCCGCGGATCGATCTCGTCCAGCGCTACGTCGGAAGCGGTTCCGCATCGCCCGAACTCGACCGCATCGGCTCCAGCTCCTTCAAGAAGCGCAAGGAGAAGGTGGAACGCGCATTGATGGACCTGGCGAGCGACCTCCTCGAGGTCCAGGCAAAGCGGGAACTGCGCCGCCGGCCGCCGTGGAACGGCGACCCGGAGCTCGTTCGAGAGCTGATCGAGGCCTTCCCCTACGCGGATACGCCCGACCAGGCCGAGGCCGACCGGGAGATCGCCAGGGACCTCGCCTCGCCGCGGCCGATGGACCGCCTGCTGTGCGGCGACGTGGGCTTCGGCAAGACGGAGGTCGCGATCCGCGCGGCCTTCCGTGTCGTTTCGGGGGGAGCCCAGGTGGCGGTGCTCGTACCGACGACGGTGCTCGCCCACCAGCACGCCCAGACCTTCCGCGAGCGGCTGGCCGACTTTCCGGTCGAGGTCGCGGCCCTCTCCCGCTATGTCACCGGCAAGCGCGCCCGCGAGGTGATCGAACGCGTCGAATCGGGCTCCGTGGACATCCTGATCGGGACGCACCGCATCCTCTCGAAAGACGTGCGCTTCCAGAAGCTCGGGCTCGTGATCGTCGACGAGGAGCAGCGCTTCGGCGTCACGCACAAGGAGCACTTCAAGAAGCTGCGCGCCGAACTCGACCTCTTGACCCTGACCGCGACGCCGATCCCGCGCACGCTGCACCTCTCGCTCTCTGGGTTGCGCGACATCTCCGCTCTCTCGACGCCCCCCGAGGGGCGCCAGGAGATCGAGACGAGGCTTGCCCCGAAGGGCGACACCGATCGACTGCGACGGGCGCTGCTGCGCGAGAAGATGCGGGGCGGGCAGGTCTTCTTTCTGCACAACCGCGTGCACTCGATCGAGGTGCGCGCGCGCGAACTCATGGAGATCGCTCCCGAATGCACGTTCGCGATCGGACATGGCCAGATGAGCGGTCGCGACCTGCGCGCGGTGATGGACGAATTCCAGCGCGGCCACGTGGACGTGCTCGTGGCGACGACGATCGTCGAAAACGGCGTCGACATCCCGACCGCGGGAACGATCCTGATCGACGATGCGGACCACTTCGGACTCGCGGAACTCCACCAGCTCCGCGGGCGGGTCGGCCGCGGCGATCGGCGCTCGTACTGCTACCTGCTCGTCGATCCGACCAAGCCGATGCGGGACGTGGCGCGGGAGCGGCTGAAGGCGATCGAGGAACTCACGCAGCTCGGGGCCGGGTTCCAGATCTCGATGAAGGACCTCGAGATCCGCGGCGCGGGCAACATCCTGGGACCGCAGCAGTCGGGCCACATCTCGGCGATCGGGTACGACATGTATTGCCGGCTCCTGCACCAGACCGTCGAGCGGCTGCGCGGCGCCGAGGGGGACGCGGGCGAGCCGGAAGCGATGTGGGCCCAGATCCCGGCCGAGGTGACGCGCGAACTCGAGGACGCGGCGGTGGAGATCGAGCTCGGGATCTCCGCCTATCTCCCGGAGAACTGGATCGAGAGCCCGACCGAGCGGCTCGAAGTGCTTCGGGAGCTCGCGCACATCGATTCGGCCGCGGGGGCGGACGAGGTGCTCGCGGCGCTGCGGGACCGTTTCGGCCGCGTCCCCGCGGAGGCGGAGGCCCTGGTGCGGGTCTTCGAACTGCGTTCGCTCTCCGCGGCGATCGGCCTGAGGCGGCTCGCCTGGCGCGGGGACACCTACCTCATCGAGTACCGCGATCGGGTCGCGCTCGAGACGGCCCTGGCCGGGAAGGAGCTCGAGCTGAGACCCCTCGCGGCCGGGCGCGCCCTGCTCGTGATCCCCGGTGGTCGAAAGGATCCCGCCGACGCGGCCCGCTGGATCCACGAACTCTTGCGGGGGAGCCCGGGCGAGCCCAGGATACCGGCTCGACCCGGCTCCCGATGCTGACCCTCCTTCTCACGCTCGCTCTGCAGACGCCCGCGACGCCGGCACCGGCGCCCGGCGACGAGGGCTGGACGACCGTCGCGGGGATCGCGCTGCAGGCCGGCGGTCGGATCGTGACCCTGGGGGAACTCGACCGGCTCGTGCGCCGCGCGGCCGAGAAGCGCGACCTGTCCCCGTCGGATCCGCGCTACGGGCTCCTCGCCTGGAGCGCGGTCGAACAACTCACCCGTAACGAGCTGATCCCCGAGGCGGGCCAGGACCTGGGCCTCGACCCGAGCCAGGTCCAGCGGATCGCGATGAGCCAGATCGACGACGAGCGCCGCGACCTCGGCACGATCGGGCTCGCCGACCGCCTCGCCGCCCGAGGCGACACGTTCGAGAGCCTCGCGAAGTCGAAGGAAGCGGACCTGTACCGCCAGATCTGGAACGCGATCGAGATCGGCGGGCAGCGCATCCTCGGGAAGCGCTCCAAGCGCGATAGCTTCATCCGCCCGGGGGAACTCCAGGCGATCTACCGGACGAACAAGGACCTCCTCGACCCCGACGTGGTCCAGCTCCAGGTCCTGATCGCCCCCGTGGCGGCCTACGGGGACGAGGAAACGGGGCGGGAGTTCCTGGAAGAGGTGCGCCAAGAGGCCCTCCGCGGAGAGGACTTCTCCGCCCTGGTGGACGAATACTCCTCCGTGGGTCGGGAGACCCAGGGGCTCCAGCCCCCCACCCCCGTCCCCCAGATCGCGTATCCGGAACTCCGGGGATTCGCGTCCAGGGCCCGAGCGGGGGACATTTCCGAAGTCATGTCCCTGGAACTCGGGGGCCAGCCGCACCTGCTCCTGGCCCGGATCGAGCGCAAGCAGGAGGGGCATCCGCCGGCCTTCGACCAGCGGGACGTCCAGAGGACCCTTCGGCAGACCTTCCAGCGCCAGCGGACCGAGCGGCTGGTGGAGAGCGAGCAGGGAAAACTCCTCCGGGATGCGTTCACCTGGGTCAACCCGGCCCTGGTGCGCCTCAAGGCGGCCGCCGCGGTGGCCGATTCGGCCCCCCCCCCC
>DRLC01000265.1 GCA_011053145.1 Planctomycetota bacterium | reverse complement strand
GCATCCAAGATCGGATCCATCATCGAGGTGTGGAACGCGTGGCTCGTCACGAGCTTGCGCGCCGCGACCTTCCGCCCCCGCAGTTCCTTGCGAAGCCCTTCGAGAGCGTCCGCGGGACCGCCGACGACCACGAGTTCGGGAGCGTTCACGACCGCGATCTCGAGGCCCGCCTGGGCGCTCTCGGCGATTGCCCTTTCGACCTCAACGAGCGGGAGCGGCACGGCGAGCATCGCGCCCGCGCCTTCCTCCGCGCCGCTCGGCAGGGATCCGATCCATCGGCCTCGCGCTGCGACGAGCCGGACGGCGTCCTCGAGCTCGAAGACACCCGCCAGCGTCGCGGCCACATACTCACCGATCGAATGGCCGAGCATCGCGACCGGTTCGATACCGAAGGACCCGTAGAGCTTTGCGAGCGCCCACTCCACCGCGAAGAGCGCGGGCTGCGTGTTCTGGGTGCGCGCGAGCTCCTCGCCCGCGGCGGCTGCGGCCGCTTCGTCGCTCGGATCCACGAGGATCCACGGCGCGAGGTCCACCCCGGCGGCTTCCCGGAAGAGTGCGAGCACGCGATCGAGCTCCTCGCGAAACACCTCGAAGCGACCGTGGAGGTCACGCGTCATCCCGGCGTACTGCGATCCCTGACCGGAGAACAGGAAGGCCACCCTGCGTCCGGCATCGAGCACGGACCGTTCGAGCACGCCGCGGACCCCGCCCCCCCCTCGCAACGCCTCGATCGCCTCGCCGGGATCGGCCGCGACGACGGCGCGGCGGTGATCGAAGCCGCGGCGACCCACCTGCAGCGTGTACGCGACATCGGCGAGGGAGAGCGAATCCCCGGCCTCCTCGAGTCGTCCCGCAAGGTTCACGCATGCACGCTCGAGCCCTGCCTCCGACCGGGCGGACACGACCAGGAGCCGTCGCGGATCCGCCGCGCCTCGCGCCGCCCTCGCAGGCGGCTCCTCGAGCACCGCATGTGCATTGGTTCCGCCCATGCCGAAGGAACTCACACCCGCGCGGCGCGGCCCGGTGCCCTGGAACCCCGCGCGTTCCGCCGCGACGAAGAACGGGCTCTCCTCCAAACCCAGCTCGGGATTCGGCGTCTCGAAATGGAGGCTCGCGGGGATCTCGCCGAAGCGGACGATGTTCGCGGCCTTGATGAGCCCGGTGACCCCGGACGCAGCATCGAGGTGACCGACATTGGTCTTGACCGATCCGATCGCGCAGAACCCCTTCCGGGCCGTCCCCGCCCGAAACGCTTGGGTCAACGCCGCGATCTCGATCGGATCGCCGAGGCGTGTCCCGGTCCCATGGCACTCGACATACCCGATCGAATCGGGTTCCACGCCCGCGACTTCGAGGGCTTCCGCGACGACGCTCGCCTGCCCTTCGACCCCCGGCGCATTGAAGCTCACCTTCGCACTGCCGTCGTTGTTGAGCGCCGACCCGAGGATCACGGCGCGCACGTCGTCCCCCTCGTCGATCGCGTCCTCGAGCCTCCGCAGCAGCACCGCCGCGCTCCCACTTCCCCCCACCTGTCCGGCGGCCTTCGCGTCGAACGCGCGCAGGTGTCCGTCGGGCGAGAAGATCCCGCCGTCGATGAAGGTGTAGCCCTCCCGCTGGAACGAACTGATCGAAGAGCCGCCCGCCAGAGCCATGTCACACTCGTGCGAGAGCAACGATTGGACGGCGAGGTGCACGGCGACGAGCGAGGTCGAGCACGCCGTCTGCACGGAGACACTCGGGCCCTTGAGGTCGAGCTTGTAGGAGACGCGCGTCGCCAGGAAGTCCTTCTCGCCTGAGATCGTCTCTGCCACCGGTCCCATCGCGCGCAGGAACGCGGGGTTCCGAGAGAGCACGCGCGCCGCGTAGTGGTTCTTGCCGGCGCCGGCGAAGACTCCGATCGGTCCCTCGAAGCGCGCGGGGTCGTGCCCTGCGTTTTCGAAGGCCTCCCAGGCCACCTCGAGGAACACGCGCTGCTGCGGATCGAGCAGTTCCGCTTCGCGCGGCGCGATCTGGAAGAGCGCCGCATCGAAGCGATCGGGATCCTCCAGGTACGCGCAGGCCGGGACGTAGTTCGGCGAGCGGCGCAACGCTTCGGGGACGCCCGCCGCTTCGAGCGCCGCATCGTCGAGGCGTTCGATCGACTCGATTCCCGCGAGAAGGTTACGCCACAGTTCCGAGGCGCTCTTCGCGCCGGGGAAACGTCCGGCCATGCCGATGATCGCGATCGCGTTCGGATCGATCTCGCTCATCGCGCCCCCTTCCTTCTGCGCGCCCCGAGCGCGGCCCGGCGCTTGGCACCGCGATCCTTCGCCGCCGCGGCGGTATCGATCCCCGCAGCGTCGTCCTCGTTCGCGAGGTGCGCAGCCAGGGAAGCGATCGTCGGATAGCGGAACAGCTCGACGATTCCCAGCCCCTCGAAACCGTCGTCGACCAGTCGAGCATGCAACTGCGCGAGCAGGATCGAGTGCCCGCCCACCTCGAAGAAGTTCATGTTCGTCCCGACGCGCTCCAACCCGAGGAGGTCGCGCCAGGCCGCGGCGAGTCGTTCCTCGACCTCGCCCGCCGGATCGACGATCTCTTCGCTGGTCTCGCTGAGGTCCACCTCCGGAAGCGCCTTGCGATCGATCTTTCCACTCGGCGAAAGCGGCATCGTCTCGAGCCGCACGATCCGGGTCGGGATCATGTACTCGGGCAGCACGCTCGCGAGGTGGGTGCGGATCGTTTCCGCGTCGAACGCTCCGTCGCTCTCCACATAGGCGACGAGCACGCCGTCGCCCCCAGGCCCTTCGCGCACGACGACCGCGCACTCGCGCACGGCCTCCATCGCGCCGAGCTGGGCCTCGATCTCTCCGAGCTCGATGCGGAAGCCGCGCACCTTGACCTGTCCGTCGAGGCGTCCGAGGAAATCGAGTTCGCCGTCGCGGCGCCAGCGCACCAGATCGCCGGTTCGATACAGCCGACCTCCCGGGTCGAGATCGCTCGCCGGGAACCGTTCGGCGGTCCAGTCCTCGCGGCCGACGTAGCCCCTCGCGAGGCTCGATCCCCCGATGTAGAGCTCACCCGGGACGCCGATCGGCACGGGACGCCCCCTGGCATCGAGCACGTACACGCGCACGTTGTCGATCGGTCGCCCGATCGGCGGTGCAGCGCCGGTCTCCTCGCTCGCACACCGGATCGGCGTAGCGGTCGCAACGACCGTGTTTTCGGTGGGTCCGTAGTGGTTCACGAGCCGGAACGGAAGCTCGTGCCGCGGCGCGCGCCGGAAGCGGTCGCCACCGGTGAGCACGACCTCGAGGGCGAGATCCTTCGGCAGCGTTCCTTCGCCCGCGCCGTGGACCAGGGCCTCGCAAAGAGGCGTTGGCAGGAAGCTCTGGGTGATCCGATGTTCCGCCATCCACGCGATGAGACGGTCGGGCGAAAGGCGCACATCCTCCGGCACGAGGTGCAGGCTCGCGCCCGCGGTGAGGTACGGCCAGACCTCCCAGACGGATGCATCGAACGCGAGTCCCGCGAGGTGGGTCGCTCGGTCGCGCGGGGAGACTTCGTAGGTGCGACGGTGCCACGCCGAGAGGTTGAGAAGGCCGAGGTGCTCGAGGGCGACGCCCTTCGGTCTCCCTGTCGATCCGGAGGTGTAGATCACATAGGCGAGGTCGCGCGTGGTGCCCTCGCGCTCGGGACGCGTCATCGGCTCGGCGGAGAGGGACTCGCGCTCGACATCGAGGAGGATCCGTCGAATCTCCGTCCGGCGGGGAAGCGCGGCCTCTGCGGCGCTCGTCGAGATCACGAGGCGCACACCCGCGTCGGCAAACTCGAAGTCGATGCGCTCGGCGGGGTGCGAGAGGTCGACCGAGAGATACGCGCCGCCCGCCTTCAAGACCCCGAGGATCGCGATGATCATGTCGGGGGTGCGGCCGGTCGCAACGGCGACGGGTTCGTCGCGCCGCACACCGAGCGCACGCAATCGGTGGGCGAGCTGATTCGCGCGGGTCTCGCACTCGCCGTAGGTCAGGGAGATGCCGTCGCCCTCGACGGCGAGGAGTTCGGGAGTCGCATCCGCGACGCGCTCGAAGAGCTCTTCGATCCGCGTCTCGCTCTCGAGCTCCACATCGGTCTCGTTCCAGCGCGCGAGTTCTTCCCGCTCCACATCGAGCAAGAGGTCGAGGTCGTCGATCGGCCGGTCGAGGTCATCGAGCGCCGCCGCGAGGAGGAGCTCGAAGTGTTCGAGCATCCGATCGACCGTCTCGGCGTCGAAGAGGTCGGTGGCGTACTCGATCGAAACGTCCATCGAACTCCCGCGGTCCCAAACGACGAGAGCGGCGTCGAACTTCGAGGTCCCCGTGTGGACGGCGAGGGGGTCGTCGAGCGCGACGAGTTGTACACCGTCGGCCAGCACGTGCACCGCCGGACCGGACTCCGCGGTGGTCTGATAGAGGAATGCTGTTTGGAAGAGCGGGCTCTTCGACAGGTCACGATCCACGCCCAGCTCTTCGACGAGACGGTCGAAGGGCAACTCCTGGTGCGACTGCGCGTCGAGGTGAAACTCGTTCACGCGCCGCAGGACCTCGCGGAAGCTCGGGTCGCCGGTGAGGTCGACGCGCAGGGTCAGGGTGTTCACGAAGAAGCCGATGAGGTCGGCCAGCTCAGCGCGGTTGCGGTCGGTGACCGGCACTCCGATCAGGAGGTCCTCGGAAGCGCCGAGCCTCCCGAGCAGCATGGCCCACACCGCCGCGGTGACCGTGAACGGGGTGACCTTGGCCTCGCGCGCGAGCCGTCGTGCGCGCTCGGCGAGTCCTTCGGCGAGCGCGCGCGTCCGCGTGGAGCCTTCGAAGCTCTGGACCGGCGGCCGCGGACGATCGGTGGGCAGGTCGAGCGTTCCCGGATGTCCCTCGAGCTTCTCCTTCCAGAACGCGAGCTCCTTCTCGCCGCGTTTTCCCTCGACGCGCTCGCGCTGCCACGCCGCGAAGTCCGTGAAGTCGAGGTCGAGCGGCTCGAGGTCGGCGTCGGTTCGGTAGGCCTCGGCGAGATCGCGCGCGAAGATTGCGACGGACTGCACCTCGGAAACGATGTGGTGCAGGACGACGAGCAGCAGATGTTCGGTCGGCGCGATCTCGAAGAGTACGACTCGGGCGAGCGGCGGCTCGGCGAGGCCGATCGGCTCACGGGCCAACTCGCGCGCTCGGGCCAGCGCGACCTCGCGGCGACGGGCGACGTTCTCGCCGTCCGCGACGACCACCTCCACGGGAAGCCGCACTTCCTCCGCCCCCGCGACGATCTGCTTCGCCCTCCCGTCTTCGACGACAAACCGTGTTCGAAGGGCGCCGTGCCGCGCGACGACGCGCGCTACCGCTCTTTCCAGGCGCTCTCGATCCAGCCCGCCCTCGATCCTCCAAGCGGCCGGAATCGAGAACACCGGGCTCTCGGGAGCCATCCGGGCGAAGAACCACAGTCGCTCCTGGGCGAACGAGAGGGCGCGCGGCCCCTCCTCGCTGCGGCGCTCGATGCGCGCGGACGCGGAGCTGCGCAGTCCCTTCGCTTCGAGCAGGGCCTGGATCTCGCGGAGCTTTTCGGGGGTGAGACGCGACACGTGGCGATGTGGGGACGAAGCCCGCGATGGAAAGGCTTTCCGCCTCCCCGCAGGGGGGACAACAACAAGCGGCCCGCCCGGCCCCGGCATCGCTGGGACCCCGACGGGACCTGGCGGCGAGACCGGGACCTACTCTTGGGAGACTCTCTCTTCTGGGACTTGGAAGCCCTCCCACTCCCCGCTCCCGGGCCTTCAGGCCCCCAGGGAGCGGAAAAACGGGCGAACCATCCTACTACGAAACGGGCCGAAACCGGGCTCCTGCCCGGCTCCTTCCGCCCCCTTTTTCGGCGCCCCGGACCCCGCTGCTGGGGCCGTTTCGGGGTCTTTGTGGGCGACCTGGGACGGCCGATGAATCCGCCCCCCAGGGCCCTCCGGCCCCCATCTCGCCCGACGGCCCCAGCCTACCGCAGTTCCACCACGCTCTCCCCCCCGCCGACCACTTCGACCACGCCGAGCTCCACCCCGCCAGGCCCGGCCACGCGGACGCGGTATTCCCCTTCCGGGAGCCGCGACAGGAAGAGCTCCCCCGCCGCATCGGTCCGCTCGCTCCCCCCCTCGACGAGGCCACGCTCCAGCCAGTCCGCCACCGACGCACCGGTCGTCCGATCCGTGAGTTCGAGGGCCACCCCCGCGAGCGGAACGCCTTCCTCGGAGATCAGGCGGATGCGCAGATCGCCCAGACGGCGGAGGGCCACGGGAGTTGGAGAGCGGCCTTCGCCAGCGCGCGCCTCGATCTCCTCGGTCCAATGATCGGGTGCGGTGACGCGCACGCGGTATGCCCCAGGCGTCAGCCGGTTCCAGGTGAGCAGTCCGGAGGAGTCGGCGCGACGCCGCGTGACGGAGATCTCCCCAGCCTGGTCGAGGAAGAGGCCCGTTGCGCCGGGACGTGGCAAGCCGTGCGAAACCACGAGGAGCTCGAGGGACGCCTTCCCATCGAGGACCAGCTCCGCCTCCCCGCTGCTCGCATCGATCTCGGCTCCGACCAGAAGGCCTTCCCCATCGCGCAGAAGGTCCACGAAGAACCTGCCATCCGCCAATTCGCCCAGCTCCGCGACTCCCTCCCCATCTGTGATCACCCGAATGGGCGGCGCGGTGGATCCTCGCGCGCCCAAACGCTTCCGCCGGACACTTTCTCGCCCCCCCCTCGGGGGGGCGAGAAAGTGTCCGGCGGAAAGCCGGCGATGCAGGGGGACAGGCCGCAAATATCCTGACGCAGGGGGTCCATGTGCAGTCACCCCAGCGGTGTTCAACCGCCAGGGTGATGCGGCAAGAGGCGGCCGGGGGGAGCGGAATGGCTCCGATGGTCACTCCAGCCAGAACTCGTCGTAGTTCCGCAGGTTGTCGAGCCCCTGCGAAGTGTACTGACCGGGGGTCAGCTCGAGGAAGTCATCGATCGAACCGTCCTTGTTCGCATCGACGAGAACGAGGATCTTCTGGCCTGGCTCGAGCCGCGTCCTCCAGAAGCGATAGAGGTAGCCCCGCGTGCTGTGTTCGAGGACCTCGATCTGGTTGTGGTTCCTGTTCGCGGGACCCGTGAGCGCCCGAATCCCCGTGAGGATTCCCGGGGCACCACTCGAGCTGGCCAGGAGCACCTCGGAACCATCCGCGACATCGAGGAGGTAGATGTCGTTCGGTTTCGCATACTGCACGACCGCTTGCACGGCCGCTCCCACGGGCCGGCGTACGCCGCAGATGCCCGTCACGTACCTTGGACCCCCACGACGGTCGAGGATCGTCGTCCTCCGAACGCTCGGCAGCACGACCGGGACGCTCGACACATGGGAGTCCGGATCCAGGGAGACATCGGGCAGAGGAGCACTCCAGGCGAGATCCCACCGCTCCACGATCGTCCGCCCCCCCACGTCCATTCCTGCCACGATCAAGGTCGTGTCGTCCAACTTGGAGCAGGCCGTCGGGTGGTAGGACACCTGCACGAGCTGGGACCGCGTGTCGACCCGAGCGGAACCCGGCGCGTTCGTGAACGGGTTCCAGATCGCCCGCGGATCCACCGGCTGCCCCGGGTTCTCGAGGGCACTCGCCGCCCAGAAGATCTCGACCTTCCTCTCCAAGACCACGAACCGCGGCTCTCCGACCTGGAACCCGGCCCGAAGCCCTGCCCCTCCCATCCCGAGGGTTCGTCCCCTGAGCTGCGCCGGGACCTCCATCGGGTCGAACGCAATGGCGCAGGCGTTCTGGGCCCAGGAACGAGAGTTCCCCAGGGTCGCGAGGGTCAGAACAACGAGCGGAATCAGGAAGGGAATCCGTCCCCGGCCTCCGAGCGAGAGCGCTCGCCAATTCGATGCACTGGAGTTCATCCTCACCCATTGTTAGGAGGCTGGATCCCTCCGAAGCGACACGGGAATTGGGAAAAAGCCTCGACGGCTCAGGGGCGGAGCGCCGCGGCAGCTCAGGCCCCCGCTTCGATCGCCTCCAGGGTCACGCGCGCTGTTTCCTCGAAGGTGAAGGTGGTGCGAATGCGTTTTCGGGCGGCCTCGCCGCGGGCACGGAGTTCGATCGGGTCGTCGAAGGCGCGGGCCAGGCACGCGGTCAGGCCTTCGATCGAACGCAGGGGAGCGAGCCAGCCGGTCTCTCCGTCGAGGATGACCTCGGGGACGGCGGCGACGGCGTAGGCGACCACCGGGAGGGCGGCGGCCTGGGCTTCGGCGTTGGCGAGGCCGAAGGATTCGGTGTGGGAGGGTTGGAGGGCGAGCTGGGCCCAGGAGAGCTGTTCGAGGACCGCGGGCCGGTCGAGGCGACCGAGGAGTTCGATCTTCTCCGAAAGGCCGAGGGCGGCGGCACGGGAACGCACACCTTCGGCGTCGCCCCAGCCGCCGATCCGGAAGCGCCAGGGGCGATCGGCAAAGGGGGCGAGCGCCTCGAGGGCTTCGAAGATGCCCTTCTCGGGGACGAGATTGCCGAGGAAGAGGATGCGTTCGAGGGGCTCGGGGGGGCTCGCCGAGGCGCGGGGAATCGCGGCGAAGACCGGGTCGATCCCGAGGTAGGCGACGCGGATCTTGGCGGGGTTCAAGCCGAAGTGGCGCACGAGCTCACCCTTGGTGAATTCCGAGCGCGCGAAGATGAGATCCGCTGCGCGCAGGGGACGGCCGATGAAGAGATTCGTGCGGATGCGGCGGTGCCACGCCGCTCCGGACCCCTCGAACATCGGTCCATAGCTCGCCGCCGCGTTGAGCGCGTGGAGGATCCCGTGCCGGGCGAGGAGGCTCGGCAACGATGCGGTCTCGTTCCAGTAGCCGAGGACGGCGTCGAGCGGGGCCTCTTCGATGCGTCGCGCGAGCGCGCGGCGTACGACCCGCCCCTCGAGGAGGTAGTGCAGCGGATGGGGGTCGAGGAGTCGCACATCGATGCCCTCCGCGCGCAGTTCGGCGGCCTTCTCGCTGCCGTCGTGCTCTGGACCGAGCCTCGGACGCGGAAACCGGGAAGGACCGAGGCTCTTCACCGCGAAGAGCGTCACCTCGGCTCCCGCGCGCGCGAGGTGACGCGCGAGCTCGGTGCAGTCGAGCGTGCCGCCCCCCGGGGCTCCGAGTGAGTGCGGAAACGTGAGTGCGATATGCACGTCAGTCGAGGCCTCCGTAGCCCCAGAGCGTGACGAGATCTCGATCGAGAAGCGCGGAGAGCTCCCTCACCTCCGGGAGGAAGCGCTGCTTGAGAGCGAGTTCGACCTCGGGACGAAGATCCACGCGGCGCGCGGGTCGCGTGTTGATGCGGTACAGGACGCGGTTCACCAGGCTCTTCTGCTTCATCGGGCCGCGGCGCCGCAAGGTCTTCGTGATCCACCAAAAGCGCGGTTCCACCCCTGCATTGGATTCGATCCTCGGCGGTGGATCCATCGGCTTCACGCCGAGGTGCTCGAGGACCCGACGGTAAGTGCCCGCACGATCGGCGCGCAGCTCGTCGAAGAGCAGGACCAGCAGGCGATCGGAATCGATGTGTTCACGGTACATCCGCAGCCAGCGCGAGTATGCGGCGTAGCGCGAATAGAACAGCATCCCCGGGAAGCGCACGGTCTCGGGGAGGTGCTCTCCGCGCCGACGAGCGGGCTCGAGTTCGAGGGCGCGCAGGAAGTCGCGTTCCTTCTCGTCCCCCGCGAGCCTCAGCGTCCCATGGAGCGATCGCAGGAAGCTGATCGGCTCGCGCAGGAGCAGGACCAGACGAGCGTTCGGATCGAAGGCCGCGATGCCGCGCGCGGCATCCTCGGAATAGAAGTAGTAGACCGACGACTCGCCGCGCACCTTCGCATCCCCCGCGTCCCGAAAGAGCGCGAGGTACTTCTCCTCGGTCCCGAACATCGGATCGACCTGGTCGCCGCGGTACGCCTCGAACTCGCGCCGGATGTCGGTGGAAAAGTAATGCGGCTCCTTCGGCGTCGACATGAACACCTCGGGATGGGCGGCGAGGTCGTGGTGCAGTGCAGTCGTCCCCGAGCGCGGGGCACCGATCAGGAAAAAGTTCGGGCGGGGCCCCATGGGGAGCGGAGGGGTCGGAGGGTCAGTTGCGGGCGTGTGCACGGGTGTACTCGCGCTCCCGGCGGTGGAATGCGAACCACTGCCGCACGGGCCGAAGGAGGTCGGCAAGGGCGCGCTGAGGACGCCGGCCGCGCAGAGCGAGGATCTCGTGCCAGGTCACCGCAAAGGGCTTGGAGCGGGAGCGCGGATGATCTCGCACATAACCGGCGGCCTCGAGTTCGTCGCCGAGAACATACTCGAGGATGCGCAGGTCGGAACGCGAGAGCTCGCCGCGCCACGCTCCCGACTGGCCCTTGCCGAAGAAGCCGTTCGGGACGCGTTCCGCCTCCTGGTCCTTCAAGCGCCGCAGGGAACAGGCCTCGACGGCTTCGACGCAGTCCGCATCGGACAGTTCGAGCCCCATCCAGGAAGCGATGCGGGCGAGTTCCTCCGGCCCTCGCTCGAGCAGGTCTTCGTAGCGCACCGAATGGAAGCGTTTCGTCTTCGAGGCGAGGGTCCGGGCGCGGTTCGCGTACTCGACCCAGCGCCTCGCGATGTGGATCGGGCGGCCGGGGAAGTCGTTGTCCCAGGAGCGCGCTGCGCGTCGCATCGAACAGGCCGCGTCGCGGGGATCGCGTACCACGTGCAGGAAATACGCGTCGGGGAAGAGCTCGAGGATCTCGTCGTGGAACTGGAGGTTCTCGGGGGTCTGCTCGACGACGACCTCGGTCCCCGGCGTCTCGGCGGCGATCGCCTGGAAGACGTGGTCGGCCACCGGCCGCACGAGACGGCGATAGTCCTCGCGATCGAGGATCTCGTCGGTGGACCGGTTCGGCTCGGGAGCACCGTTCGAGAAGCGGTGGGATGCTCCCCACCATCGATCGAGGCCTTCGAGGGCGTGGAAGAGGCCCGCCTGCTGCAGGACGGAGACGCCCGGAAGTCGGGCGAGGAGCAACATCACCCAGGTCGTTCCGCTGCGTGGAAACCCGACGATGAAGACCCGTTTCAGGTCTCGCACGGGGGGAGCGGGGGTGGCGGGGGATCGCTCCACGGCCTTGTCGCTTGCATCTTCCATCGGGGTGGGGTGGTCCCGTCGCAGCCTATCCTATTCGGCTGCTGATGCCTCACGAGCGGAGCCGAACTCGCACGCGCGACAGCGCGGCCGCGAAATCCCTTCGGTCCTCCGGCCGGAGCGAGAAGAAAAGGCCGATCGAGTAGGCGACCCAGCCCGCGCCGAATGCCACGCCAAGCCCCACGATGGTGGTCGGGGCGAGCCACACGTGGATCGCGAGCCAGACCGGCAGGGCGACGAGCATCGGGACGAGTCCCGGCCGGATGGAAGTGCGCCACCAAAGGGAAAGGCTCGCTCCGGAGAAGCGCAACCCCAGCGGCCAGAGCAGGAGCGGATGCCCCACCGCGCAGACGATCGTCGTCGCGAGCGCCGAACCGACCGAGCCCATCGAGAACACGCCCACGAGCACGAGCGTCAGTGCCAGGTTCGAGAGCTCGAGCGCGATCCCGCGCAGCGCCGCGGGCCGCATCTCCGCCTTCGCCATCGTCAGGATGCCCGTGCCCGCGTTCGGGAAGAGGACCAGGTAACGAGAGAGCAGGATCGCGAGGACGACCGGGGCCTTGGGCGTCTTCGCGAGCGCCTCGCCGAGGTAGAGCTGGAAGAACTCGACCCGGTAGACGACGAGCGGCGCCGCCGCCCCGAGCAGGGTCCACAGGGAATAGCGCGAGAGCCGCAGCCAGGTCCCGCGCAGCCTCTCCCCCTGATCGGTCGCGACCATCGCGGTCGCCGCCTGCTGGGTCACCGCGGTCGCCCCGGCGAGGGTGCGCCGGAGCTGGCGGTCCACCTGCGAGCCGAGGCTGAAGGTTGCCACGTCCGACGGCCCCGCCATCTTGTTCAGGATGATCGGGTCCATCATCTCGCGCAGCATCCAGGAGAGCTGTCCGAGGATCGTCCAGCTCCCATAGGACAGGACGGGCCCGAGGACGTCCCGCCGCATCGCGGCCATGCGGAAGCGCAGCGCCGGCAGGAGCGCCCGGGAGCGCACGAAGACGATCCCCATCTCGAGGAGGTTCGCGGTCAAGGACGCGACGACGACCCAAAGGATGCGCGCCTCGAACTGGGTCAACAGAACGAACAGGATCGCGATGCGCACGAGTTCGACCCCGAACCCGATCAGGTCGCGCTGGACGAGCTTCTGGCGGATGTAGAACCCGAGCAGGAAGGGCGCGACCGCAACCCGCACGACCGCACCGATGAGCAGCAGGGTGAAGAGCCGCCTCGCGTTCTCGACCTGATCGGGCGCGATGTCGAGGACCGCATCGATCTTCCAGGTGAAGAGCGCGCCGCAGCAGGCGAGCAAGAGCGCCGCTCCGACGAGAAGCGGGGTCATCGTCGAGCAGATCTCCGTCACGCGCCGCTCGTCGTGGCGCGCGTACGCCTCGGTCATGTAGCGCCCGAGCCCGCCGGCGAGCAGCGTCGAGAGCAGCGGCGTGAACGCGATCACGCCCATGAGCACCGGGAGCAGTGCGTACTCCTCGATCGGGATGCGCTTCAGGAGGTACTGGTGCATCCAGAAGAGCACCGTGATCGAGAGCGCTCGGCGGACGAGAGTGCTCGCGGAATTGATCAGAACGAGCTTCTTGCTGATCTCGACGCCGGGACTCATGCGGGGTGCGCTTCGAGCCGGAAGGGGACCGGGGCCGCGGCTCGCTCCCCACCCTATCGGCTCGCGTCCCGCTCCGGGAACACAGAGGAATGCTTCGGCCCGCAAAACCCACCCCCGTGGAAGTCGGGCCGGTCCCGGCCGGTCTCAATCCACCGAGCGACGCTACCACCCGTGCGACGCGCCCGTAGGATGCTTCCTCGATGGCGCCGCCCCAAGAACACCCCCGCTCGAGCCATGCCTTGCTCCTCGGCGGGGCGGTACCGCTCGGGATGTGCCTTTTCGACCTCCTTCTCTTCGCTGGTACGGAAAGGCCCGCCGATGTGGCGCCGCTCCTTTCCACGATGGGCATCGCGATCCTTGCGGGTGCCCTCCTCGGAGCCCTCCTTTCCTACCTGCCGCGGCTGACGCCGGTGGCGGTCCTCGTCGCCGCGGTGCTTTCGTTCGCGCCGGGCCTCTCGGGCGCCGCGACAGCGGCCGAGCGGGCCTTCTTTCCGGCACTCCTCACCGCCCTCCTCCTGTGGTGGGCCGGGGGACGAGTTGCGCGGGGGATCGGAGCGGGTCGCGCGCTGGCGCTCGGCGTCGGCTCGGGACTCCTCGGCGGATCCATCTACTTCCTCGTCGAGGGCGCGGGAGTCCCGTGGTTCGCGCTCGTTCCGAGCGCCGCGCTCCTCGCCCTCGCCTGCCCGAAGACGGGCCGGATCGCTGCTGCGGCAGCGGCTTTCGTCCTCCTCGCCTCGCTCACGGCCCGCGCTCAGCGCGTTTTCGCGGCCCCGACGGTCGTGGAGGCACGGGAAGCGCCGGTGGATCCCGCGGACCCGAAACACCCGAACTGCATCCTCATCGTGCTCGACACGGTCCGTGCGGATCGGATGGGAATGTACGGCTACGAGCGCGACACGACCCCCGAACTCGACGCGTTCGCCGAAGAACACCTGACCCGTCATGCATCGGCGCACTCGACGAGTTCGTGGACGCTGCCCTCCCACGCGAGCCTCTTCACCGGCCTCGCCCCCGCCGAGCACGGCGTCACCCACCCGCGCGCGAAGGACCCGAACGCTTCGCGCTCGACCTGGGCGCGACCGAGCCCCTTGCCGACCGACCTCCCCACCCTCGCCGGCACCCTGCGCGGCGCGGGCTGGCGGACCTGCGCGATCGTCGCGAACCACATGCTCGGCCGCTGGAGCGGACTCGACAGCGGCTTCGAGCGTTACGACGACCGCCCCGAAGCGCACATCGGAAAGCACCAAGCCTTCTTCCAGCGCAGCGGTCGAGGCGCGCTCGCCGGACACAAGCCCTACCGCGACGCCGCGACGATCACCGACCTCGGCCTCGACTGGATCGACGACCATGCACGGGAGCGGCCGTTCTTCCTGTTCCTGAACTACATGGACGCGCACACGCCGTACGTACCACCGGCTCCGTTCGACGCGGCCTTCGGCGACGAGAGGCCCAAGGACGACCTGCGCCCGCGGGAGGTGGAGCTCCTGCCGCTGCTCTACGACCGCGAGCTGGCTTACCTCGACCACGAAGTGACTCGGTTCCTGCGCGGAATCGAGGATCGCGGCCTCCTCGAAGGCACCCTCGTGATCGTCACCTCTGACCACGGCGAGGCCTTCGGGGAACACGAGTTC
>DRLC01000264.1 GCA_011053145.1 Planctomycetota bacterium | reverse complement strand
TGCGGTACCCAACCCGCGAATATCAGCCTGAGCATCGTCGCGCCACGCCATACGGCGCGCTCACCTCGCACCACCAACCCGACAGCACGCCCAGAACCGAGCAGAACGATCCATGAACGGGGGGTTGACCGTTGCACCCATATCAACCCGGGATCGGATCCGGCGCGCGAGTGCAACCGGCCCGCGGGAGCAGGGGTCGGATGGGCGTGTGCGCTTCCGCTGGATCCCTCTCCCTGTCTCAGATCGTCCGCGCGGCCCAGGCGTCGATCCCGCGGGCGGGGCGCGAACTCCTCGAAGCCCTCTATCCACCGCTCTGTCCGCTCTGTCGGCGTCCGGGAAGCGAGTTCGGGTGCACCGAGCATCGGCTTCCGGGCGGGGCCGGGACGGGTCGACCGCACTGCGGGATCTGCGCCCGGAGTCTTCCCCCGTTCCTTCCGGACGGAGAGCGCTGCGACGCCTGCCGCCGGCGCCGGCCTCGTTTTGCTCGGCTCGTCGTGCTCGCCCCATGGCGGGATCACTCGGGCCTGCGGGACTGGATCCTCGCGTACAAGCACGGCGGTCGTCGTGATCTAGCCGGCCCCCTCGCCGCTGCCCTGGCGGAGCGCTATCGGGCGGAGCGCGAGCGGCGCACCCGCAACCGCGGGGAGTCGGCACGTCCGCTCCTCGTCCCCGTTCCGCTCCATCGGCTGCGGCGTTTCGAGCGAGGCTACGATCAGGCGCTGCTCCTCGCCCGCGCGCTCGGGGAGGAACTCGATGCGCCGGTGCGCCGCCTGCTCCGACGCCGCCGGTGGACCGTCCCGCAGGGCGAGGCGGGTCCCGAGTCGCGTCGCTCCAACGTGGCCGGGGCGTTTCGCCCCGTGCTCGCCGAGCCCCACCACCTGCGCGGCGTTTCGGTTTGGCTCGTCGATGACGTCGTCACCTCCGGGGCGACGGTCGAGGCCTGTGTGGAGGCCCTCGGAGAGCTCGGTGCGCGGTCGGTGGGCGTCTTGGCCCTCGCCCGGGCGGGGGACCGCCCGGACCGCCGTTGACGGACCGCCCCGCGGAGCCGATCCTCCGCCCGTGACCACGCTCTTGATCGAACCCTTCGGCGGGCTCGCCGGCGACATGCTGCTTGCCGCGCTGCTCGACCTACGACGTGCCGAGGTTTCGCTGGAGCTCCTCCAGGGGCTCGCGACCGCGCTCGTCGGGGAGGAATGCTCGCTCGCTTCCACCGAGGTCCGGCGCCGGGGCCTGCGTGCGACGCACCTCGCGGTGAAGACGAGCGAAACGGATCGCCCGCCGCACCGCCGACTCCCCGACCTCCTCGCTCTCCTCGAGTCGATTCCGGAGTCCCTTCTCTCCACCCGCGGCCGGGCGCGCGCCGCGACGGTGCTCCGGCGTCTCGGAGAAGCCGAGGCGCAGGTCCACGGGATCGGGCTCGACGAGGTGCACTTTCACGAGGTGGGCGCGGTGGACACGATCGTCGATGTGGCCGGAGCGGTGCTCGCGATCGAACGGCTCGGTTGCGAGCGCGTGCTCTGTACCGAACCGTACGTCGGCGGCGGCACGGTGCGCTGCGCCCACGGCGAGATGCCGGTGCCTGCCCCCGCGACCCTCGAGCTCCTCGGTGCTCGCGCGTTTCGTCGCGGTCCGGGCGGCGAGCGTCTGACGCCGACCGCGGCGGCGCTGCTCGACGTGCTCGCGGCACCCCTCGCCGCGGGCGCGATGGTCGAGGGCGCGGATGCGGAGCGCGTCGCCGGCTACGGTGCTGGGACGCGCGACCCCGAGGACGGACCGCCGAACCTGTGCCGTGTCACGCTCGTGCGAGAGGGGCGGGAGCGCGGTTCCAGCGCGGGGCGCGTCGTCTGGCTCGGCGCCGCGAACCTCGACGATGCGACGGGGGAGGAGGTCGCGTTCCTCGCCGAAAGGCTGCGCGCGGCGGGAGCACTCGATGTCTGGACCCAAGGGGCGGGGATGAAGAAGGGGCGGCTGGGTGTCGTCGTTTCCGTCCTCGCGGAACCTCTCCGCCGCGATGCGCTCGATCGCGTCTTCTTCGAACACAGCCCGACCCTCGGCGTGCGCTGGAGTGTCCAGGAGCGAACCGAGTGCGAGCGCAGCGTCGAGTCCTTTCCGTTCGAGGGCGGGAGCGTGCGCATCAAGGTGCGGCGCAGGCCCGGCCGCCCGATCGAGCGCAGCGACCTCTCCCCCGAGTACGACGACCTCGCACGGATCGCGGTCCATGCGGGCACGGCGCTGCGTGACCTCGAGCAGCGAGTCCTCGACTGCGCCGTCCGCGACGAGGCGTTCCTCGCGCGCATCGGGGCTCAGGACAGGTAGGACGCGATCCCGCGTTCCAGTCGGTCGAGGGCTTCGACGAGCGTCGCCTCGGGCAGGGCGTAGGAAATGCGCAGGTGCCCCGGGGCGGCGAAGTATTCCCCGGGCACGACGCCGACCCCCTCGGCCTCGGCGAGGTGCGCGGTCAGGGCTCGGGTGTCCTCCACGCCGCGGATGCGGGGGAACGCGCACAGTCCGAGGGGCGGGAGCGTGCCCTCGGCGAACTCGCTTTCCCGAAGCCATCGTTCGAGGTGCGGACGGCTCCGATGTTCGAGGGTCCGCAGCGGCGCGAGGAGGTCGCCGAGTCGGTCGAGGGCCGCGCGCGCGATCCTGAGGCATGGGGTGGGCGGGTCCATCCCGACGAGGTGGCCGCGGTCGATCAGCGCGTCGCGATGGTGCAGGGCATCGTCGCCGAGCAGGAGCCAGCCGGTGCGGAGTGCCCCCAGGCCATAGGCCTTCGTCAGGCTCGCGAGGGAGATGGCGTTCGGGGCGAGGCGGAAGGCGTGGATGCGGTCCGCCGGCCGGGCGAACTCCATGTAGGACTCGTTCATCACGAGCAGCCCTCCCGCCTCGGCGGCGAGGCGGGCCAGCGAGCGGATCTCTTCGGCCCCGAGGATGTGGCCGGTGGGGTTGTGGGGGTTGCAGAGGAAGAGATGCGCGGGTCGCGAGCCGCGCTCCGCGAGCGCCGAGCGGACCGATTCCAGGTAGTCCTCGGATCCACCGGGCGCCGGGCGTTCCACGAAGGAGGAGGATCCTCCGTAGAGTTCGGCCAGCGCACGAAAGGGCTCGTAGCTCGGGACTTCGGTCACCACGTGGGCCCCGGGGAACAGGGTCCACGCGATGGTGTGCATGGCTCCGGAGGCCCCCTGGTCGAGGAGCACTCGCTCCGGACTCGTCCCGAAGAGTTCGGCGAGCCGGGCCTCGACCGCCGGCCGTGCGTCGAGGCCCGGGGGGGCCAGGTCGAGAGCCTCCCCCCGCGCGAGGGCCGGAGCCAGTAGGGCGGGGTCCGGGGGACTCATCCCCGACGCCGTCATCGAGAAGGGATGGCGAAACCCCTCCGCCTGGAGCCAGTTGATGTAGGGAAAGAAGGCGCGGGTCGGGGACATCTCGATGGAATGGAGGGGGTGCTCTCGCTTACGATGCCGTCCAGCGAGTTCGGGGGAGTCGTCGAGGCGTGCCGGCACGCTCGATCCCCCGTCGAGTCAGGGGAACGACCGAGGATTGCACTCTGCGTTGGTGCGGTAGCTTGGGACGCATCCCCCCCGACTTCCACGTCGGACTCCCCGAACCCGACCCACCCCAAGAGTTCCAACCGCACCACGAGCCCCGGACAACCCACCATGCAAAGGCTTGCCCGCTTCGCGACCCTGATTCTGATCTTCGCCGGTCTCTCCCTCGCCTCCGCCCAGGACGGAGGGGGAGCGACTCGCTTCGTGCGCGTCACCTCGGACGGGGCGAAGGTCATGAACCTCGCGGACGAGAAGGGGGTCGTGGTCGCGACCCCCGCGCGGGGCACGCTCCTGCGGGTCGATGACGCGACCGCGAAGGCGGGCTGGATCCAATGCGAGGAGCCCGGCGGCTTCGCGGTGTGGGTCTTCGGCAAGTACCTGACCAAGACGGACCAGGAGGGCGTGCTCGAGGTGACGCGCAACGCGATCAACATCCGGCCGGGGCCGTCGAGCACGATGGAGAACTTCCCGCTGCCCCAACGCCTGCACGCCGGCGATCGGGTCTCCTTCATCGAGGTCCTCGACCCCGAAGTGCCGATGGCCGAGACCTGGGTGCGGGTCTGGTCGCCCCCCGGCGTGCGCGCGTGGATCCGCGAGTCGGAGACCGAGCCGTTGGGCGCGGGCGAGGACGGGGATGCGCTCTGGACCGCGGGGCTCGAAGCGGCCGCGGCGCGTGTCGCTCCGAAGTACGTCAAGGAGCGCAAGGCATCCCAGGCGGCTCCGGAGGCCAAGCCCGGGGTGAGCGACGAGGGCGTTTCCGAGGAACTCGCTCGGGCCCGTGCGGAGCTCGAAGCGGAGGCCAGGAAGGACACCCCGGACTTCGGCCGGGTCCGCGGACTCGTCGAAGCGGTCCTGCGCAAGGAACCGGACGGTCGCACCGCGATCGAGGCCAGCGAGACCCTGCACCGGATCGAGGCCCTCGAAGAAGCGGCGCGCCTGCGCCAGGACCTGCTCGCGGAGCGGGAGAGGCGCGCCCGTCGTGCTGCCGAGAAGCAGGAGGAACTCTGGAGGAAGGCCAAGCACAAGGACCCGCTCGGCGGGGTCTTCCGTGCGCGCGGTGCGCTGTTCCGCCGGCAGGCGACCGATGGGAGTTCGCGGTACTTCCTGCGCTTCGGCGGGGAGACCGTCGCCGAGCTCCTCTGCAGCTCCGAACGCTACGACCTGTCTCGGTTCGTCGGCCTCGAGGTCGGGGTTCAGGGGGACGAGGCGGGCGGCGATTCCGAAGCCGGAGGACCTCCGCGGATCGACGTCTCGCGCCTCGAGATCCTGAAGCTGCGCTGAAGCGTGGGGCCGCGCGATCCCGACCGCGGTTCGCTCCAGCGGACCTGAGACCGTAATGGGTTGGCTGCGCTCCCTCCTCGCGCGCCTGCGCGGGCTCCTGCCCTCGGGAGCTCCCCTGTGCGACACCTGCAAGTACGACTACGGGAACGCCTGCACCCGCCCCGAACGCCCGAACGCCCGCCGCTGTCCGGACTACAAGCGGCGCTAGGCAGGGGTCGCTGGGGGGAGGGATCTTCCTTCCCCCCGCCGACCCCTTACCTAGCGCCGCTTGCGCTGCGCCTCCTCGAAGCGTGCTCGAAGGTCTCTCAACCGGTCGTCGAGGATGGCGGCGCGGATGTCGGCCAGGAGCCGGTGGAAGAAGCGCAGGTTGTGGAGGGAAACGAGGATCCCCCCGAGCATCTCGCCGGAGGTGCAGAGGTAGCGCAGCGAGGCGCGGTGGAAGCGGGTGCAGGCGATGCAGTCGCAGTCCGGGTCGAGGGGGCTCGTGTCCTCGCGCCAACACTGGTTGCGCACGTTGATGCGGCCGAGCGAGGTGAAGGCCTGGTGGTTGCGGCCGTGGCGCGTGGGGGTCACGCAATCGAACATGTCGATGCCACGCTCCACCGCGTCGAGGAAATCGAGGGGGGTGCCGACTCCCATCAGGTAGCGCGGCTTGTCCTCGGGGAGGAGAGGCGCGGCCACCTCGACCGCACGCATCATCGCGGGGCGGTCCTCACCGACGCTCACGCCGCCGATCGCGTAGCCGGGGAGGTCGTGTTCGAGCGTCGCTTCGACCGACTCGGTGCGCAGGTCATCGAAGGCGCCGCCCTGCACGATCCCGAACAGGTTCATCGTCGGGTGACGCGCATCCCCCTCGCGCCAGGCGCGCACGCAGCGCTCGAGCCAGCGGTGTGTGCGGTCGGTGGCGCGTGCCACCTGCTCGCGATCGTGTGGATCGGCGGGGCAGTGGTCGAAGGCCATCGCGATGTCGGGGCCGAGCTCGCTCTGGATCCGCATCACGCGTTCCGGAGTCAGCCGCACCTTGGCCCCGTCCACCGGCGAACGGAGCGTCGCCCCGTCCTCGTCGACGACGGTGTGGTCGGAGAGGCTGAAGACCTGATAGCCCCCCGAGTCGGTCAGGATCGGCCCGTCCCAGCCCATCAACGCGTGCAGTCCGCCGATGCGTTCGACGATGTCCGAGCCGGGTCGCAGGGAGAGGTGGAACGTGTTCGCGAGCAGGACCCGGGAGCCCGCCGCCGCGAGGTCGGTGGGAAGGACTCCGCGCACCGCCCCGCGCGTTCCGACCGGCATGAAGAGGGGCGTCGGCACGGCCCCGTGGGCCGTGTGCAGAACGCCGGCACGGGCGCGGGATTCCGTCGCCGTGGCGACCAGCTCGAAGCGCAGGGAGGGCAACGCGAAGCTCTCGCTAGGGGGCGGTCGGCGAGTCGGCTTGCTGCCCGTCACCGCCGAGGGCGAGGCGACCGGCCGAGGTGATTTCGCGTCCCCGGGCGGTCTTGCGCAGGAAGCCGCGCCGCAGGAGGTGCGGCTCGAAGACCTCCTCGATCGTGTCCTCGGATTCGCCCACCGAGGCGGCGATGGTCTTCAGGCCCACCGGGGCTCCCTCGGCGGCGACGAGGGTCTGCAGGATGCGGCGGTCGAGGTCCTCGAGTCCGTTCGCGTCGACGCCGATGCGCGCCATCGCGTCGGCGGCGATCGCGGCGCTGACGCGGTTCTGTCCTTCGACCTGGGCGAGGTCTCGGGCGCGCCGCAGGAAGCGGTTCGCGATTCGAGGCGTGCCGCGCGATCGTTCGGAGATCGTGCGGGCGGCCTCGGGGTCGAGTTCGATCCCGAGCAGGCCGGCGGAGCGGTAGAGGATCGTCGTCAGGTCCTCGGCGGGGTAGGGGACCAGGCGCTCGAGGATCCCGAAGCGGTTGCGGAAGGGCGCGGAGAGCAGACCCTCGCGGGTCGTGGCCCCGATCAGCGTGAAGCGCTCGAGGTGCAGCGGCAGCACCCGGGCGTTCGGCCCCTGGTCGATCGTGAAGTCGACCGAGAAATCCTCCATCGCGGTGTAGAGGTACTCCTCGACCGCGGCCGGCGTGCGGTGGATTTCATCGATGAACAGCACATCGCCCTCGGAGAGCTGGGTGAGGATCCCCACCAGGTCCCGCGGGCGTTCGAGGGCCGGGCCGGAGGTGGTCTGGACCGTGGCCTCGAGCTCGTGCCCCAGGATCCGCGCCAGGGAGGTCTTTCCGAGGCCGGGGGGCCCGGAGAGCAGGACGTGCTCCAGGACCTCGCCACGGCCCTTGGCCGCCCGCAGGGCCACCTCCAGGTTGGCCACGAGGCGCTCCTGGCCGACGAACTCCTGGAAGGAACGTGGTCGCAGGATGTTCTCGTACTCCCGCTCCCGGGGGGCCGGGGCCGCGCGGGCGAGCTCGGCCCCCTGGAAGGCGGAGCGATCGACGATGGAGTCCATGCCACTCACGCGTCCGAGGATACCCGGACGCGGCTCCCGGTCCCACACCGGGGCCCCTCCGGGTTCCTTGACACCCCCCCGGCCCCCCCTAGACTGTCGGCGCGGGTCCGTCGACCCGCCCGACGCTCGTCGGAACGCCTTCTCTCCTCCCGATGCGATCTCAGACGGTGGTGGACGTGGGGCCCGAGGGGCCGTGCGCAATCGCGCACGCCCGTCGGCGAAAGCGTGCGCCCCGTTGGGAGCCTCGACCGAGAGGAACCCTGCCGGCCCTTCGTAACCCGATGAGTCCCAAGGAGTAAGGCTGCGAGTGCGCGGGCGGGCGTCCGGCCTGGCACGGCGCTTGTCCCCCAACGCACCGTCGCGGTCCCTTGCCGCGGCAGCACCGTTCTCGATAGGCCCTCCCCGGCCCCCCGGTCCCCCGACCTCCCCCCGTCACCCAACCCCCTGACACTCCCCGATGAGCAACCGGTTCATCCACGCCCTCCTGGGCTTCACCGCTCTCTCCCTCGCCGCCTGCGGCAACGGCTCGACCTCGGGCATCGCGGGCTCGAGTTCCGGAGCCTTCCGGATCATCGAGGCCTCGAACGGTTTCGGGAAGCTGCTTCCTTACTCGATCCAAGTCGCTGACGCGAACGGGATCGGGACCGGGACGACGATCGAGATCAACGACTACGGGGATCTGCTCGCGAACCTGACGCCGTTGAACGGTGTGCTTCCGCCGGTGAAGTGGAAGAACTCCACCGAACTGCCGAACGCCGCGCCCGGAAACCACTTCATCTATGTGCGCTTCAACCAGGCGATCAAGGTGGACTCGGTGCTCTCCAGCGCTGCATCTTCGGGGGTGGACAACAACCTGGTGGGCAACATTCAGGTCGTCAGCGTCAACGCGGCGACCGGGGAGACCATCCCGGTTCCCGGGCGCGGTTTCGTGGGCGGGAAGACCTACGGTTCTCCGGATCCGGCCAATCCGGGCCAACTCCTCCTGGAGGACTGGGTGCTGCTCAACAACGGCAAGCCCGAAGCCCAGGTCATCAACGGCGCAACCCCCGGCCTCGGTTATCCCGGAACGGAAGCCGACTTCAGCGGCGCGAACGTCCTCGTCTCGCCGAACGTGTTCGTCTTCGTCGTCGACTCCGACGGCGACCTGACGACCCACGAGACCTTCCCGACCGGCTTCCAGATCCAGATGAAGATCACCAAGGGGACGACGAACGTGAAGGGTCGCGCCCTCGAGGAAGAGGGGGTCGCCTCCTCGACCGTCGGCGACGACACGATCCCCCCGGAGGTTCTGGTCGCCGGTTCCTCCCAGAGCCCGGTCATCATCCCGAGCGACGGCGAAATCGGTGTCGACCCGCAGACGAACATCGAGATCACCTTCACCGAACCGATCCAGTTCCTCTCGATCGGTAGCCTCGACGACGGTTCCACGCCGGTCCTGTCCTCCGCCATTCAGCTTCAGTTCGGGCCGTCCACCTCGAAGGTCGACGTCCCGTTCAGCGTCTCGCCCTTCTCGGTCTTCGACCTGACGCGCATCCAGCTCCGCCCGCTCTACAACTTCCCGGGATCCGGTCCGGACCTCGGGACGAACTCCTGCGCGGACTTCAGTACGGTGGACATCACGATCAACCCGGACCGGATCGAGGACCTGTCCGGGCTGAAGAACACCGTCGGCCAGAACTCGAGTTTCACGACGGCCGAGGGCCCGGGCCTCGTCAACGCTCCCGTCCTTCCGGATGCGGTGTACCTCGGGCGGGGTGGTAGCTCGGGCGGCATCTCGGTCATCGACTTGAACGGCTTCGGGCAGGGCCCCGGGAACCCCTCCTATGACCCCCTCGATCCGACGAAGCGCGGGAACACGAACCTGCTCAACAACCCGAACTACGCGGTGCAGGGATCGATCCTGATTCCCCCCGTCGCCCAGGGGACCTGCACCGTGGACGGCGGTTCCTCGGGACCATTCAGCCTCGCGAAGGACAGTTCCCTGAACGACATCCTCGTCACCTCGCCGGTGATCGAGACGGTCACGGACATGGCGGTCGGCAACACCCTCGACCTCTCCTTCAACAACGGCTCGCCCTTCGGTTGCCAGTCCGGTGGCGGGAACATCTGCGCCCAGACCGGTCTCAAGAACATCTCGATCGCGACGGCGGGCAGCTCGACCCTGCTCCCCAGCCAGGCGGTGCCCCCCGGAGTGTCGGTGTTCACCCTCAAGACCGAACTCGGCGCCGGCAACCTCGTCTCCTGGGCTCCGCACCCGAACCCGCCGCCGCTCATCTTCCCTCCGCTGTGCCTCTCGCCGCTGATCGGCGCCCAGGAGCCGACCTCGATCAACACGACCCTGCCGCCGCCCCTCGGCCCCGGGCTCACGAACCTCCTGGCTCCGAGTTCGAACCCCCTCGGCGTTCCGTCGGTCGGCATTCCCCCCGGTGGGCTCCTCTCGCCGGAGCAGAACGCGTTCTTCGTCGGGCCGTCGCCGCCGCAGCAGAACATCGCGGCTTGCGTTCCCTACGGTGTGCGCCAGCAGATCGGGAACTTCCTGTATGTCGCGGACCGCTCCCGCGGCGAGGTCGTGGTCCTGAACTCGAACCGTTTCACGGTGCTCGACCGGATCACGCTGCCCGATCCCACCTCCCTGGCGATGTCGCCGAACCTGAACATGTTGGCCGTGACGAACGAGCGCGCCGACCAGGTCTCGTTCATCGACATCGACGCGAAGAGCGCGACCTTCCACCAGGTCGTCAAGACCGTCGTCGTCGGGCGTGGCCCGACCGGGATCGCCTGGACCCAGGACAACGAGGACATCCTCGTGTGCAACACGGGGGACGGTTCGATGACCGTGCTCTCGGCGTTCAACTTCGAGCCCCGCAAGTTGATCCGCAACCAGTTGCGTTCGCCCTTCGAGGTCGTGACGGTTCCGCGCATGCAAGCCTGGGCCTTTTCGCGTCAGGTCTACTACGCGTTCATCCTGAACGCGGACGGCACCGTTTCGGTGTTCGAGTCCGGGCCCGACGGCGTGAACGGCTGGGGCTTCGACGACGTGATCGGGACCGTGCCGTTCACGTTCCAGAACCCGAAGGCGATCGCGGTCGATCCCGCCAAGCTGCAGCCGCAGTTCTTCGTCGCCCACGAGAACAAGCTCGACCTCTTCACCGGAGTTCCCACCGGGGACGTCGGAGGGGCCGTGACGGGTTGCGGCATGTCCAGCGGTACGATCGGGCGGATCCCGCTCGACACCTCCTTGAACTCGAACCCGCGCCTGCGTGACATCCAGTTCAAGATCTTCGTGTCGGTCGGTTCGGACCAGCTCACCGGCGTGCCGGTGGACATCGCGTTCGACAACATGATGAACCGAACCGCGCTGACGAACATCACCAGCACCTTCTCCGCGGGCAAGCCCCTGTCGATCAACGGCAAGAGCATCATCAAGCTCCAGGGGGGCGGCGCGGCCGTGACGGTCACGCCGACCTACATGTTCCTGGCGGTGCCGAACTCCTTCGAGGGGCCCGGTGTCGTGGATGTTCTCTCGGTGAACGGCGGCTACGTGCGTGTCGACACGAACGCGTACGACCCCGGCATCCAGTCGATTCCGGCTCCGAACGTGAACCTCGTGGTCGACTACTTGCGCCAGTAGTCGCACCCGCGCGCCCCCCGTGGGGCACCGGAACCCGAGCGGCGGGACCCGAT
>DRLC01000263.1 GCA_011053145.1 Planctomycetota bacterium | reverse complement strand
GGCGTTGACGAAGAAGTCGCTCGAGAGGGGCATGAGCATCCCGAGTGTCGGAACCGTGGATGCCTGGATGCAGCCTCCGACGAGGGCATCCATGAGTTCTGCTGCACAAGGAAGCCCGGATTGCATCTCCTGTGTGCCCGCGGGGCCGGCGACGACCTGAGGGGACTTGGAGCCGAGGGCACGGCGCCTGGAAGTCTTGGTGCCGGAACCGGAAACAGGGTTCGCCGTCGTGCTGTCGCTGTTCGGATCGGGCATCACCGGACTTCGGGAAGCCGAGGGGGTCGCGGTCGGCGATGTTCGCGGTGCGGCTGCGTCTTCCACCCGGGTGAGCGGCGTAAGCTGCATTCGTTCGAAACGCGCTTGCCCGAGATTGCGGAAGGCGAGGATTCCGCGCTCGACGGAGAGGAGCATGTCCTCGACCCCGTCCCCGTCCATGTCGACCCAGTCGATACTCTCCACGGGCTCCCCATCCGGGACCACAAGTCCCGCTTCCACGGTTGCGTCGTGGAGCACGGCCGCATCATTGAGGAGGAGATGCCCGGAATCCTCGCCCCAGACGAGAAGGTCGAGGTCTCCGTCATCGTCCACGTCTTTCCACTGCGCGAATCGACCGGGTACGAGTGGCGCGATCCCGGTCGACACAGGAGAGAGGGCGTCTCCCGGGCCTCGAAGGAAGAGGTGGCCTCCTGCCCGATGGGCAAGGTACAAATCGAGACAGCCGTCCCCGTCCAGATCGCCGAAGGCCATCCTCCCGGGAGCATGCAGGGAGGATGAGGCGTTGGGGGAGGGGGGTGTCGGTGCTTGGGACAGGGCTTGGAGGGTCAGCAGAAGGCAGATCATGGCTTGTTCTCAGGGGAAGGTTTCGCGTCTGGAATGCGAGCGAAGTCTTCTCCCGAAGTCCGCCAACGGAAGTTGTCTCCCTCCGGTCCCTCTGGGGGAGGACTCCCCGTGCGAAGCGCTCCGGCGCTCCGCACGAGGCAGTCCAAGAACCGGACTCTTTCCCCTCAGTTGACGGCGCCGTAGGCCGTGGGAACGAAGAGCAGGGTCATTCGGATGTTCCGCGTGAGGACCCTAGGGCCTAGGCCCGAAGCGGTTCCGAGCATGAAGTAGGGGTGAGTGCCCGCGGTGGCAGGAAAGACCGTGGTCCAGGACATGTTCTTCAGTTCGGTAGCACCGAAGCTCGCCGCGGCCTGCCAGCTCGTGGTGGGCGCCGTGTTCTCCTGGATCTTGAGGAATGCCGAGTAGTTGGCCGGGACCAGGTCCCCTTGGACGTCCAGGCTTGCGAAGACGATCACGTACCCGTCGCTCGGGACCGTGATGCTGGCCGAAAGAACAGTCTTCTGGGTCGCCACGAGATCGACCCCTCCGCGCGGACCGGAAGCCGAGGCGAGCCCCGGTTCTTCCCCTGTTTCCGAAGCCGAGATCGAGCCAGCGGGTAGCACCACGCTTGCGTCCCCGCCGGCGCTGCTCACCACGTGCAAGCGCCCCGTCGGGTTCGACGTTCCGATGCCGAGGTTCCCCCCCGGGTCCCCGGCCGAGACCGCGACGTTGCCACCGTTGTTGTTGAGGTACAAGGTCGAGGTGCCGCCACCGCTGCGCGCCATGATCTCGTTCTCGTCGATCCCGATGTTCTGACCCGCGTCCGTTCCGAATTGGATCGCGCCCCCGCCGTTCGGCTGCACGTCCGAGCCCCCGACGATGTTGAGCCGCGTCACCGGGGCCGTCGTGCCGATCCCGACATTGCCGCTCCGCTCCATCGTGAGGATGGGGGCGTTGCGTTCGGGGAGCGGATCGCTGCCGTAGGTGAAGCGAAGATCGGATCCCCCTGCGGAGGTCTGGCGCAGGAGGGCCCAGGCATCCTTGAGGAGCCCGCCGTTCAGCTCGCGCAGGGTGAGACCCGAACCGAAGGTGCCCACTTCATCGGAGACGAGCCCGAGGAAGGCGTCGGAGGACTCGACGACGAGGTCTTCGCTCCCGAGATGGCTCGCATTGAGCCCCAGCTTGGCGTCGGAGACCCGCGCGCGCCCGAGGGGGACGTTGGTGCCGACCATGAGCCGCCCGGAGGTGATGACGTCGCGCGCCCCGAAGTCTGGATCGACCTTCTTCCCGTCGATCAGAGCGGAGCTGGAGATGTCGGCGTCGACGATCGATCCGTCGACGATTTCGCTGCTGTCGATGGACTGTCCGAGCTGGGTGAAGGATGCGGCATGGAGCCCGTCGACCGTGTCGGCGTTGAGGTTGGGGACGCGCAGGTTGGAGCTGACGAGCAGCGGGGGTTGGAAGAGGAGGGTGGACTGGAGCTGGCCCTGGGCGAGGATGTTGCCGTTGACGGTCAGCCGCTCGGTGGGGAGGGTCGTGCCGATCCCGACGCTCCCCGTGGCGTTGACGAAGAAGTCGCTCGAGAGGGGCATGAGCATCCCGAGCGTGGGCACGGTGGATGCCTGCAGACAGGCGCCGGTGACCGCATCCCGGATGCGAGCGGCGCACAAGCCGCCGAACTGGAGGTCTTCGGTGGTGGGGGAAGGAGCAGGCCCCGGACCGAGGGATCGGCGCGCGGAGTGCGGGGCCTTCGAATCCAGGAGCGGACGAGGAGCCGTCGAGCCGGCGTCCGGCCTCGTGGCGTCCGCCCGCTGCGGGCGAATGGCGCTCGCACTCGGCGCCGTGAGCGGGGCGGTCGCTCCACTTCCGGAGCGAAGGGGTGCGAACGGCATCCTTTCGAACTGTGCTTGACCCAGGTTGCGGAAGACGAGCACCCCGGCCTCCACCGAGAGGAGCAGGTCCTCGGCCCCATCTCCATCCATGTCGACCCAATCGATGCTCCTTGCGGGTCCTGCACCATGCACCAGCCCCGCTTCCGCGGTCGCGTCGCGGAGAGCGCCGGCATCGTTCACGAGCAGGTGCCCAGGGTCTGCTCCCCAGACGAGCAGGTCGAGGTCACCGTCGCCGTCCACATCCTTCCACTCCGCGGATTGACCGGGCACCACCGGTGCGACGGCGTCCGAGGCGGGGGAAAGGCCATCGCTCCCGACATGCAGGAAGAGTCGGCCTCCGGCGGGGTGGGCCAGGTACAGATCGGCGTTGCCGTCCCCGTCGAGATCGCCGAAAGCCATCTTTCCACGCGTGCTCGGAGTCGGGGAGGTGACGCAGGGCGTCGCGGTCGGTCCCTGGGACAGGGCCTGGAGCGTCAGGAAGAGGAGGATCATGGTCGGGCCTTGGAGGAGGGGTTTCGTGTCCTCGATGCGAGCGCACGCCATGCACGAAGTCCGCCGGAAGAAATCGCCTTCTCGAGGACTTCGTGGATCGGGAAGCGTCCTGCTGACGGGACGAACTGCGATCTCGCCCGGATAGGGCCGGAGCAACTGCTCCGACGGCGCCCAGTCCCGAGGGGGCCGGTACGGGCGCGTATCGGATAAGGTCGGGAGATGCCGGGAACGGACGAGTCCGACACGGGGCTGGGGCGGGCGAGGGATCTCTTCCTCGCGGCGCTCCAGCAGCCGGAGGGGGAAAGGGCAGCTTTCCTCGATGTGGAATGCGCGGGGGACGGGGTCCTGCGTTCCGAAGTGGACTCGCTCCTCGCCTCCTACAACCGCGCTGGAGGATTCCTGGAGGGCTCGGCGGGGGACCCGGCGGCAGCCTTTTGGATCGGGCGGTCCGTGGGGGAGTACGAGATCCTCGCACTGATCGGCCGGGGAGGGATGGGGCTCGTCTTCGAAGCGCGACAGGAGAGACCGCGGCGTACCGTGGCGCTCAAGCTCTTGCGACCGGAACTCGCGGACGAGGGGATGCGGCGCCGCTTCGAGGGAGAAGCAGAGCTGCTCGGGATGCTGAAGCACGAAGGGATTGCGCGGATCTTCGGTGCCGGCACGGTCGAGACCGAACTCGGTCCGCAGTCCTACCTCGCGATGGAGCGGATCGAGGGGAAAGCGCTGCGCGATTTCGTGGAGTCGGAAGGCCTTGGGGTCGTGGCGATCGTTCGGCTGTTCCTCCGAGTTTGTGCCGCCGTGCAGCACGCGCATGACCGCGGGGTGATCCACCGGGACCTCAAACCCGGCAATGTGCTCGTCGAGGATTCGGGACAGCCCAAGGTGCTCGATTTTGGAGTCGCGCGCGCCGTGAATGCGGACCTCGAGGTGGAGTCTCGTCGCACCGAGGCCGGTCAGCTTGTCGGCACGATGGCCTACATGAGCCCGGAGCAGCTCCGCGGCGAGTCGGACAAGCTCAGCGTGCAGACCGACGTCTACAGCCTGGGCGTGATCCTGTATCAGCTCCTCGCTGGAGTGCTCCCGCTCGACGTGCGGGGAAAGTCGTTCCCCGAGGCGATTCGGATTCTGGGTGACCGAGACCCGATCCCTTTGGCGGAAACCGCGCCGGAGGTGGCGCCCGACCTCGCCGCGGTCGTGGGCAAGGCGATCGAGCGCGAGCCGGAGAGACGCTACGAGTCCGTGGCGCAGTTGGCGGAAGACCTCCGGCGGTTCCTCTCGGACGAGCCGGTCCATGCGCGACCACCGTCGATGCTCTACCAGTTCCGACTGTTCGCGCGACGAAATCGCGTACTCGTGGGGGGCGTGCTCGGCATCTTCCTCACCCTGGTGGCCGGGGTCGTCCTGACCATCTCGGGCCAGATGCGGGAGCGCGCGCTGCGGCGGGAAGCGCAAGGGTTGCAGCGCAGCGCCGAAGAGGCGCTCGAGCGGAGCCGCTTCGAAGCCTACGCCGCAAACCTCGCGGCTGCCGAGGGGTCGCTGATGGCATTGGACGTGGTCAACGCGAGGATGAGCCTAGAGCAGGCGGAGCCGCGCCTCCGCGGTTGGGAGTGGACGCATCTGCGGCTGCGGCTCGACCAGAGCGATCCGCTCCTCGAGAACGGAACGGGGATCGAGTCGATGGCGCTCACACGGGACGCAACGGCGGTCGTGACGGGCGGGACCGATTGCAGTGTGCGTGCTTTCGATCTCGCGACGCGTGAGCTCCTCTGGACCGCCGACCTCGGCCAGAACTTCACGGTGCGCGGACTGGCGGTGGCCCCGACCGGAGGGCTCGTCGCGGCGGCTCGCGGATCCTGGTATGCGGGTCGCGGTGGGTACGGACCGATCAAGCTCCTGTCGCTGGCCGACGGCAACGAAGTGGGAGAACTCACCGGACACCGGGACGTCGTCCAGGCGCTTTCGTTCTCGCATTCCGGGACGATGCTCGTCTCGGGATCGAGCGATCGGACCGTGCGTCTCTGGGATCTCGAGGGAGGAAGGGAGCCGCGCGTGCTCGCCGAGCACGGCTCGGACGTTTCGGACGTTCGCTTCTCGGATGATGGCCGCTGGCTTGCGTCGTGCGGCTGGGACGGTCGCGTGTTCATCTTCGACAGCGCCGACTGGCGCGTCGTCCAGCGCTTCGAACTCGACGAGCGCCTGACGTGCCTCGCGTTCTCACCGGACGGGGAAGAGCTCGCCGCAGGGACCTGGGACGGTCGTTTGCTCCTCCTGGACCGCCGAACCGGCTCCTCTTCCTACTTCGAAGACCGCCACCACAAGAGCGTGAAGGCCGTGCGCTTCACGGCCGACGGTCGCTCGGTTCTCTCGGCGGGGTGGGACAAGCTGATCCAGATCCACCGGCTTCCGAGGGGGACGACCGACGGCGTGTTCCTCGGAGCGACCGACCCAGTGACTTCGCTCGCCATCGAGGACGGCGGACGAAGGGTGCTCTCGGGAGGGCTGGACGGCTGGGTACGCGGTTGGCGGATGGAGACCCAGGGAGTGCGGAAGCTCGAGCCGCATGACGCCTGGGTCTATGCGGTCTCGGCGAGTGCCGATGGCCGCACCCTCGCGTCCGCGGGTCCCGCCGCGAAGGACACGCCGGGCGGGTCCGCATACGTCAAGCTCCACGACCTGGACTCGGGCGAAGTGCGCCGGAGGATCACGGTCCAGGGGGAGAGCACGATCTGGTCCTTGGAGTTCGCGCCCGATGCGGACGTCTTCGTGACCGCCGGGACCCGCACGGGCGCGATCGTTTGGGATGCGGGCACGGGGGAGGAGCTCCTGCGACTGGCGCACGGGGATGCGCTGCGCTGCGCGACCTTCGACCCCGCGGGGAAGCGGATCGCGACGACGTGCCACGACCTCGGCGTGCGGGTCTTCGATGCGAAGACCGGAGCCCTCTTGCTGCTTCCGATGGTGTGGGATCGCTGGCGTCCCTACGCGGCGTGCTTTTCGCCGGACGGGACGCGGCTTGCGGTGACCTACTATGGAGGAGCGGTCGCCCTCTGGGATGCAACCGATGGTTCGCTGCTCGCAGGGCGCGTCGGACAGCATCGCCTCGACGTGTACGGCGTCGATTTCTCGCCGGATGGACGCGTCCTGGTGACCTCGGGTCGGGACCATCGGATTCAACCGTGGAGTGCGGCACGTCTGCTTCCGCTGTGCGCTCCGATCGAGACCTCCTCCAGCGTGTTGGGCGTGGCCTTCTCGCCGGACGGCGAGCGGCTCGCGGTCGGGGACGAGGCGGGTCTCCTGCGCCTCTTCGAGACGCGGGGTTGGAGGCAGACGATCGCGCTACACGGCCACCGCTCGGGCATCCATGGAGTCGAATACGGCCCGACGGGGCGCCTGCTCTTCACGGGGGGCGCGGACGGGGAGGTGCGGGTGTGGGATGGGGGGAGTGCGGCGGAGCGCGAGGTCGATCGGCTCTTCGGGAAACTCCAGCTCACAGACGACGTCCTCGCCGCGATCGCCTCCGACCCCAGGCTCGGTGAGGAGGAGCGCGCGCGGGCGGTCGAACTCGCGAAGGCGCGCAGGCTCGATGCGGAGGAACTGGCGTCGCGTGCCTGGCGCGTGGCTCTGAACCCGGGCCTGTCGCCGGAGGACTACGCGGTCGCGGTCCGCCAAGCCTCGGCGGCGCTGCGCGAGCGAGCGGGGGGGGATGCGATGCGAGTCGTCCTCGGGGCGGCGCTCTACCGTGCGGAGCGGTTCCAAGAGGCGCGCGCCGAACTCGAGGGCGCCGGTGCGGAGGCCCGTGACAATCCTTTCCGCTGTGCTTTCCTGACCCTGACCTCGATCGCACTCGGAGATCATGCCGCGGCCGATCGCGAGGCCGCGCACCTCCGCGAACTCCTCGATTCCGGCGCCTGGGACTCCGACGCAGGCCTGCTGAAGCTGCTCGAGGAGCTTCCCTCGGAAGAGTGATTCGAAGCGCGTCGCCTCAGGGGGCACGGTCGAGGTACCGGAAGAGCCAGGCTTTTGCGAACTGAAAGCTCCTGCGCACGCCACGCTCACTGATCCCGAGGGCTTCGGCCACCTCGGCGTGGGTCTGGTCGGCGAAGAAGCGCAGTTCGACCACCTTGGCGGCCTGGGCATCGACCTTCGCGAGTTGATCGAGTGCTTCGTCGAGGGCGACGAGGTCGGTCTCCACGCCTTCGGCCTCGATCTGGAGACCGGTGAGCGGCTCACGTTGCAGGGCTCCCTGGATCCGTGCCGCCCGGGCGCGTGCTGCGTCGACGAGGATGCGCCGCATCAGGTGCCCAGCGATCGCGAAGAAGTGCGCTCGACTGCGCCAGGTGACCTCGCGTTGCCCCGTCAGCTTGACGAACGCCTCGTGGACGATCGCCGTCGGCTGCAGCGTGTGGTCGCGTCGCTCCCGCTGGAGGTGGAAGCGCCCGAGGGCCTTGAGTTCCGCGTAGACGGCCCGCGCGAGGAGCTCCTGGGCTCCCTCATCGCCTGCCTCGACCGCGGCGAGGATGCGTGTGATCTCGTTCTCGTCGGGGCGTTCCATGGGCGGGGAGCGAGCGGTCGGAGAGTGAGCGACGTTTTTCCCGGATTCCTGGCCGCCCGCGGGGCCCCCGTCCGCGTCGCCGGCAGACGACGACGTCCACACTATGAAGAACACGACGAAGATCACAATTCGGATCGGCGCGCTCGCCTTCGCGCTCGGGGCCGTGGCGGCCTGCGGATCGGGGGAGAAAACCAAACGGGGGGGGCCCGAAGCGGGAGAGGGAAGCGCCCGAGTCGGAACCGCGGCCGTCGAGCAGGCGATGGCCGCGGTCGGGATGGGGACCTCCGAAGAAGGGGGCGGGCTCGCCGGACTCATGGCGGCCAGCCGTGAAGAGGTCCGCCTTCCGTCCCACCGGCGGCTGAAGTCGTTCCTGCCCAGAAGCCTGCCCGGACTGACCGACGCCAACCTCGGTTCCGGCATCCAGCCGGGACCGGGAAGGTCGGAAGCCACCGGACGCTACCAGGCATCCGGGACGGCGTTCCTGAGCGGGGTGAGGCTGGAGATCAGCTACAACGGGAAGAAGGCATTCAACACCGCCGAGCAGTTCTACGGGTCGCAGCTCATGGACTCCACAGAGGTCGATGGGTTCGATGCGCTGTACGACGAAGACGTTCGGGACGGCAAGACGAGGTGCGAGCTGTTGGTTCGCATCTCCCCGGAGCTCTGGGTCCAGGCTTCTGGACCCGGGACCGTCAACGACATGCGAAAGGTCGTGTCCGAGG
>DRLC01000262.1 GCA_011053145.1 Planctomycetota bacterium | reverse complement strand
GGCCACATGCCCGGCATCGCTTGGCATCCCGGCGCCGACGCCCCCCAGGGTCTCTTGACCTTCTACGGGCTCTACTTCGCGATGACCGGCATGCACGCGCTGCACATGCTGATCGGCCTCATCTTGATGGGCTTCGTGTCGGTGCGTGCGCTCCGCGGTCGCTACAGCCCGGAGAACTACATCGGCGTCGAGGTGCTCGGCCTCTACTGGCACTTCGTGGACCTCGTCTGGATCTTCCTCTTCCCCCTGCTCTACCTCCTCGGTCGTCACCTGGGAGCCGGACACTGACATGGTCGGCCATCTCACACCCCTGCGGACGTACTTCGCCATCTTCGGATCGCTCCTCGGCCTCACCGCCTTGACGACCTGGGTGGCGTTCCAAGACCTCGGTGCCTGGAACACGCCGATCGCCCTCTCGATCGCCGTCTTCAAGGCCCTGCTCGTCGTGCTCTTCTTCATGCACGTGAAGTACTCGAGCCGCCTGATCTGGGTCTTCGCGATCGCAGGGACCTATTGGCTCCTGATCCTGTTCGCGTTCATGATGGGCGACTACGTCACCCGCTTGCACGTTCAGGGCTGGGCTCCCGCAATCGCCGGCTGATTCAGGTCCGCGCATCCGCGCGGCGTGCGAGTTCGAGCAGGCGCTCGGGCCAGGGTTCCTCCGCGAGGGGGAGCACCAGATGCCCGGCGCGCTCGATCGTCGTGAGGGTGGCGTCGGGAAGCAGGGCCTGCATCCGCCGAGCGTGCGCCAGCGCGGGGACGACGCGGTCCCGGTCGGAGGCGTAGAGCGCGACGGGAACGCGGATCTCGCCGAGCCTCGGCGTGAGGTCGACGCGCGCGATCATCGCGAGCCGCCGCCGGTAGGCCGCCCCGAACGGGGTCCCGGGGAGGCTGCGAAAGGCCTGCTCCGCCTCGGCGTCACGGCGCGGCCCGAACAGGGCTCGGGTCGCCGCGAAGCGGCGACCCAGGCGAAAGAGCGCGTCCGGGGTCAGCGCGGCGACGGCCCGCGCGATCCCGAGTCGAATGGGACGCCCGTGGCGGGCGAAGCCGTTCACCAGCGCGAGACCCCGCACCCGATCGGGCCAGTCGAGAGCGGTCCGCAACGCGACGGCCACCCCGAAGGACTCGGCGAGCAGGAGCGCCCCGTCGCCGCCCCCCAGCTCCCCGAGGGCCCCCCCGATGTCCCCGGCGAGGGCTCCATACCCATCCCCCAGGAGCGGCCCCCGCACCTCGCTCGTGTAGCGAAACCGAACGAGACGAAAGTGGCGCTCGAGCCGCGCCGCCGTCCCGAACAAGAACTCCCCGGTCCCATCGATCCCCGGGACGTAGGCGAGGAGCGGCTTCTCTCCCCGCGAGTCGTACGGCGCGGGCCGTTCCTCGGACCTGGAGGGATTGGCCCTGACACCGTACGACTCGCACACCACCGCGCGCATCCGCCCATCCTACGCCGCCGGGCACGACGGGTCCCCTGGACCTTTCCCGAGACACCCGCGCAAGCGCTTGTGCCACAACGACTTAGGACTCGCTCGGAACCCTTTTCCTGCTCCGGCCTCGGCTCCGCCTCCAGCCGCTGCCCGGTATGGGTCGAAAGTCGTAGCTGGAGCGGAGTCCCGCTTCGCTCCCGTTCCTTGACACCAAGCTCTCGCGCGCCGCCCGGACGCCTCCTTCGTCCGGCCCCCCTGATTGTCGGACGACCGTAGGCGCCGAAACCAACGCGGCCACCTGAGCGTTCTTCCCCGTCCCCGAGGAAGGAAGCACCCCGAAGAGGTTCCCCATGAAGAGGATCATCCTCCATGCCTTCTCCGTCCTGGCCCTTCTGTCCCTGACCACGCCTCAGTCCGAGGCGCGGGACTTCCGCTGTATGAACGTCAGCGGCTGCGTAGCTTGGCAGCCCGTCAACGGGAAGATGACACCCCACAACTTCCGTTACGGGGACGTGATCAGCACGAAGAACGGCTGGTACATCGACCCGGACGACGAGGACTGGAAGCGCATCCGCTACCCGCGCCCGGTCGGCGGAAACTCCTGAGGCCTCAGCGGTTCATCCGGTGAACCTTCCAGGGCCAAAACGCGGACGGGACGCGGAACCCAGGCTTCCGATCGTACTCGTCCTCCTGCCGGCGTTCTTCCTCCTCGGCTCTCTCTTCGCGGTCCCGCTGCGCGAACGAGCCCCGAGGGGACTCCGGCTCGCCGGCACCCGGGTCGATGCCCCCCCAGCCCCGGGAGCTGGTACCCCGCTGCTCTCCCCCTCCGGCCGAGGAGCGCCCTCCGACCCGACCACCGCCCGGCGCTCCGCGCCCGGCGCCCTCGCCATCGCCCGGAGCCTCGCTGCTCCTCCTGAACCGGCGCCCCCGGACGATCCGAGCGACCCCCGCGGCTGGGTCCTCATCCACCTGCTCGAAGCGGGGACGGGCGCCCCCGCGGCCGGTGCCGAGGTCGAGCTCACACTCTTCCCGCGCGATCTCGGCTTCGACGAGCCCCCCTCGACGCTCCTGCGTCGCGCGGACGAAGACGGTACGGTCCGGGTGCCCCTCGAGGAGGGCGAGGTGCGCGTCGTCGCCTGGCAGGGCCCGCTCGTCGGGGGGCCGCTCGGAACCTCGATCTCCGCGAGGACCGAATCGCTGGTCGAACTCGAACTCGTCCGCGGCTTCGAAGTGTCCGGGCTCGTCCGCGATGCCGCGACGGGTCTCCCCGTAGCTGGGGCGGAAGTCCGCTTCTGGACCTTCTCCGAGAGCGACGCGGTCGCAACCGCCGACGACGGAACGTTTCGTCACCCGCGGTTCCCGGCGAGCGAGTTCGCCGAACAGGTCCAGGTCCGGGCGCCTGGCTACGGCGCGACGGTGCGTTACCTGCAGGTGCTCGCGGACGGCAGCTACCGCATCCCCGATCCGCTCGTCGAGGGGGGCGCGATCCGCGGCACCGGGACCCCCTGGATCGAGGTGAGCCTCGTGCCCGAGCAACGCATCCGAGGCACCGTGGTCGACGCCGGGGGTCGCCCGGTCGCCGGAGCCACCGTCCACGCCGAAGGCTACTACCACACGCTCCCCGACATCGCTTCCCTCGACGCTGCGACGGCGACCACGGACACGACCGGAGCCTTCGAGCTCGCGGGCCTTCGCTCCGATATCTCGCACGGGGTCGCGGTGCGAGCCGCGGGCTTCGCCGAGGCATACCGGGAGGTCGCGCCCGGAGAACAGGAGACCCGACTCCAACCGCTCGTGTTGGACCGCGAGGTCACGATCGCCGGCGTCGTGGTCGACGCCGAGGGCTACCCGGTCCAGGACATCCGTGTCCTCTTGCGCCGCACCGCGCAGGACGCAACGGAGGCCGATAGCCTCGATCGCATGGAGGGCCTGCTCGATGTCTCCTTCCGCACCTGGGACGACGAGTTCGAAGTGCGGACCCGACCCGACGGTACGTTCCTCTT
>DRLC01000261.1 GCA_011053145.1 Planctomycetota bacterium | reverse complement strand
TCGGCGTCCCCACCCGGCTTCTCGACGTCGCCGGGTCCTGCGGCCGCGCTCTGCGCGTTCACCGCCGGGTCCGGACGGTGGAGCGGGCTGGCCGCCAGCGGCGAAGCAGCCGAGGACACCAGCAGAAAGAGTGCGACGAAGATCGTGCGCAGGGAACTCATCCGAGGATTCCTTCCCCCCGCTTCCAGCGTGGTTCTTCGTTTTCACGCGGGCGATGGAGTTCCTTCGGCCCGCGCAGCGCCTCCCGGAGTGTCGCGGCGAACTGCGCCTTCGGGACCACGACCTCCTCCTCTTCGATCCGTTCCTCGACCGCGGCCACATCCCGGCGCGCGGCCACGGTGGAGAGCGGCGTGGGCTCCGGCTCGTCCAACTCGGCGATCGAAGTGACCTCCTTTTCTCCGAGCCCGATCAGGAAGCACCGGTCGTAGCACTGCACCACCGCAAGGCGGCGTTTGCCTCCGAGCGGCAGAACATCGACGACCCGCAGCGACCTTTTCGCCGCACGCCTCTTGACGCTCTCGGCGACGAAGCGGCGGAAGAACCAGGCGAGAAAGAGGACGAGCGCGACGAGACCGAGGCAGACCAGCACGTAGCGGGTCAGGTCGGGGCCGCTCGTCAGACCGGTGGCAACCGGGTCGACCGTGGAGACTCTCGTGGGCATGGGGACGCCCGCACGCACCTCTCACGGAGGCGTCTCGGCGGGCGTCGCATCCATCGACACCCCACCGAGCAATCCTTTGCCCCGCCCGAAGGTGTCGATTTTCTAGACACCCCGTTTCGGCCCCTTCCTCGATCCGATCGGCGGGAGGTGTCGATACTTCCGCCGCCCCGGGCTATCCCGCCATGTCGCAGGAGGTCCCCGCGACCTCCTGCCCGTCCTCCGGGCGGGCCGCGTAGCCCTTCAACCGGCGCCGGATATCGCCGAGACGCTCGATCTCCGCCCGGACGACCCCGAGTTCGCTCGTCGCCATCCCGAGCACGACCGCGTGGAGCCGCTTCGCGTGCTCGCGGAGTTCGGTCACCTCGGGATCGGGAATCGAGTTCTCTCGTTCGGCCTCGACGAGGGCGGCGAAGGCCTCCTCGCAGGACGCAAACGTGGAAGCCAGCGAGTCCTCGTCCGTCCCCTGCTCCCGGCCGAACAAGGACAGCAGGGACTCCAATCCACCGACCAGCTCCCGGAGCGCGGGAATGCGGGGGTCCAAGTCAGTTCCCCGCCTGCGGTTCCTCGCCCTCGAGCTGGATCTCCCGCCAGCCCTCGAGGAGTGTTTCGAGGATGTCCCGCGCGGCGGGAATCGGCTCGGCGGTGCGCTCCAGGAAGGCTTCCCGGATCTGCCCTTCGACGAACAGGTAGAGTGCGTTCAGGTGCTCCGCGATGTCCGGGGCATGCTCGGGAGCGAGGCTCAGCCGAAGTTCGCTCACGACCGCATCGGCTTGGCTGAGGCGGTCGTTGAACTCGGTCGGTTGAGTCTGCGGGTCGAACTGGACGGCTTGATCCAGGAAGCGCAGAGCCCCCTCGTACATCATGTGCACGATCTTCAGGGGCGGAGCGCTCTCGAACGTGTTCTGTTCGTAGACAGAGGCTGCGGAATGGGGATCCATGGCGGTTGGTCTAGGATGGGAAGGCGTTGCCGGAATTGAGGTAGGCGCTCTGCGCGTTGAGCTTGCCGATCAGCTTCTCCAGGGAAGCGAAGCGCTGGACGAGGTTGTCTTCGAAGCGGACGAGGTTGTCCTCGAGGCGCGTGACCTGGTCGTCGATGTCCCCGATCAGATCGTTCAGCGTGTTCTTCCTGCGGTTGAACAGGCCGTCGATCTGGAACTGCTCGCCGGTCGAGGGATTCACGAGCGGGTTGCCGTTGCTGTCCACGGCGAGGTGATCCTTGAGGATCTTGTCCAGCTCTTCGTCGAGACGGACGAAGGCTCCATCCCCCGTCGTGGAGTCGGGATCTCCCGCGTCCTTGATGAAGAGGTCCGCGAACTTCCCGAGGTCCGACGAAATCGCGGCGTCGATCTTCGTGTCGTCGAGGGTCATGCGACCGTCGGAGTCGATCGTGATCCCGGAGAGGCTGACCGTGGTCACGCCCGAGTTCGGATCCTGGATCGCGGCGAGCGTTGCCGCGTCCACATCGAAGATCGCGCTCTTGATCGTGGACCGAATCGTCTGCAAGGCGGTGTCTCCGAACAGCAGGCCACCGGTTCCCGCCTCCTCGCTGTAGGACTCCTGACCGTTGATGAAGTCGATGACCTTGTTGTAGGCGTCCGCGAATTCCTTGAGGTTGTCCTTGATGCCCTGCGTGTCCGATTCGATCGTGAAGCTGGTCGTTGGCGGGTTCGCCGCATCGGCCTGGGTCACGGTGAACGAAACCCCGGTCAGGACGTCGGAGAACACGTTGGTCGAGCGCTCCACCGTCAGCCCGTCGAGCTCCACCTTCGCGTTGGTGGCCGCATTGAGCTGCGTCTGCCCCGTCAGTCCGATCCCCGTGACCGTCAGGTTCTGGATCGCGTAGTCCTGTCCCGTGTCCTTGCCGCTCAGGACGAGTTCATAGGACGGGTTCGCGCTGGTGCCCGTGTTGATCACGGATGCCTCGACCGCGTCACCGGCCTGGTTGTTGATGGCGCTTGCGACATCGTTGAGGCTGTCGGTCCCCGCGGTGACGGTTACGGTGTGGCTGACGACCGTCTCGGTGTCGGTGTCGTAGTAGTCGAAGGTGATCGTCCCTCCGCCGAGCCCCGTGGCCGCCGGATCCGCGACCCCGTCGTACGAATAGCGGTCCTGCGAGGCCAGAGAGAAGACCTTGAGCTGGTGACCGCCGGCCGTCGCATCCCCCGTCACGGTGAAGTCCGCGACCCCTTCCGTGCCGACCTGAAGGTCGTAGGCGAGGAACGCGCTCGAAGACGACAGGTCCTGCGCCTTGCTCTGGAGGTCGTTGACGAGCCCCTCGAGGGTGCCGAGGAGGTTCAGCTTGGCGTTCTGTTCGGCGCGCTGACCCTGGAGGATCTGAATCGGCCTGCGCTGAAGCGCAACGAGCTGCGTGATGATCGCGTTGGTGTCGATTCCAGTCGCGAGTCCTCCGAATGTGATCGTCATAGTGCGTGTTCCCCTTGTTCCGGATCGGAAACTCCAGGCTCGTTATCGGATGGGGCTCGGGGACGGGTGAGCGTTCCCTCGCGATTTCGGTGTGGAAAAGGGTTCCACCCGGCGGCAATTCTCTTCCGTCCGGGAACCGGGAAGCGGCAAGGAGCCCCGCCGGTCTGAACCGGCGAGGCTCCTCTCCTTCAGAGACCCCTAGGGGCCCCCTGCCGGGACGGCCCGGCGATCTCTAGATCGTTCGACTACCCGAGGAGGGAGAGAGCGATCTGCGGCTGCGTGTTGGCCTGAGACAGCACGGAAAGAGCCGCCTGCTGCAGGATCGAGTTCCGCGTGAGGTCCGCGGTCTCCTTGGCCACGTCCACGTCGCGGATGCGCGACTCGGCGGCGGAGAGGTTCTCGGTCGTCGCCTGGATGCTGCGAGCGGTCGAGGAGAGACGGTTCTGGGTCGCGCCCAGGTCGCCGCGGAAGGTCGAGACGGAATCGATCGCGGTGTCGATCACGGCGAGCGCGTTGGAGGCGTTCGTCACGGTCGTGACGTCGAAGCTCGAGCTCGTCAGGTCGAGGCCGGACTTGGTGACGTCCGTGAGGCTGAGGGCGATCGTCTCGCCACTCTTGGTGCCGACCTGGATGTTGAGCGAGGTCGTCGAGCCGTCGAACAGCTTGACGCCGTTGAAGCTCGTCTGGGTCGCCACGCGGTCGATCTCGGTGATCAGGGCCTGGAACTCGGTGTCGAGCACCGCGCGGTCACCCGTGGTGATCGTGCCGTTCGCGGCCTGGACGGCGAGCTCGCGCATCCGGGTGAGGTTGCCGTTCACCTCGCTGAGGGAACCCTCAGCGGTTTGGACGACGGAGATCCCGTCCTGGGCGTTGCGGCCGGCCTGGTTCAGCGACCGGATCTGAGCGCGCATGCGCTCGGAAATGCCGAGACCGGCGGCGTCGTCGGCCGCGCTCGAGATGCGGAGGCCGGACGACAGCCGGGAGAAGTTACCAGCGAGGCGCTCTGAGACGTTGCCCAGGTTGCGCTGCGCGTTCAGCGAATAGATGTTGCTGTTGACTCGAAGTCCCATTGTCTTCGTTTCCTTTGGATTGGTGTCAGATATCTGACCGGATATCCGCCGCCACGATCGTGGACAGCGGGTGGGGCGCACGCACGGTTCCTGCCCTTCTCATCCCTCTCTTGCCGGATGGCTCGAGAGGGGGCACGGAGGAGGGCATCCACCGATACGTACTCTTGGTGACCCGCCCCTGGCACGGGGCGAGATGCCTCGGTCCCCGCGAGGGGCGTGGTCCGAGGTATGCGTTTGTGGTCACAGCAACAACCGCGACGCCTTCTCCGGCGCTGCACGGTCGCGTGCTTGGAGTCGAGTTGTCAGAGAGCGGGGCGCTAAACAGGGGGACCGTCCCGGGGGACGGCCCCCCCCCTCAGCGATCGGCCTAACGGCCGGTATTCGCTATTACCCTTGCAGCAAGGACAGGGCGATTTGCGGTTGCAGGTTCGCCTGGGAAAGAACCGAGACGGCGGCCTGTTGCAGGATCGTGTTCCTGGTCAGGTCCGCGGTCTCGAGTGCGACGTCCACGTCCCGGATCCGACTCTCCGCGGCGGAGAGGTTCTCCTCCGCGTTGCCGAGACTCCGGATCGCGGTCTGGAGTCGGTTCTGAGACGCGCCGAGCGCACCCCGCGTGGTCGTGAGCGTGTCGATGGCGGCATCGATCGTGGAGAGAAGGTTGGTCGCGTTCGTCACCGTGGTGATGTCGAAGCTGCTCCCGGTCAGGTTCAGACCGGCCAGGGTCGTGTCCGCGAGGGCGAGGCTGATGACCTCCCCCTTCTCGGACCCGATCTGGATGTCGATCGTCGCTCCGGCGTTGTTCAGCAGGCTGACCCCGTTGAACTGCGTGGAGGTTGCGAGACGGTCGATCTCCTCGGTGAGAGCGGTGAACTCCGCGTTGAGGGTGGCACGGTCGCCCGTGTTGAGCGTGCCGTTCGCCGCCGCGATCGCCAGTTCCCGCATCCGGGTCAGGTTGGCGTTCGCTTCGTTGAGTGCCCCTTCCGCGGTCTGGACGAGGCTGACCCCGTCCTGGCCGTTTCGCGAGGCCTGGGCCAGCGACTTGAGTTGAGCGCGCATGCGCTCGGAGATGCCGAGACCCGCGGGGTCGTCGGCCGCCGAGGCGATCCGCATACCGGACGCCAGGCGCTGGTAGTTGTCACTCAGTCGATTCGAGACGGCAGCAAGCTGCCTCTGAGCCGCAATTGAGCTGATGTTGGTGTTGACTCGAAGACCCATGTCTTCTCCTTGGATACCGGTTGAGGTTAGTTCGTTCGCTTGAGGTTGAGGTGGAGGCACTCTCGTGCTTCCTGGCCTGTTCTCGGTGGCGATCGAGACCGCATGAGCCCGCACCCCTGCTTTTTCCCCGAAACCCGCCCGGAGAGGGCCCGCGCCCCCGTGCTCCAGAAAAATTGGGCGGGGAGGAGAGAACCAACGCGGAGGTCGGCGGTTCCAGACGGCGACACCACGCAACGGCCATGAGGCCCCGACCCGAAACGGTTTCCATGAACATCACGAAAGCACTTCTCGCACTCCCGCTCGCCCTCCTGCTCGGCGTCGCCACGCCCGCCGTCTCGGCGCAATCCGGCGGCGGAGCCCCCCCCACCCAGCAGCGCCCCGACCACGGTCCTCTCGCCGGCGTCTGGCGCGGTCCTGCGATGGGCAACCCAGGTCACCTGCGCGGCAAGCTCGTCACCCCCAACGGAATCGACGTCTACGCGATCGAGGCGCGCATCGATCGGGCCGCCCCCGGAGCCCCGATGGGCGTTCTGGTCGGCCGCGCGACCCTGCTCAACGGCCCGCGCGCCGGAACTCGTTTCCGCCTGGTCGGAAAGTGGCAGGGCGATGGTGCCGGCAAGGGCACCTTCCAGGCCAAGATCCTGCGCAAGCGCCGCGGCGGCAACGCCCCGCGGGTCCTCGTGGACCTGCGCGGTGGCTACCGGGATCTCGCCCCTCAGCGCAAGGCCGGCGCGTTCAAGGGCCACTGGAAGCGCCACAACTGACCCCGAGTCCGATGCAGCCCTCCACGAGGAGGGCCGCGGGTCAACTCCCCGGGAGCCGGTCGACGCATGGGTCGGCCGGCTCCCCCCCGTTCTTCATTGCACGCGGGCCTTCCGCAGCATGGAATCGGGGCATGTCCAAGCCCCGGGTCCGTCTCGACGCCGAGGACTCCCTCCTCTTCGGCCCCTCCGAAGCCTCGAAACGCCTTCGGGTGCAGATCGAGCGCGTTGCCGGGACCGCCAGGACGACGGTCCTCCTCGAGAGTCCCGTGGCCCGCGAAGCCGCCCTCGCCGCGCGAGCCATCCACGCCATCTCGACGCGTTCCTCCGCGCAATCCGCGTTCCTCTCGATCCCCTGTACTCGCTTCAGCGCGGGCGCCCGCACCCGGCCGAGCATCGAACACCTGCTCGAACAGGCCCCTGGGGGCACCCTCTTCCTCGGCGAGGTCGCCCACCTCGACCCGCGAGCGCAGGACGAGCTCCTCCTCGCCCTCGAGCGCAGTCCCGTCGGCGTCCAGTCCCCGCTTCCGCGGGTGATCGCCTCGACCTCCCGAGACCTCGAGGCCCAGGTCGAGGCGGGCGAGTTCCGCGAGGAGCTCCTCTACCGGCTCAACGTCCTCAAGATCCGCGTTCCCTCCCTCGCCGAGCGAACCGACGATCTCGACGACCTGGTGCCCCGCATCCTCGAACGAATCGGGCGCGACCTCGGCCTATCCCTCACCGCCGCCCCCGCTCTCACCGCCCCCTTTAAAGGGTACGGCTGGCCCGGCGGCCTGCTCGAACTCGAAGGCATCCTCACCAGCGCCGCCTCCCGCGCCCTCTCCGCCGCCCCCCCCTCCACCCAGGTGGCCGCCGAGCACATCCCCTCCACCTTCCCC
>DRLC01000260.1 GCA_011053145.1 Planctomycetota bacterium | reverse complement strand
GTGGTTCACTCTGCCGCCCTCCCGAGCCCCCCATTCGACCCCATGAAGAAATTCGATCCCATCGAGTCCCTCGCCCGCATGCGCCACGAGTTCGGTGAGCACGGTGGCGTGAACATGTCCATCGAGACGAGCACCACCTTCACCGTGCTCGACGCCGACACGATGCCCCAAATCTTCCACGGCCAGCGCGGGCCGGACGAGGGCGGGTGTTACCTCTATGGCCGACACTTCAACCCGACCGTGTACGTGCTGGGGCGCCAACTCGCCGCACTCGAGGGCGCCGAAGCGGGGTACTGCACGGCGAGCGGGATGAGCGCGATCGCCGCGACGATCCTGCAGCTTTGCAACTCGGGAGATCGCGTGGTCGCGAGCGGAACGGTGTACGGCGGAACGTTTGCGCTCCTCAAGGAATTCCTGCCCGCGAAGACCGGGATCCAGACGACCTTCGTCGACGTGACGGACCTCGCAGCGGTCGAGACGGCGCTCGCGGACGGAGCCAAGGTGCTCTATGCCGAGACGATGTCGAACCCGACGCTGCGGGTCGCCGACATCCCCCGTCTCGCCGACCTCGCCCACTCCGCCGGCGCGAAGCTGGTGGTCGACAACACGTTCACGCCGCTGATCGTCTCGCCGATCCAGCTCGGAGCCGACATCGTCGTGCACAGCCTGACGAAGTTCATCAACGGAGCCTCGGATGCGATCGCCGGCACGGTCGTCGGGCCGATGGAGTTCATCCAGAGCCTGATGGACCTACACATGGGCTCCTTGATGCTGCTCGGGCCGACGATGGACCCGCGCATCGCGTACGAGATCAGCATGCGCATTCCACACCTCGGCCTGCGGGTCAGCGAGCACAGCCGGCGCACGATGCTCTTCGCGGAGCGCCTCGCCGAGCGAGGTGTCCCGGTCGTGTACCCGGGCCTCGAATCCCACACGGATCACTCCGTCCTCGAGCGGATCCGCAATGACGGGTATGGACACGGGGGGATCCTCTGCATCGACATGGGCACCACCGAACGGGCTTCGCAGCTCATGGAGATCCTCCAGAACAAGGACCGCTTCGGATACATGGCGGTCAGCCTCGGCTTCTTCGACACGCTGATGAGCTGCTCGGCGGCCTCGACCTCGAGCGAACTCAGCGAAGAGGAGCAGCGCGCGGCCGGCATATCGCCCGGGCTGCTGCGGCTGTCGATCGGCTTCACGGGCTCCGTCGAGCAGCGCTGGTCGCAGCTCTGCGATGCGCTGGACGAGATGGGGTGAACTGCGAGACGCTCTCCCAGGTCACGGCAGGATCCCGGCGTCGCGCATCGCCGCATAGGCGACGTTCGCGATGAGCCTGTAGCCCTCGCCCGTCATGTGAAAGTCAGGATGGGCGGGGAGCGTGCCGCCCTCCTGGAAGTAGCGGGCGAGTAGGGCGCGCTGTTCGTCGACGGAGAGTGCCTCGAAGGAATCTCCCCGTTCCGCTGCCCGGGCGCGTGCCCAGTCGACGGCGGCCTGGAGAGCCTGGTCGGCGCAAACCGTGTCCCAGAGGAATTCGATCGGCGCCCCCTCAGCGGTGCGGTCGACGCCGTCGAGCCAACCGCGGAAGAGACCGAGGAGTCCGACACCGGGGATGGCGAGTTCGCCGCGCACCTTCTCACCCCATTCGTAGAGGCCGAGGGCGTCCCAGTTCGGATTCTGCATGTCACCCTGCCAGGTGAGCAGCGGCTGATCGACGAAGAAGAGCGGGATGCCTCGGTCGCGGCAGATCTCAGCGATCCGTTCGAGCGCATCTCTTGTCCTTTCCTGGCTGTCTTCGCGCACGAACGAGGATGGAACGCGCGGGTTCAGGTGCGGAGGCACGTCGCCGCTCTCGAGTGCCAGGCGGTAGCGGCGCTCGATCCAGCCGTAGAGGTAGCTCTTCCAGAGAATGCGCTTGAGGGGAACCGGAATCGGCATGTAATCGCGCCGCATGACCCCGAACTCCTCGTCGTACATGAGCGCGTTGGTGTCGATGTCGTTCGTGTTGTAGTAGAGGACGACGACGTCGGGGTCGAGCGCGAGCCCGTCCTGCTCGAGGGCGGCGAGCTGTTGTTCGGTGTTGTATCCAGGGACGCCCGTATCGATCGCGCGCCAAGTGATTCCCGAACCGAGTTCGCGTTCACGCTCATTCGCGAGCCGGACGAGGTGGCCGATCAAGGTCTCCTCCTCGTCGCACCACAGCCCGAACGCGAAGGAGTCGCCGAGGCAGAGCATGCGGCGCTCATCGGGGGCCTTCTCGGGGGGGATGTCCTCTCCGCGGGTGCGCTGCTTCGAACCGCGGAAGACCCAGTCGCCGACTTGAACACGCGCCCCGGGACGCACCGTGTAGCGCCGGACCGGATCGGGAACTTCCATGAACAGATCCGTGCCCGCGAACCCGGCCCAATAACCGATCTGCTCCTCGATCACCTGGTCGAAGACGCGCTGGCGGTAGTTCGTGACGCGCAGCCCGACTTCACCGATCACGAGCATCGCCGCGAACGCGGCGAGCGAGATCGCGAGGCCTCGCAGCGGTCCGACGCGGCGCTGCTTGGGCGCGGGGGAAGTGGGCTCGGGACTCGCTTCACTCATCGTGGCTGGGTTCTGGAGGGGCCGTCGCAGCCTCAGGAAGAGAAGCGCCGGCGGAGGATGAGGGCGAGCATACGGGACGCGGTTCGGGCCAGGGAGAGCAGGTCTCCCGAATGCTTCGAGGCTCCCCCGAGGCGGCGGTGGTACGAGACCGGTACTTCGATCACACGGCGGTGCTCGCGCAGGACCTCGACCACCATCTCGGGGGCGAACTCGGGACCGTCCGCGCGCAGGCGCGGACGGATCCTTTCGTACGCATCACGCCAGATCGCGCGGTAGGTGCAGCCCACGTCGGTGAAGCGCGGCTCCTGGTTCCACCACAGGAGCTCGATCCCCTTGCCGAACGCGACATTCGCCCAGCGCACGGGACCTCGCATGTTCGCCCCCTGCTCGATGAGCTCCCGGGTCGTGCGAGTGCCGACCACGAGGTCGGCGTCCTTCAGGTACTCGAGGAGTTTCGGAAGATCCTTGGCCCGAAACGAGTGGTCCGCCTCGACCGCCACGAGGATGTCCCCCTCTGCGACTTCGAATCCGTGCCGCAGCGCATCACCGTATCCCGCGAGCGGTTTCGAGGACACCCGTGCACCGTGGGCGCGGGCGATCTCGCCCGTGCCGTCCGTCGACTGGTTGTCCGCAACGACCACCTCGTGCACGAGCGGCCGGAACGAGTCCACGACAGCGGCAATCGATTCGGCCTCGTTCCAGGCGGGGATCACGAGGCTGACCCTGGCTTCGGGGAAGAGGTGGGAGCGGGCGATGTAGTTCGCCCGATTCAGATCCTCGACGGAGTTCACGTTCACGTAGTCGCCGCCGAGCGGGACGGCCCGCACTTTCGCCCCCCCGGAGGCAAGGGTTCCGATCGCGTCGACGAGTTCCACGCGCCCGGTCCGCTCGTTCGGCGAGGTGCGCTCGATCGCGCCGAAGATCGACGGACGAAGGAGAAAGGTCCCGAGCCCGCACTCCGTACCCCCACGCACCCTCCCGACGTCCGGCTTTTCCTCCACCTCGAGCACGCGCCCCTCCTCCTCCCGCACCGCGTAGTTCTTCTGGAGGGTTTCGAGGTCGGCCCCGGGCAGCACACAGAGCACCGCATCCCAGCCCGGATCGAGCCCGCGCAGCTTCTCCCAATCCGCGCCGAGGTGAAACTCGTCTCCGAGCAGCACCGCGAAGGGCTCGGTCAGCTCGTCGCGAATCGAGAGGAGCCCCGCGGCGAGACCCTGCTCGGGCCGATCGACCTCGATGCAGCGCACGGGCATCCCGGCGTCCCGGCGCTCCCCGAGGAATGCGCGCACCTCATCGCCGAGGTAGCCGACCAGGACCAACGCCTCCTCGAGCCCGAGCTCGCGCTCCATCCGTTCGAGCGCCCGTTCCAGGAGCGTCCGCCCACCCACCTCGAAAAGCACCTTCGGCAGGTGCTCGGTCCGCGGCCAGGCGCGCAGGCCGGCGCCGGCGGCCGCCAGGACGCCGAGTCGCACCGGCGCGCGGCCTCCCCCCATCTCAGGCGTCCGGGATCGGGGTCACGATGCTGCCTTCCGCCATGCTCTTCGTCGCCGCCTCGAGCGCGAGCACCACGCGCAGGCCGTTCTCCCCATCGGTCTGCGGGCGCGTGCCGTTCTCGACGCAGTCGAGGAAGTGGTCGCACTCGGCCGCGAGCGGCTGATTCAGCCTCACGCTCGGCAGGAACACGCCTCCGTCGACGACCGCGGTCTTGTGCTCGAGGAAGGTCCCCGTCACCTCAGGCAGCTCGACGTGGCGATCGAAAACCTGGATCGGATGTTGCAGCGCGAGGTCGTCCCAGACGGCCATCTTCTTGTCGCCGACGACGGTGATCAGGCGCACCTTGCGGGGGTTCAGCCAGGACACCTCGACATGGGCGAGCGCACCGGTGGCGAAGCGGAAGGTTGCGAAGACCGCGTCCTCGATGCCCTCGTTCAACCACGCGTGCCCGCGCGCGGTCACATCCAGGGGCGACGCCCCCAGGAAGTAGTTCATGATCGAGATGTCGTGGCTCGCCAGATCCCAGAGCGCGTTCACATCGGTCCGCACGGGTCCGAGGTTCGTGCGAGCGAAGCTCATGTACTGGATCTCGCCCAGCTCGCCGCTGTCGATCAGGTCCTTGAGGGCCCGGATCGACGCGTTGTATTCGAAGACGTGGCCGACCATCAGGCGCCGGTCGTGCTTCTCGGCCGTCGCGATGAGCTGGCGGCACTCGTCCGCGGTCCAGGTCAGGGGTTTCTCGCAGAGCACGTGCTTGCCGGCCTCGAGCGCAGCGGTGGCCAGCTTGAAGTGCGTCGGCACGGGCGTCGCGATCGCGATCGCATCGATGTCCGAGTCGCCGAGGAGATCGGAGAAGTCCTTCGTGGTCTTGCCCGAGTGGCGCCCCGCCATGCGCGCGAGGGCCGCGTCGTCGAGGTCGCAGATCCACTTCACCTCGGCACGCCCGCCGCTCTCGAAGGAGCGCACGACGTTGGGACCCCAGTGACCGACGCCGACGAGTCCGACGCGAATCACGAGAGGCCCCCCAGCACGGCGGCGGAACGCTCCACGGCGTCCTCCGGCATCTCGGCGTAGATCGGCAGGCTCAGGCAGCGCGCGGCCCAGTCTTCGGAGACCGGGAAGCTGCCCGTTTCGTGACCGAGCCAGGCGTAGGCGCCGAGCTGATGGACCGCGAATGGGTAGTGCAGTCCCGCGCCGATGTCCGCGGCGTGCAGCGCTTCGAGAGCCGCATCGCGGTTCTTCATACGCACGACGTATAGGTGGTAGACCGACCCGGGATCGGTCTGGGTGAGCTCGACCCCGTCGATTCCGCCGAGCGCCTCGTCGTACATCGCGGCGAGTTCGCGCCTGCGCTGGTTCCATCCGTCGAGGCGCGCGAGCTTGACCGAGAGGATGCCCGCCTGGACCGTATCGAGGCGACTGTTCAGCCCCATCTGCTCGTGGTGGTACTTCTTCGTCGAGCCCCAGTTGCGCAGGAGCCGCAGCTCCTCGAAGACCCCGTCGTCGCTGGTCACGACCCCACCGCCGTCTCCGTAAGCGCCGAGGTTCTTGCCCGGATAGAAGCTGAAGCAGCCGACCGTGCCGATGGACCCCGCACGGCGTCCCTTGTACTCGGCACCGTGGGCCTGGGCGGCGTCCTCGATCACCGGGAGGTCGTGACGGTTCGCGATCTCGCAGATCGCGTCCATGTCCGCGCATTGTCCGTACAGGTGGACGGGAAGGATCGCCTTGGTCCTGTCCGTGATCGCCGCTTCGATCTTCGCGGGATCGAGGAGCGCGGTCTTCGGATCGACGTCGACGAGCACGGGCTTCGCGCCGGCAAGGGTCACCCCGAGGGCCGAGGCGATGAAGGTGAAGGCCGGCACGATGACCTCGTCTCCAGGTCCGATGCCCAACGCGCGGCAGGCGAGGTGCAGCGCATCGGTTCCGCTCGCGACGCCGAGGGCGTGCTTGGCGTTGCAGAAGGCGGCGAACTCGCTCTCGAAGCGACCGACCGCCTCGCCGAGGATGAAGTCGCAGCGCGCGAAGGTGCCGAGGGCCGCGCGGTCCACTTCGTCTCGGATGGACGCGTACTGGGCCTTGAGGTCGACGAGCGGAACGAAGGGGGCGGTCATGGGAAGAGAGTCTCCGGGACGTGGTGGCGCAGAATCCTACGGGAAAGCGGCCGGAAGGGCGACAGTACCCTGCGCGCGCGAATGCTACCCTCTCGCGCTGCGCCTCCCATGAAGTCGACGCCCGCGAAGCTCCTCCTTTCCCTCCTCCTCCTGGTCCTCGGATTCGGATACGGGTTCCTGTGCGCGAAGCGGAAACTCTTTCCGTACACGCTGCTGCAATCGCTCGCAGGCAAGAGCGCTCCGGCCGCGCCCAAGGGGCCTGGAGCCGAGGGTCCGATGAAGACAGGCTGGTGGGTCCCGACGAACGAGCGCGAGGCGGAAATCACCCAGGACCTCGGCGCCCTCGGATACAGCCAGAGCTACGGAGCCCAGAGTGACGAGTTCGGTGTGACCGTCTTCGACGAGGAGCACACGCAGCCTGGATGGAACCTCGTCGTGAGCGCCCACGAACCGACCGTGCTCCTGACCGACCTCGAGGGCAAGGAGCTGCACCGCTGGCACTTCGAGTTCAAGGACGTGCCACCCTCGCCGGACTTCACCCCTGACGGCAGCTTCGGCACGCGTTACTTCCGGCGCGCGGCCTTGCTCCCCGACGGCGGCCTCGTCGTGATCTTCGACCGCACCGCGATCCTCGAGATCGACCACGATTCGAAGCTCCGCTGGAGCCTCCTGGGCGGCTACCACCACGACCTCGAGATCGCGGACGACGGCACGATCTGGACGCTGCGCCACGACGTCCATGTGGTGCCGCGCATCCACCCGACGATCCCCGTCTTCGAGGACTTCGTCACGCGCATCTCTCCGGACGGCAAGGTCCTGGCGGAAGACTCGCTCCTCGAGGCGATCGAACGTTCCCCCTACGCCTCGCTGCTCGAAACCCTCGACCCCACCGAACGCGCGGACCTCTTCCACACGAACACGATCGAGGTCTTCGACGGCCACCTCGCCTCGCTCTCACCTCTCTTCGCAAAGGGCAACGTGCTCGTCTCGCTGTGGGGACTCGACACGATCGCGATCGTCGGTCCGCCGGCGGAGGGGGAGAAGCCCGAGGTGCTGTTCGCGCTGACCGGGCTCTGGCATCGCCAGCACCAGCCGACTCTCCTCGAAGACGGCCGCATGCTCGTCTTCGACAACATGGCGCCCGACGGCTACTCGCGCGTGATCGAACTCGACCCGTTCACGCAGAAGATCGCCTGGGAGTACGACGGGGACGAGGAAAACGGGTTCAAGAGCGAACTCTGCGGCTCCAACCAACGCCTCGCGAACGGCAACACCCTGATCACCGAATCCCTCTCGGGTCGCGCCTTCGAAGTGACCCCTGCGGGCGACGTGGTCTGGCGCTACCTCTCCCCGTTCCGGGTCGAACTCCCCGGCACGGGGGAGAAGGGCGTCGCGGTGCTGATGGAGGTGGTTCGGGTGCCGGAAACGGCGGGTGCGGACTAACCGGGCATCACCCAGGGTAAGTCCCCAGCACTCGCTTCAAGATCCGTACGAGCTTTGCCGTGCGCTTCCCCGGTCGGCCGCCGAGTCGGCGGTACGTCTCGACGAGCTCGCAGACGAGGATCATGCGCTCCTCTTCGACGTCCTCGAGCATCCGTCGCGCGGCGGGCGATAGTTCGAAGAGTGCCTCGAGCTTCTCGAGCGAACCTTCCGGAAGGCTCGGTTCGTGGTAGAGAATCGCGAGGCCGTGGAAGATCGGCATCGTCGTGAAGCGCCAATCCACTTCGGATTCTTTCACGAAATCCTCGAATGCGGTCAAGACGCCGTTCTTCGGTCCACCTTCGTGGAGCGCGTTCTCGTGGCGGTAGTTGAAGCCCCCTTCCAACGCGAGTTCACTCGACCCCATCACCATGCCGCGTCGAGCGAAGGGTTGGCGGTGTTCCTCCGGGACACGCTCGGGCGCATAGTAGAGATCTCGTCGGCCATAGGGCCAACCGACGTCGTGGCCGAAGATGAGCGGCATGCGCCCTCCGCATTCCCGAGCGCGTTGCTCGATCAAGCGCAGGTCGTGGTAGACGGTGAACCAGTTGTGGTCGCCGTCGACGAGGAAGACGTCCCCCGAGATTCCGGGCAGGGCCTCGTGACTCGTCGTCTCGTGGATCGTCGCGTGCTTTGCGAGCAGCGGCGCGAGTTCGTTCGCCTTTCCGACCGGGACCGGATCGATGATCTCGAGGCGTGCTCCGGATTCCTCGCAGAACGCGAGGACGAGCTCAGTATGTAGACCGGCGGCGGCGCCGATCTCGACGATCGTTTTGGCCCCGAGAGCCTCACAGGCCGGGCGAACCAGGCTGTTCCAATAGCGGTGCAATTCGTTCCCCCTCGAAGAATGCTCCACCTCTGCGAGAAGGGGGAGCGGGACACCAAGCGTTTCGACCCTATCCCGCTCCGCGCCATTGCGCTACCGGTTCCCATTCCATACACAAGCCCGGTAAACGCTTCCCCACCCGGACATTCTTTCCAGATCCCCTCCATGGGCTCCAAGACCCCCCTTTTCGTCCTTCTCCTCCTCTCGAGCGTCGGCATGGCCTTCGCCGGGTTCTGGGCGGGAAGCCGCAAGGCCCTCGCGGGACCGCGGGAGCGAATCGACTCCTTTGCGAAGAGCGAAACGGTCGGAGGGGTCGCCGGAGAGAAGCGGGCCGAGATGGCGCTCGCCTACGATGACCCCGCGCGTGCCGAGCGCGAAATGGACGGCTATACCTGGGCCGTCGCGAACATGCCGACCCCGTTCGTCGGTGTCGCGCCCTCCCCCGGCGATCACGACTGCGCGCACATCAACGCGCAGCAGTTCCGCCATCCCACCGACCTCGTCTTCCCGAAGCCGAAGGACACCTTCCGCGTCTTCGTGACCGGAGGGTCGACCGCTTTCGGAACCGGGGCGCCGAGCGACGACACGACGATCACGGCCTACCTCCAGGAACTCGTCGATGAGGAGTTCGCTGGATCGCCGAAACACATCGAGATCGTCAACGCCGCGAACCCTGCTTGGGCGTCGACCCACGAGCGCATGTGGATCGCAACGCGCCTCGCCGAGATGGAACCAGATCTCGTCGTCTCGTTCTCTGGGAACAACGACGCCCACTTCGCGTTCCTCGGCCTGCATGTCTTCTCGTTTCGCACCTACGCCGAGCACTTCTTCACGCTGCTCGACTCCGATGTCCTAGAAGCGGTCGGCCGTGACCCCTTCCCGATCCCGTGGAATCCCTCGATCGACGGTCCGGTTCCGCCCGCGGAAGTCCTGCGTCGCATCGAGGTCAACCTGCGACTCACCGCGGCCTCCCTCGAGCCCACCGGCGCGCCCTACCTCTTCGTCCTTCAGCCGACGCTCGCCACGACGAAGAAGGAGCTCACGACGCGGGAGGCAGCACACCTCGCCTCCGAATCGCTCGGGGAGGGTTGCACCGACTACTTCCGCAGGGTCTACGAGCTCTACCAGACCAACCTCCCCCATCTCGACGCTCCCGGCTTTCACTTCGCCGACGCGTCGGATGCCTTCGACTCGGCGACCGCGGACGAGGAGATCTTCCTCGACTCCTACCACTTCGGTGACCGCGGCAATCGCGTCCTCGCCGCGCGGCTCCTCGAGATCCTGCGCCCACACCTTCCGCGCTGATCCGCGGGCCCGGCCCACCGACGCGGACAGGCCCATGCGCTGGCCCTGAAACCCCTCCAGGGAATCGGCGGGCTTGCCGACAGGACCGATGTTCCCCTCGGACCCAGCCCCCGGCGCCCCATGTCGACCCAGATCACACTCCCCTCGCTCTTTCACCTTTCCTCCGAACACGAGGTCGCCGCGTCCGTCCCCGAACTCCGGGCCTGCATCGAGGCGGAGGACGTCGCGATGGTGCGCGGGCTCGTACCGGAGAGCGCAGCGCGCTCGGTGATGGATCGCGTCCACGCGGGGTTTTCCGCGAGCGACGACACGAAGGTCGACCACAAGTGCCGGGTCTCGGACCCGCGCCTCATCCCGAACTACCAGCGCCTGATGCTCGGTGAGTTCGGGGACTCCGAAACGCAGCGCTCGTTCTTCGTGCGCATGATGTACAGCCCGTTGTGGAACGAGGACCGCTGGGGCATGCATGCATCGTTCCGGAAGCTCATCGCGCTTCGCAACCACCTCTACGGTGTGGAGAGCGATTTCTGCCTCGACGGCCCGCACGGCACGACCTACACGTTGAGTCGCCTGCACCACTATCCGAGCGGAGGCGGGTTCTTGAACTCACACCGCGACGAGGTCGCCGCCGGGGTCCCCGCGGCCGCGGGACTGCACGGCTACATCCAGGTCCTGCTCGTCCTTACGGAAAAGGGCACGGACTTCCACTCGGGGGGCGGCTACTTCGTGCGCGACGGCGAGCGCGTCCACTACGAGGACTTCACCCGACCGGGTGACATCCTGATCTACAACGGCCGCACGCTGCACGGCGTCTCGACCGTCGATCCCGACGCCCCGACCGACCTCACCTCCTCCGCGGGCCGCTATTCCGCTACCGTCACGCTGTATCGCACGCGCTGAGGTCAGGCCTTGCGACGCCGCGGTGTCTCGCGACGGTCGTGCCGAAAGCACGTGACGATGTGGTCGTTCACGACACCGACGCCCTGGAGGTAGGCGTACACGATCGTCGAACCGACGAACTTCAGGCCGCGCCGCTTCCACTCCTTCGAAATCCGGTCGGAGAGGTCGGTGCGAGCCGGGATCTCAGCGAGGCTCTTCCACCGGCCCCGGATCGGGGTGCCGTCGACGAAGTCCCAGAGGTGGGCGTCGAAGCTCCCGAACTCCTCCTGGAGGTCGAGGAAGATGCGCGCATTCGTGATCGCGGAGGCGATCTTGAGGCGGTTTCGGATGATGCCGGGGTCCGCGAGCAGACGCTCGACCTTGCGGGCGGTGTAGCGCGCCACCTTCTCGGGGTCGAAGTCGTCGAAGACCTCACGGTACCGGGCACGCTTCTGGAGCACCGTCTCCCAGGAGAGCCCCGCCTGTGCCCCCTCGAGGATCAGGAACTCGAAGAGGGTCCGGTCGTCGTGGACGGGCGTCCCCCACTCCTCGTCGTGGTAGCGGATCGCCAACTCCGACTTGGCCCAGCCGCAACGGGGGAGGGCGCTCATCCGCGGTCGCGCGCGGAGAAGTCGAAGCAGCGCACCGGCGCTCCACCGATGTAGTAGTCGACGGCGCGAATCCGTCGCACGAGCTCATCGTGCTCGGGGCAGTCGGGACGCACGAAGTAGTAGTGCGCCTTGTAGGGCGTCACGCCGAAGGCCGCCGCGAGGGTGTAGCCGTGGGACTCGGCGTACTCCTTCATCACCGCGGTCGCCTTGCCCCACGGAGTCGCCTCCGAAATCGGCCCGGTCATCGGGGTGTAGCTGCCGTCGAACTGGATCACGTCCGGGCGGTAGCGATCGAGGATCTTCGCGGAGAGGCCGTCGTGTGCGATCTCCTGGTCGTTCAACCCCCAACCGTCGACCGCGCGCCAACGCGACACATAGGGAAGGTGCCCCGCGTTCGTGACCGCGATCGTGTGATCAGGC
>DRLC01000259.1 GCA_011053145.1 Planctomycetota bacterium | reverse complement strand
TCGACGGCGCCGATCACCGCCGGTCCCGGGCCGAGTCGCGCTTCCACCTCGCGCACCGACTCCTCCTCGCCGGGCCCGGCGACGAGGACCGTCGCGAGCCCCGTCTCCGCACGCACCCGCTCGATCGCCCGCGCGAAGGACCCATGCGGATACCCCTTCGCCGAGCCCGGGCGGGAACCGACGTTCGCGGCGAGGAAGGGCTGGGTCCGCGCGAGTCCGAGCCCCTCGAGGCGCGCCGCGAGCTCGACCTCGATCCCCTCCTCCACCTCGATCCGTGGATGCGGGTCGAGCACGCGCACCCCGACAAATCCGAGCAGGTCGGAAACCGCCGCTGGGAAGGGGCGTGGCAGGATGCGTGGTCGGCGCCCGGCACGGCCGAGGCCGAGGGGCACGGCTCCTCGCTCGAGCGGCGGACGGAAACCGTCGGTGAGGAGCAGGGCCCGCGCGTCCCGGGCCCATCCCACACGACGTCCGATCCCGGCGCGGACCGCGGTCCAGGCGCTCCGGAAAGAGCCCGTGAGGAGCAGCGCCACGTCGTGCCCGCGCCAGTCCGCGGCCGTGCCGCGCGTCCCCGGTGCATGGGGGATGCGCCGCGCCTCGGCGCTCCCCCCGGTCAGGAGGGCGAGCAGGTGCTCGCTCCCCGCGACCGAAAGGTTGCTGGGCCCGACGTGCGCGGCCAAGGCGCGCACCGCCGGCTCGGCCATGACGAAGTCTCCGAGCCAGTCGGGCATGCGGAGCAGGACCCGGGTCCCCGGTTCGAGGGGAGCGCCGATCACCGCGCCTGCACGGCGAGCAGTCGCTCCGCCGCCTCCAGGGCGCGCGCCGGTGGGAGGTCCCGCATGCAGCGGTGATGCCCGAGCGGGCAGGAACGCCGGATGCACGGCTGGCACTCGAGATCGTCGCGGCGGACCACCTCGCAACGCTCGAACGAGGTGGCGGTCAGCTCCGGGAAGTTCGGCCCCATGATCGTCACGCAGGGCACGCCGAACGCAGCGGCGTACCAGCGCGGCCCGGAGTCTCCGACGAGAAGCATCCTCGCCCCCTCGACCAGTGCCTTCAGCCCCCGGAGGTCGCGCCGCTCGTCCGCGAGGGAGACCGCCCCGTGGGTCGTCGCGGCGAGCACCTTCCCCATCGTCTCCTCCTCCCCGGGCCCGCCGCTGATCACGCCGGTCCAGCCCGTGCGCTCGGCGAGTCCGTCCAGGACGGCCGCGTGGTACTCCGGAGGCCAGAGCTTCGCGGCGCCGAAGGCCGCGCCGGGAGCGCACAAGACGTACCCGGACCCCGGATCGACGCCGTTGCGCACGAGCATCTCCCGCACCTCCTCGCGCTCGGCGTCGGTCACGTGCAGCTTCGGGGTCAGATCGGGGACGAGGATCCCGAGCAGGCCGGCCACGTCGCGCTGCAGGTGCGCCGTCGGAATCGGCGCCCGCCGACCCGCGCGGGTCGGGGGGATGACGCGATGGGTCAGGAGGAAGCCACGCCCCCCCAGGGAGACCCCCGCCCGGATCCGAATCCCCGCCCGCAGCGCGCGCCAGGAGGCCCCCGGGGAATTGGTCAGGAGCAACACCGCATCCGCCCCGAGCCCCCGCAGGAGGGAAACCTCTTCCCGCCGGTCCGGGATCCGGAGCACGTGCTCCTCGAGGGGCCCCCCGGTGAGGACGCCCACCAGGTGCGAGCGAACCGCGATGGTCACCCGACCGAAGCGCCGGTCGCGCACGGCTGCCTCGAGGATCGGGGTCGCCATCACCAGGTCCCCGACCCAGTTCGGCGCCCGCACGACGAGGTGCCCCACGCCGACCGTTCGTCCGTCGCCCTCGACCCTGTCCAGGAAGTCGCCCACCACGGGTTGGATCGGACCCCGGCCGCCTCCGCCGGTCAACGCCCCGCGCAGGAAATCAGCGGCTATGGGTTCCCACCGGGCCGAACGCAGGATCGAATAGAGCCCTTCCCCCCGACCCATCCGACTCCCCACACCCCCTGCACACGGACCGTCCGTCCGGTTCGCCGAGAGCGGGGAGCGTTTTCCTCCAAAGAGAACCGAGGGCCTCGCGCCCAGGTAGCAAGCCCATGTCCAACGCAACCGCCGTAGACGCGGCCGACGCGAAGATGGACGAGTTCAACCCGTTCCAGGCGATGGCGAAGCGTTTCGAAGTCGCTTCGGATCACCTCGGCCTCGAACCCGGCGTGCGCGACGTGCTGCGCACCCCGGACCGCGAGCTGACGGTCGCGATTCCCGTCGAAATGGACGACGGCTCGATCCGCGTCTTCAAGGGCTACCGCGTGCAGCACAACTTCCTGCGTGGCCCGTGCAAGGGAGGCATCCGCTTCGCGCCCAACGTCCACCTCGACGAGGTGCGCGCGCTGGCGGCCTGGATGACCTGGAAGTGCTCCGTCGTCGACGTGCCGTTCGGCGGAGGCAAGGGCGGTGTGATCTGCAACCCGATCGAGCTCTCCACCGGAGAACTCGAACGCATCACCCGACGCTACACCGCGAGCATCCTCGACATCCTCGGCCCCGACCGGGACGTGCCCGCGCCGGACATGAACACGAACGAGCAGACGATGGCGTGGATCATGGACACCTATTCCATGCACCAACGCCGCACGTCGACCGCCGTCGTGACCGGCAAGCCGCTGAACCTCGGCGGCAGTCGCGGGCGGCGCGAAGCCACCGGCCGCGGCGTCATGATCTCGTGCCGCGAGGCGCTCAAGACGATGGGCCTGCAGCCGAACGAGACCGGCGTCGTCGTGCAAGGATCGGGGAACGTCGGCGGGATCGGCGCACTGCTCCTGCACCGGGAAGGCCACCGCATCCTGTCGATCTCCGACATGTACGGCGCGATCTACAACGAGAAGGGCCTCGACATGCCGGCGGTCCTGGCTTGGCTCAAGGACAAGGGGCGGCTCGAGGGCTACCCCGAGGCCGATCACCTGACCAGCGCCGAGCAACTCGCCCTCGAGTGCGACGTCCTGATCCCGGCCGCGACCGAGAACCAGATCCACTCCGAGAACGTCGATCAGGTCAAGGCGAAGCTGATCATCGAGGGAGCCAACGGCCCCACGACCGCGCTCGCGGACAAGGTCCTCGAGGACCGCGGGGTGATGGTCGTGCCCGACATCCTCGCGAACGCGGGCGGCGTGACGGTCTCCTACTTCGAGTGGGTCCAGGACCGCATGGGCTACTTCTGGACCGAGGAGATCGTGAACTCTCGTCTCGAGCAGATCATGGTCGGCGCCTTCTCCGAGGTGTACGCCAAGTCGAAGGAGCACGGCGTCTCGATGCGCACCGGCGCCTACATCCAGGCGATCGAGCGCGTCGTCACGGTCTACCGCATGCGCGGCATCTTCGCCTGATCCCGGGCAACGGAGCACGAGCCATGACCGACCTCTCCCCGCCCCCCGGCGCGCAAGGAGTGCTTCCCAGCACGCCCGCGCTCGACGAGGAGTCGCCCTTCGCGACGATGATGAGCCTGTACGACGAGGCTGCCGCCCACCTGGGTGTCGCCCCGTCGAACTACGCGATCATGCGCAAGCCGGACCGCGAGACGACGGTCGCCGTGCCGGTCCAGCTCGACGACGGTACCTGGACCGTGTTCGACGGCTACCGCGTCCAGCACAACGCCGGGCTCGGCCCGTTCATCGGCCCGATGCGTCTATCGCCGACGCTCAAGATCGACGAGTTGCGCGCCCTCGCCGCGTGGATGACCTGGAAGTGCGCCCTGCTCAACATCCCGCTCGGAGGAGCCGCCGGCGGGATCCGGGTGAACCCCAAGCGCCGCAGCCACGACGAGATCGAACGCGCCGTGCGCCGCTACACGGCCGGACTGCTCGACGTCCTCGGTCCCGACCGCGACATCCTGACCCCGGACGTCGGCATGGACCCCGAGATGATGGCCTGGGTCATGGACACCGTCTCGACCCACGAGCGCCACACCGTCAGCGGCGTGGTGACCGGGAAGCCCACCGAACTCGGCGGCACGAGCATGAGCCGCGAGGCGGTCGCGATCGGCCTCGAGGTGGTCCTGCGCCTCGCGATCGAAACCTATCGGCTCGACAGCGATCCCCTTCGCATCCACATCCAGGGCATCGGGCAGGTCGGAGGAACGCTCGCGCGTCTGCTCCACGGCAAGGGGCATCGCATCACCGGGCTCGCGGACGTGACCGGCGCGCTCTTCGACGCGAACGGCCTCGACGTCCCGGCCGTCCTGGACTGGGCCGGCCACTCCGGCACCCTCGAGGGCGCTCCCGGGAAGCACGCGTGGATCACGAACGAAGAGCTCTTCCACGAACGCTGCGAGGTCCTGTTCCCGTGCGCGGTCCCGAACGCGATCCACTCGCGCAATGCCCCTGATGTCCAAGCCAAGCTCATCATCGAGGGCGCCCACGGACCGGTCTCGGCGCGCGCCGACCGGATCCTGCACGAACGGGGTGTCCCCGTGGTACCGGACATCCTTGCGAATGCGGGCGGCGTGCTGGCCGACTACTTCGAATGGGTCCAAAACCGCCAGGGACTCGCCTGGATCGAGCCGGTGGTCCGCAAACGACTCGCTCGCTTCATGACCGAGGCGTGGACCGCGGTGACCAAGGTGCAGATGCGCCATGGCGTGCGCATGCGCATGGCTGCGAACATGCTGGCCGTCGGAAGGGTCGCGCGCGCCGACCAGAGCCGCGGCATCTACGCCTGAGCTGGACGCGAGCGGGGGCTCAGGCGCGAGCCTCGGCCGCCGAGGCTCGCGCGCTCCACCAATCCTTTGCGAAGCGCAGGCCGACCACGAGCAGGATGATCCCCAACAGGTGCCGGCCGACCTCGGTCACACCCGAGAGGTGCTCGATCAGGGCCACGCCGAGCGCGGATCCCGCGAGCGCACCGCTCCCGAGATAGAACCCCTGCCTCCACAGCACGCGGTTCGCGCGCGCCTTCAGGAGGAGCGAACGCGAGGAGCCCACGAGCCCGGCCGCGAGGCTCGTCGCCCGCGCCGCGTCGAAGGTGATCCCGGGAACGAAGAAGAAGAGACCTGGAACCATCACGAGCCCGCCGCCGACGCCGAGGATCGGGGAGAGGATGCCCCCGAGCAGGCCGACCCAGCCCGCGTGGAAGTAGGTGCTCCCCGCGAGGACTCCGCCGAGTCCGGGCCCGACCTCGCCCTCGGGGTGCAGGATGATCCGCGCGGCGGCGAACAGGAACACGGCCGAGAACACGCCGCGCAGGGTGCGCTCGTTCATCCGCTCGGAGAGCCGGAAACCGATCTTCGAGCCGAACCAGACGCCGACGGTGACCGCGAGCCAGAGCCGGAGGTCCAGCGCGGGGACCGCCCGCGCGAGTTCCATCCCCGTCGCCGCGAGCGTGGTCGCGACGACCAGCACGAG
>DRLC01000258.1 GCA_011053145.1 Planctomycetota bacterium | reverse complement strand
CTCGCTCGGATCGACCCCTGCTGAGGGACGGGATTCGGCCCGCGGTCTGGAGCTTCTGGAAGGGATCTACCCCGGGGGATGCCCGCTCTCGGCGCCCGGCTCCGCGGACTTACCCAGGGTAGATCTCCTCCACACGCTTCAGCCAGGGAGGTCGCTCGCCCCCCCGGCGGGCTGCGATGGTGTGCAATGCCCGCGCGACCTCACGGCGGAAGGATCGGTTCGGATCGTCGAGGTTGTCGAGAAGCGCCCCCACAGCGCGTTCGTCGTCGCTCCTCCCGAGGGTCCAGGCCGCGGTCCGGCGAACCCCGAGGCTGGGATCCGCGAGCAGGCGGAGGGCCTCGACGAGGAAATCAGTGCCATCCGCCGTGACCTGCTGCTCCAGTGCGAGGGCATAGAGAGCTTCGCGGCGAAGTTTCGGGTCTTCCGCGGCAAGGGCGGCGAGGAGCGCACCCGGCGTGGAGATTCCTTTCCGGAAGAGGAGCGGTGTCGGGTTGCCTTTCGGGTGCATTCGCCGTCCCGCGTCGAAGGGATCCAGGATCACTTCAGTGGCCGCATCGACCTTCCAGAGCTCGTTCCCGATCCAAAGGGCGTCGCCGAGGAGTACGGCTTCGCTCGTGAGCGGCTTGCCCGCCTCTTCGTCCAGCGGGTGGGGGATCCGGATCGCCGCGTCACTTCCTCCGTCACGTTGCAGGCGAAGCTCCACCTCGCCGTCGGGGGTCTCTTCCCACCAGCTCGAGGAGGACAGTGCTTCGAATCGCCTCACCGTTTCGGCAAGGATCTGCGCGTCGGATTCCGAGAGCAGGCGTTCGATGTGCGTCTCGAACGCACGACGCAGCTCTTCGTGCGCCCGACCTGTGGCCGGTCCCGCGTACCCCGAGTGGATCGCCTCGACCCGCCCGTCCCAGGTCAGGAAGATCGTCGTCGGGAAGGAGCGAACCCGGTCGAGCGCGGCGAAGGCCTCGGTGGCCGCGGCCTTGTCGGCCGTGCCGGCGAGAAGGAGAGGGAAGGGGATGGAGTAGCGGTCCCGGAAGAGTTCCACCTGATGCGCATCCTCCTCGAAGTGGCCCGTCAGTTCGAAGGCCAGGCCGACGATCGAGAGCCCGCGGGGGCCGAATGTCCGTTGCAGCTCGGCGAGGTAGGGCGCCTCGTCGTTGCAGTTCGGGCACCAGGTCCCGAACAGGACGAGCATCCTGGCCTTCGCTCTCAGGTCCGGCCTTGCGAGGGAGACCATTTCCCCATCGGTGTTCGGGAACGCGAGATCCGCCAGGGAGATCTCCTCGTTCCAACGCGTCTGGGCGAAGGCGTCCACAACCCTGGCGGCGGGGTCACGGCGGGCGGTCCAAGTCTCGTTCCACCAGTTGCCGGACCAGAAGGCGCCGCTGAGGGTCCCGTCCTCACCCACTGTGGCCCGGAACAGGAACGCATGCGCGCCGTCGAAGCACGAGAGTTCCAGGTCCGCACCCTCGATCCGCCCGACGAGGTAGCGGTAGTCGCCCGTCGCGGTGAGGAAGGTCCCGTGCACCTCGTCGTCGCCGATCTCTTGTTGGAAGACTCCGACGGCTTCGTTCTCATCGCTTTCGAAATGCACCGCCCAGCGACCGGCCACATTCTTCGGGAGGACCCTGCGCACGCGGCGTGCCGGGGGTGGGACGTGGAGGCGGGCCTCGAAGGGGACCTTCGCGATGCGGGCCGCTCCGCGCACCTTCGTCCAGGTTCCGACGAAGGCGTCGGAGGCTCCCTGGCGTTCGGCGAGGATGACGGAACGATAGTGGGGAAGCGCGAGGCGCAGATGGGATCCGTCATAGGCGACCTCGGGGACCTCGATCCGCTCCGGGTCGTTGATGAGGAAAGCGCGCCAGGTGCCATCCGTTCGCTCGAGATCGATACGGAACGGGAGGCGCTCTCCGTTCTCACCGACCGCAAGGCTGGCGTCGAGCCGTTCGACGCGATCGGGCTCGAGGTGCGTCGAAGAGCCCACGAGGCAATGGGGCGAGAGGACGGCGAGCAGGAAGGGTAGGGGCAGGAACACGGGGTTCATCGGTTAGGATCATTTCATGGCGAGTGGAGAGCCGGCACAGCGTGCGTTCGAGGCTTGGGTGCGCGGCCGCGTCCAGGGCGTTGGCTTTCGCTGGTGTACGCAGCGGCGCGCGCAGGAGCTCAGGCTCGGAGGCTGGGTATGCAACCTAGCCGATGGTCGCGTGCACGTGTGGGTCGAGGGCGCCGGGCCCAACGCGACGGAGATGGAAGCCTGGCTGCGCGTCGGTCCGAGGGGATCGCGGGTGGAGGAACTCGATCTTCGTGAGCGCCGTCCCATCGGATTTGGATCCTTCGAGATCCGCCGGGCGGAGGCCTGAGTCTCGAACCGGTCCAATCGGGTTACTCGGGTGGGAGCTTCGCATGCGTGCCGTCGCAATAGGGTGCCTTCGAGGTGCGTTTGCAGTTGCACCACGCCACCTTGCGCTCCTCCTCCAGGACGACCACGAGAGGACTGTAGCCGGTCCCAGCGTGGGAGCCATCGCAGAAGGGCTGGCTCCCAGAACGGCCGCAGGTGCAGTAGTTGTAGGTGCCTGCGGCGGCGACTTCGACGGTGGGGGTACGGCTCGGGATGGGACGATCGTCGGTCATGGAGCTGCCTCTCGATTCGTGTCGTGGGGTTCTTTGGAGCTTCCAGGGCCGCGAGGGCCGCGATCCTGTCCCGGAACCGTACGCTCTTCGAAGGGGTGGATGCACCCCTCCCCCCGGGATGGGCCGATCCCCATCCCGGAGCCGTGATCCTCCGAACCAAGGAGTCCGCCGTGCCCCGCTCCCCGCTCCCCGCACTCATCGCCTCCGTGATCGCGCTTTCATCGGCGCCCCTGGCCCAGACGCCCTCGTTTCGGGTCGGCGAACCGCTGCCCCACATTCACATGCCGGACGTGCGCACCGGAGAGCCGGTGGACCTTGACGCCTTCCGTGGGAAGAAGATCCTGATCGCTGAATTCGCCTCCTGGTGAGCGGGCTGCCGTAGGCACGTACCGGTCTGGTATGACTTCGTGAAGGAGTGGGTCGAAGGCGGTGAGCTCGTCTTCGTGGGGATCGCTCAGGAACAGCATGCGGCGCGGTGCCGGCTCTTCGCCCAATGGAAGGGACTCGAAATGCCCATCCTCTGGGACCCCTTCAACCTGACCGATTCGGAGGTCGTCCCTACCTTCGTTGCCGTCGACGAACGCGGCATCGTGCGTTCCCTCAAGCCGAGCCGAGAGACCTTTGCCGAAGAGTTTCTCGAGGTCGACTTCGCGGCCCTCGACGCCGAGCGCGACGAGGAGAGCGAAGGCGGGCCATCGATGGAGGAGGCTGGATCGCGCGACTCCGCATGCACCTTCAAGGACCTCCACGGCGAGCCGGACGTCTACTCGAAGCTCGTGCAGGGTCGTGATCTGGACGAGGCCGTGGAGGAACTCGTTGCGGCCTCGGCAAAGGACCCGGAGGATCCGCGGCTCGCGTTTCGGGCCGGAGTCGCGCTGCGTCTGCGCACCGACTCGCCCCTGCACCGACCGTCCGATTTCCAAGGGGCGATCGACCACTGGACACGCGCTCTCTCCCTGCGACCAAACCAATACATCTGGAGGCGGCGTATCCAGCAGTACGGCCCCCGCATGGACAAGCCGTATCCGTTCTACACCTGGGTCGAAAACGCGGTCCGAGACCTCCGCGCGCGCGGGGAGGAGCCCGTCGAACTGCATGCGGCCCTGACCCCAGCCGAACTCGCCGAGCCCCACCGGTTCGAGCCCGACGCCGGGGATGGGCCTGTGGTCGCGCCGGATCCGGAGGGCCGGATCCGGCGCGACGACCAAGCTCTTGTTTCGATCGAAACGGCCGTCGCCTTCGATACCTCACGCAAACAGCCCGTCGCCTCCGTGCACCTCACCCTGCGGCCGAACGCGTCCCTCGACGCGCACTGGAACCACGAATCCGGCCCGCCGGTGAAGGTCTGGGTGGGCACCCCCGTGCCGAAGCTTCTCGAGGTTCCCCCGCGCTCCGACGCGCCCACCTCCAGCGAGCCCCTGATGCTGACGTTCGAGGTCGAGGTCCCCGGAGATCGGGCCGAATTCCGTTTCCCGGCCTATGCCCTCTACTATGTCTGCGAAGGCCGGGAAGGAACTTGCCTCTACCGGCGTCAGGATTTCACGGTAGGCATTCGCCGACCGTGACCACATGTCGTGCTCGCCCGCGGGCCCTGCTAGAAGAGGAGATCCTTGCCATGGAAGAACGCCACGCACCTTCGTTCCCGGACGTTTTTGGATTGATCGTGAGGACCACCGGATTGCTCGTCCTGATTTCGCGGCTCTCCACCTTCGTCTCCGAGACCCAAGCCAGGCATGGGTGGGGTCTGTTCAGCACTTTCCTCCTGTTCCTCGTCGGCGGCTACCTCTTGCGCGGAGCCCCATTCGTGATCGAGATGGCGTATCCGAGCCGCAAGAGGGAGAGGCGAGGATCGAAGCGGGCGGAGACCCTTCCCGCCTGATCTCTCGGGCCTCCCAGAGCCCCGGGTTTCGTCCGGGGCTCACCCTTCGATCAGAACTGGAAGTAGATGAACGGTCGCGCCGCAAGCGGCACGAACGGGAGGACGAGGGCGCACGCGACGGCGAGGCCGGCCGTGAACGCCCAGGCGGGAGATCTCCGCCAAATGCGTGTGAGCCACCGGCGGTAGCAGGCGACATGCGCGATAGCGAGGGCTGCGAGCAGGCCCCAGGCGAGGCCGGGGGCGAGGTTCAAGAGCGCGAGGCGTTCGACCCTGGAGCCCGCGCCGGAGGCGGGGGGCCCGAAGCGGACGAAGCCGTTCAGGACTTCGGCCGCATCGGCAAAGCTCGCCGCACGGAAGAAGACCCAGCCCACGCAGACGAACCAGAAGGTGATCGGGATGCCGAGAATCCCCGTGATCCGCCGAACCAGGGCTGTGGACCGGATGCGTGTGCTCCACACCCGGTGCAAGGCGAGACCGAGCCCGTGGAGCCCGCCCCAGGCGACGAAGTTCCAGCCCGCCCCGTGCCAGAGTCCTCCGAGGAGCATCGTCGCCATCAAGTTGCGCGTCTGGAACAGTCTCGAGCCGCGATTGCCGCCGAGGGGGATGTAGAGGTAGTCGCGCAACCAGGTCGAGAGGCTGATGTGCCAGCGTCTCCAGAAGGAGGTGATGTCGGCGGCGAGGTAGGGGTGGTCGAAGTTGCGCGAGAGTCGATAGCCGAGGAGCGCCGCGCAGGCGATCGCCATGTCGCTGTAACCCGAGAAATCGCAGTAGATCTGCGTCGCATACGCCAGCGTGGCGTACCAGGCCGAGGCTGCGTCGAAGGAAGCGGGATGCGCGAAGTAGGCATCGATGTGGGGCGAGAGTCCGTCCGAGATGCAGGCCTTCTTGACGAACCCGAGGAAGAAGAGCACGAGGGCGCCTCGGACGTCGACCCCCTCGAAGCGTCTGGGGGTCTCGAGCTGCGGAAGGAAGTCCGAGGCGCGCTCGATCGGGCCGGCGACGAGCTGTGGGAAGAAGGCGACGAAGAGTGCGAGGTCGAGGGGGTGCTCCACCGGGGTGAGGCGGCCTCGGTAGACGTCGATCGTGTAGCTGAGCGTTTGGAAGGTGTAGAAGCTGATGCCGACCGGGAGGATCAGATTCAGGGACGCGGGGTGCGCCTGGAAACCGAGTTGGGTCAGGAACCTCGCCGCCGACTCGACGAAGAAGTCGAAGTACTTGAAGAATCCGAGCAAGCCTAGGTTCGAGACGAGGCTGACGAGGAGCCAGGCACGCGGACGCGGCGAGCGGACGATGCGGCGCGCGGCGATGTAGTCGACCGCGGTGGAGAGCAGGATCAGACCGAGGAAGCGTGGGTCCCATGCGGCATAGAACGCATAGCTCGCGGCGAGCAGCCACACCTTACGAGGCCCGTTGCGTGGCAGCGCCCAGTGCACGGCGAGGACCGTTAGGAAGAAGGGCAGGAAGGCGAAATCGACGAACAGCATGACCCCTGCGCGTCAGCGCTCCCCCAGCCATGCGAGGAAGTCGTCCGCGAGAGCGCGGGAGAAGACACGCGCGCCGTCGTCGTTGTAGTGCGACTCGTCCCGGAAGAGCGCGCGCTGGAACAGCTCGGGATGTTCCCTGGGAACGTTGTATGCGAAGAGGGTGGGGAGGACGCCCGCGCGCTGGGCGATGCGCGCGAGGCGGTTGGGACCGGACACGGGTGCCAGCACGAAGATCGGTTCGACCCCGCGAGTGCGGCAGAGCTCGACGAGCTCGCCGAGGACCGCAGCATGGGCGGGTGGAAGGTCCTTGGGGGCGGACGCGCGCCGCTCCTCCACCTCCCGGCGATGGCGCTCGGCCTCCTCCTCGTCGGGATCGCCGGCGCCCCGAGTCGCGCCCGCCCCCGCGGCGGTCTTCCACGCCTTCCCCCAGGCGAGCTGCTGCTCGCGGGTCTCGTAGCCGTTGAAGTTGGGAGCGTCGATGAACGGCGATTCGATCCCCGCGAGACGGAGCACCGCACGGGGACCTGCACCGCGCCCGCTCATCCGCGTCCCGAACTCCGCAAGATGCGCGAGCGATTCCTCAAACTTGGAGCGCAGGCTTCGGTCCGTGCTCCAAACCACGCGGAGTGCATCGATCGTCGCGCGTGCCGAATGCCAAGCCACCATGCGCGGTCCCATCCGGTTGCGCTCGAGGTAGACCGGATCGAGGTCCGTCAGTTCGAGGACGATCCAGCGGAGTCGCGCCGGATTGCTTTCCAGGAGTTCTCGCACGCGCTCGATGCTCTCCACCATCCCCATGCCGTTGAGGGACAGGTTGAACGAGCGCAGACCGGCGAGTTCCTCGCCGCCCCTGTTCCGCACGCGTTTGTCGAAGATCCTCGGGTTCACGCCGCGGTAGAAGCGACTGGAACCGAGGAAGACCAGGTCCACCTCATCGCGGACTCGATCGAAGGCGCGATCGAGCATCACGGCGCGCCGGGTCGGGTCTCCCGTCGCACCGGGGATCTGCCGGAGGGCTCGGCCGACCAGGACGCTCGCGGCCAGGAAAACGACCGTGAAGGCGGAGGCGTGGAGGAGCGCCCGGGCCGTCGAGGCCGGGCGCGCAGGGGGAAGGGAGCGTTCGTGCGGCATCGAGGCTGGACGCAGGAAATCGTATCCCACAACGGCGCCCCTCGGCGGCGCAAACAGGGTGCGGGGGGCGGCGGGGGAGACCAGGCCGCGAGCAGGGGTTTCGATCAAGATGCGTTTCCGCCTCGGTCGAGGAGGCAGGGATGCTCTCCAGGCGCACACTTGCCATCGCGGTCACGCTGGTCGTGACCTCTCTCGGAGCCTCCCAGATCATCGGCCGCTGGAAGTTCGAGCGCACCGTAGAGCAGTTCCACGCGGAGGAGGTCGCGTGGCGGGCCCAGGACTTTTCCAGGCCCTCCCCCCACGGAGAGGCCGAAGAAGGGAACGCGATGCCCCTCATCGCCTCGGCGCTCGAACTCGCCCGCGCCGCGGGCAAGGGCGCGCCCGGATCCTCGATCGACGCTTTCGAGCGCCGGCTGCTCGACGACCCGGACCTCGACCCGACGGCCGAGGACGCTCGCTGGAGCCAAGCGCTCGATGCCCTCCATCGTGCCGCGAGGAAGAGTGAGGCGCGCCCCTTGTTCTCGTTCGAGGACGGGTTGAGGGCGCAGCCTCCCAGCCTCCTGCACGTGAGGCGCCTCACGAACGTGGCCCTGCGGCATGCTCAACAACTCGCGAGGGCCGGCGACGATACCGCGGCTGCAGCGACCCTCCTGG
>DRLC01000257.1 GCA_011053145.1 Planctomycetota bacterium | reverse complement strand
GGGAGAATAGGGACAAGGGAGAATAGGGACAAGGGAGAATAGGGAGGGGCCCACCGGGCTGTGCCTGAGCCTTGCCACGCGACGGTTCTGGAGATGCCCAGCCGGCGGTCCCCTCCCCACGGCTCGCTCCCAGGTTGCCCAGTCTCGCACCTCGTGAACCATGAAAGTGAGCCGCCCGTCAAGTCGGGAGGGGCGGTGGGAGGGAGGCGGGAGATCCAGTCCGACGACGAACGCGTCCGGCACATCCTCAGCCCCGCCGGGCACACGGCGTCCCTCTTGACGGACGACGAAGTGCTGGAGCCGGCGAGGCACGGATCGTCCCCGGCGGGAATCGGTGGTGGGGAGAGGCCTCGTCCCGACCCGGTTTTCAGGTCAGATCAGAGATTCGGTCGGAAGACGTTGCGCCCCACCCCACGGGTCAAGGACCGGGTGACGGGGAAGATGGTTTCAGGGGTCGATCCGCCGAAATGTTCGGATCGGGGCTACGGGAGGGCGTCGACGAGTGCCTTCTCGAGATGCTCCATCGCTTCTCGCGCCGCTTCGGGCCCGCGGTGGCCGTCGCGGGAGAGCTCGACGGAAGCGAGTCCGTCGAAGCCGGTGTCGAGGAGGGCGCCGAGCGTCTCGGCGAGGTCGAGTTCCCCTTCGCCGAACATGCGGTGCACGTGGTCTCCCCGGCGCGCGTCGTCGAGGTGCACGGTCGCGATGTGGGGGCCGAGTTCGCGAATGACCTCACCGACGGGGAGGTCCCCGGTGACCACGAGGTGGCCGACGTCCAGGGCGAGACCGAGTTCGGTCGGGTCGCCGCGCCGCTCTCCGAGACGGTCGAGGAGTTCGAGGTAGCCGCTCGGGCGCTCTAGGAACATCCCGGGTTCGGGTTCGAAGGCGATGGCCACGCCCTGGGCGTTTGCGCGATCGAGCACCTCGCAGAGTCCGTCGAGGAGGTGGCTCCAGTGGATCTCGGCGCCCGCCCCGGGCCGCTCCCCATCCCCCACGGACCCATCGGGTGCGGCCCCCGCCCAGAGGGACACGACGCGCGCTCCCAGATCGGCGGCGAGGTCGACGCTTCGCAGCAGGAAGTCGATGCGCCGCGCGCGTCCGGAAGGCTCGGGATCCAGGAGGTTCGGCCGGTGTTTGTGGAGGGGATCGAGGAGGTAGCGCGCTCCGGTCTCGACGACGAGATCGAGTCCCAACTCTTCCGCCACGAGTCGCACCCGGGCCACGTCGTCCGGGTCGAGATCCATCGGATCGAGCAGGCCGGCATCCGGTGTGATCGCGACGCCCCCGTAGCCCAGTTCCGCGAGGAGCTGGAGAGCTTCCGGCACCCGATGATGGGGGAGCCCGTTCGTGTTGTAGCCGAGACGAAACACGGACGGGGAGCCTACCACTTGGGCTCCCGGGAGGCATTTGGGTGTAGCTACATCTTTCTTACCTCCGATTCCTTGCGCGCCCGCGGCGGAACAGGTGTAGTTGCACCTATGAAGTCGAACCCCGTGACCTCACCCCCCACCCGCCCCTCCGAACTCGTCGACCTGGCACGCGAGGCGGGTGCCGACGACGCCGCCTGCGTCCCGGTGGATGCCCCAAGTCTCGGCGAGGAGGCCGAGCACATTCGCGCCCTGCTTCCGGAAGCGAAGAGCGTGATCTCGATCGTCGTTGCGATGAATCGTGAGCAGCTCAACGCCCCGGCGCGTTCGCTCGCGAATCTCGAGTTTCACCACGCCGGCGAAGAGATCAACGCGATCTGCCGCCGCCTCGCTCTCGTCCTCTGCAAGCGTGGACACAGGGCCCTCGCCCCTGCGATGGGATTCCCGATGGAGGTCCAACACTTCCCGGACCGTATCTGGTCCGTGGCCCACAAGACCGTGGCCGTTGCCGCGGGGATGGGGCACATGGGACTGCATCGCAGCGTCATCCATCCGAAGCTCGGGAGTTCGATCCTGCTCGGCACCGTCGTGACCGACATCGAGCTGGATCCAGACGGCGTCGGCGTACCGCTCGAAGGAAACCCGTGCTTCCAGTGCAAGCTCTGCGTTCCAGCCTGTCCCGTGGGTGCGATCTCTCCGGACGGTGCGTTCCATTTCACCGCTTGCCTGACGCACAACTACCGGGACTTCATGGGCGGCTTCGCGGATTGGGCGGAGGGCCTCGCCTCCTCGCGGAGCGCGCTCGCGTTCCGGCGCAAGTCTCCGACCCACGAACAGGTCTCGATCTGGCAGAGCCTCTCCTTCGGCGCGAATTACAAGGCGGCCTACTGCATGGCGGTCTGTCCCGCGGGTGAGGACGTCATCTCTCCGTTCCTGGGGGACAAGCGCGGGTGGCGCGACCGCTACCTGCGACCGATCGAGCAGCGCGTCGAACCCGTGTACGTGCTTCCCGGATCGGATGCCGAGGCCCACGTTGCGAAGCGCTACCCGCACAAGCCCCTCCGCAGGGTCTCGAGCCATCTCCACCCCCGATCGATCGGCGGGTTTCTCGACGGCCTCGATCTCGCGTTTCAGCCCGGTCAATCGAGGGGGATCGACGCCCGATTCCACTTCCGGTTCACCGGATGCACCGGGACCGACGGGACGGAGACGATCGATGCGACGGTCGAAATCCGCGACGGCGCCCTCGTGGTCCAGCGTGGACACCTGGGGGACCCGGACCTCGCCGTCACCGCCGACGCGCGCACTTGGCTCGCCTTTCTCGCGAAGGAAGTCTCCATCCTGCGGGCACTCCTCACCCGGAAGGTCCGGCCGAGGGGCAGGCTCTCGCTCCTCCCGGCGTTCGGCCGCTGCTTCCCCCTGTGACGGCGCGCGCCTATTCTCCCCCCATGGCGCCCAGCCCCCCCTCCGATCCGAGCCGCGAGAGCAACTGCCTCTGTTTCCGAGTCCGTCGCGCCGCGCGCGCGATCGGAGCCCGCTACGACAGCGCCCTCGCGCCCCATGGGATCACGGGCCAACAGTACAGCCTGCTCTCCCTCCTCAAGGCCACCGGCCCATCCTCCATCGGCGACCTCGCCGCGGCTTCCTCCACGGACCGCACGACGCTGACCCGCAATTTCGCCCGCCTCGAGCGCGAGGGTCTCGTGTCGAGCGACCGGGGCGAGGACCGGCGGGCTCGGATCGTTTCCCTGACCCCCCGCGGCCGCAGCCTGCAGGCCGCGGCCCGAAAGGACTGGCTGCGGGTCCAGTCCGAACTCGCCGACACGCTCGGCAAGACGCGCTTCACGCGGATCCACGCGGATCTGACCGCACTCCTGAACGCGCTGTGAGCCTCGTACCTCGGACCCGCCCCTCCTTGTCGAGCGCGGGAGGCCGGCGCCCGCCGTACACTCCCCTCACCATGGGGACATCGAGCGGGAAGAGGTGCAACCGGGGCGCCGATGCGGGAGTCCACGGGTGGTGGAGGGGGTGGTGGGTCCCCGGCGTTGGCCGCCGCCCCGTGCTCCCCCTCGCCCTCGTCTGCGCCCTCTTCGCCCTCGCCTGCTCTCCCCCCGCACGAAGCGGCCGCCCGAACATCGTGATCCTGGTCTCCGACGACCAGGACTTCGAGCACTTCGGCTTCGCGGGGCACCCGCTCGTGAACGCCCCGACGATCGACACCCTCGCGGCCGAGGGGGTGCGCTTCGACTTCTGCTTCGTCCCGATGTCCCGTTGCCGCCCTGCCCAGGCCGCCCTCCTCTCGGGCCAGTGGCCGCACCAGTCCGGGGTCTACTACAACGTCGGGGCCACGCACATCGACCCCGATGCCTCCCTCGCGAACCGTCTTTCGGCGGTCGGGTACCGCTGCTTCGGGGAAGGCAAGTTCTGGGAGTTCGATCCGCGCCTGATGGGCTTCGAGAACTACACGATCCGCAACTACGAGACCTTCGGCCGCCTCGGCCAGGCGCACCTCTTCGAGTGGCTCGAGAGCCTCGACCCGGCCACGCCCTTCTTCCTTTGGTGGGCCCCTGAGCTCCCCCACGTCCCCCACGATCCGCCCGAGCGTTTCCTCGACGCGATCGACCCCGCCGCGATCCCGATCCCGGGCTACGTCGCCCCGGACCGCGTCGAGGAGTACCGCACCCTCGAACGCAAGTCGCTCGCGATGGTCTCCTGGCTCGACGAGACGATCGCCGAGCTGCGCGCCGAGCTCGAGTCGCTCGGCCTCCTCGACGACACGCTCTTCCTCTTCCTGGTGGACAACGGCTGGGCGAACGGCCTGCCTTCGAAGGGCACCGCGTTCGACAAGGGCCTACGCACCCCCGCGATCTTCACCTGGCCCGAGGAGATCCCCGGCGGCTCCGTCCACGACGAGCTCATCTCCGCGGTCGACCTCTACGCGACGCTCCTCGACTACGGCGGCGCCACGCCCCTGCCCTCCTGCATGGGCCGGAGCCTGCGCCCCCTGATCGAGGGCCGCCCCTTCACCCCCCGCGAAGCCCTCTTCGGCGGCATCTACCTCCAGCGCCCCCCCGACGGCTGGGCCGACCCCACCCGCGACCTCGTCGCCCTCTGGGCCCGCACCAAGCGCTACAAGTACATCCTCTACCTCCAGGACGTCCACGAGGCCGAGGACGCCCGGCTCCACATCCAGGCCAACGCCTGCGACTACCCCGAGCGCGACCGCGGCGACGAAGACCTTTTCGACCTAGAAGCCGACCCCGAAGAGCTCAACAACCTCGCGGGCGACCCCCAACTCGCCGCGAAGAAGGCCGAGCTGCGCCAGCGCGTCCTCGAGTGGTGGCGCGAGACGGGCGGGGGAGACCTCTCGGTCCCGGCGGACTGACTTCCGGTGCCAGGGGACACGATCCCAGACACCACGCTCGACCGAGCCCCCTCCCGGTCAACCGCGACAAAGATGGTGCGATCTCGCCCCAACGGGATCGTAGCCCCGCGAAAGGATCTGACGTTGCTGAGTTGCAGATCCTTCAGGAACACAGATCATCCCGGTCCAGGCGCTGCCGCATCCGGGGTGCCCCCGCATCTGGCGCGCCATTCCGGATGCCATTTGAGGCGGAGAATGGCACCTACAATGGCGCAGGGCCATTCCCCGTGACTATTGGGGCCTCACCGGTCTCTGCCGCCGCAGTAGATCCACCGTGCCGCCCGGCCACGCCCCTCTACGGCTGCGATGTTCTCCGCCGCAAGCTGCGCCATGAGGCGCTTGACCTGCGCCCGATCGAGCGCCGTCACTCGCCGGATCTCGGCGTTGCTGAGGCCCCGCTCTCCACGATCCCACCGTTGCTTGAGGACGCTGTGGACCCGCGTCTTGGCCGCCTCCCAGTCGGTGCGCCGGTCCCGGTCCGCGTCCCCAGGCGCGGCCAGGCGGGCGTGGGTGTCGGGTCGGAGTGTCCAGTAGGTGCCCCGGCCGCTTCCGCCGCGATCCAGGTAGCCGAGGTCCCGCTCCATGTGGGACAGGATCTCCCGGATCTCGGCCTGGGGGCGCTGGCAGAGCCGCGCGGCGGTGGGTGCGTCGATCTCCGGGTGACGGAGGAGGTGTTGCAAGACGAGCAGGCGGTCCAGGTCGAGGTGGACGCCGCGCTTGCCTTGCTCGGCGACGAAGGCTCGGAAAGTCGGGGATAGCTTCGAGGCGCGCAGACTCAGGCGGAAAGCGTCGCCGAGGTCCTCGATGGACGGGGGCTCCTTGCCCTCGATGAGCAGGGCCGTGTACATGCGCTGGATGCCGAGGTTGCTGCGGTTGATGAGCCGGAGCCGCACCAGTGCGTCCACGAGACAGGGGTTCCGGGTCACCGGCGTGTGGTGGAGGATGTTCTCCGGTGTGATGCCGCCGATGAGGCCGCCGGGATTCGTGATCTCGATTCGGTCCGAGAACTGCTTCACCAGGATCGGACTCGCGAGCGCGAAGTCGGCGTGACAGAACGCGTTGAGCAGGGCTTCACGCAGGGCGATTTCCGGGTAGGTGCGGTATTCGAAATGGAAGAGACCCTGGCGGACGGTCTGGATCGGGTTGTGGGCCAGGATGCGGTCGAGCACCCGCCCGAGGGCGACGGCAATTGCGTCGCGACCATCCGCACGATCCGTGTAGTCCGTGCCGCTCGCCATCCGCAGGTGGGTCCAGACGTAGCTTGGAACGTGCTCATGGATCGCCGCGGCCGATCCGCCGAGCAGGAGTCCGGCCCGGGTCAGCCTACCCTGCCGGAGCACGCCGATCGCTTCGAGCAACTCCTCATCGTCGAGACCGAGCAGATCTGCGGGCGCGCGCTCCTGGGCGGCCACCTCGCGTAGCTTCTCCATCGACGCTGCGGACAGTAGCCGCGAGAGCGGGCCGTCGATGACGACCGCGGTGAAATCGTTCTCACCGGTCTCCACGGCGATCTTGCGGCGAAGGGTGCCGGTGAGAGGCTTGCAATCCTTGCCGACGCGCACGGTGCCTCGCCCCTTTGTGTCGGTGTAGGGGGGGAGCCCGGTTCTTGCGTGTTTCTCAACGGGACCTCGTCGTGGGTTGCTCGGAAGAACTCGAGGCCACCTGAGACGTTTCAGTCGCCGTGCAGCGGGTCCGGGCCGAGGCCGGCGAAGGGGTCGGCTTCTTCGGTGGGGGGAGCCGGCTCGGAGGCTTTCTTCTTGCCGCCGCGGGTGAAGGCGAGGGTGGCGATCGCGGCGAGGACGATGAAGGCGATCAGGCCGCCGGCGAGGAGGGCGGGAGAGGCGGTGCGCTTGGGGCGGACCGGGGGATCGGGGCGCTCTTGCATCGGGTCAGGGGGCGGTGGAGCGGACGAGCAGGGCGGCGTAGCCGCCGTCGAAGGGGCCCTTGGTGGCGTCCGGGAGGATCTGGTGGTCGGTCTGGAGGGTCCAGTCGGGGTGATCGGCGAGGAAGGTGGCGACGCGGCGCTGGTTCTCCTCGGGCTCGAGGGAGCAGGTGGACCAGACGAGGCGCCCGCCGGGGCGGACGCGCTCGGAGGCTTCCTGGAGGAGGCGGGTTTGGAGGGACTCGACACTCGCGAGGGTGCGGGGGCCGAAACGCCAGCGGGCCTCGGGGCGGGCGCCGAGGACGGCCGTGTTCGTGCAGGGGGCGTCGACGAGGACCGCGTCGAACGTGCGATCGGGTACCGCCGCGGTCCCGTCGGAGACGAGGAAGGTGATCCGCTCGTCCACCCCCAGGCGGGCCGCGGTCTCGCGCGCGCGTTCGAGGCGCGTCTCGTCGATGTCGGACGCCCAGACCTTCGCCCCGGTCGCGGCGAGGATCGCGGTCTTTCCGCCCGGGGCGCAGCAAAGATCCAGCACCTCCTCGCCTTCCTTCGCATCGACGAGTTCGGCGGCGCGCGCGGCGGCCTCGCCCTGGATCGTCAGCCGACCGAGGCGGAAGGCACCACTCGAGACGACCGAAGCGGTGGCCCCGGGGTCCGCGATCAGGGCCTTCGGGTGCGTGCCCGGTCGCGTGCCGACGCCCGCTTCGGCGAGCTCCGCGACGAGCGCGTCGCGATCGCCGAGGGCGCGCAGGACGAGCGGGGGCTCGTGCAGGAACGTCCGGGCGAGGGCCTCCATCCCGTGGGAGCGGTAACGGCGCGTCCATCGTTTCGCGAGCGGCGCCGGCAGGCTCAGGGCATCCTCGGCCCACAGGAGCGGATGCTTCGCCGGATCGCGGAAGACCTCCCGGTCGAAGTGGAAGGGACGGTCGACGAGGTCCGCGCGCGCGTCCCCCGAGTGCCCCTCACGGCGCGCGCGAAGCACCGTGCGCAGGACGCCGTTCACGAAGGGGACCTTCGACGAGCCCACCGTGCGCGCCACCGCGTCCGAGGTCTCGGAGACGGCCGCGTGCTCGGGAATGCGATCGAGGAACAGAAGCTGCACGAGCCCGATGTGCAGGTGCGCGATCAGGTCCGGCTTGGGCTTGCGCGGGACGAAGGTGTTCACGATCGCGCGCAGGGTGCCCCGGCGGCGGATCTCGGTGCCGCAGATCGCGCGCACGAGGCCCACGTCCCGCGCGTCGAGGCCGGCACGCGCGCAGATCGCGTCGAGGTCGCGCATCGGCGCGGGGGAGGCGGAACGCAGGACGTGCCAGGCGGCTTCGCGGGTCATCGGACGGGGCTCTCTTCTCCGAGGCGAGACCCGGCCTCGATGCGGGCGCCGCGCAGGAAGTCGCGGGCGGGGAGGGTGGACTTGCCTTCGAGCTGGACCTCCTGGAGCTCGAGGGCGCCCTCGCCGCAGGCGACGACGAGGCGCTCGTCGGCGAGGAGCACGGTACCGGGCTCGGCGCCGGGAAACCCGGGGGCCAGCGCCGCGCGGTGCACCGCGAGGGAGCGCGTCTTGCGGCCCGCGCGAAGGGTCGTGCGCGCCAGGGGCCAGGGGTGCATCGCGCGCACGCGTCGCTCGAGCGCGAGCGCCGATTCGGTGAAGTCGAGCACACCGTCCGCCTTCGTGAGCCGTGAGCAGTGGGTGACGCCCTCTTCGGCCTGGGGCAGGTAGGTGTCCTTTTGCGCGGCGACGAGGTCGAGGGCTTCGAGCACGAGCTCGGCGGAGACCTCGGCGAGCCGAGCGAGGAGCTCCCCCGCGCGCTCGCCCGGCCGAATCGCGACCTCGCGCACGAGCAGGAGATCGCCCGCGTCGAGCTCGCGCACCATGCGCTGGATCGCAACCCCGGTCACCTCGTCCCCGGCGAGCAGCGCCGCGGGCACCGGCGTCGCGCCGCGGTGGCGCGGCAGGAGCGAGGGATGGACGTTCAACGGGACGCGGCGCGCAAGCGCGAGGAGCTCGTCCCGCAAGAGCTCGCCATAGCTCGCGACGAGGAACACGTCCGCCTCCAGGGCGGAGAGCTCTTCGACGAAGGCCGGATCACGCGCGGTCTTCGGCTGCAGGAGCCGGATGCCCTCGGCTCGCGCGAGCTCGGCCACGGCGGACTCTTCGATCTTTCGCCCGCGACCCTTCGGCCGCCCCGGGGCCGTGACCACGGCCACCGGGCGGTGACGGCTCGACACGAGGCCCGCCAGGATCGGCGTCGCGAAGGGCGGAGAACCGAAGAAGACGGTGCGCACGGCCCTTCGCTCCCCGCCGAGGGGACGGGCTACAGGTTCGCCTCGACGACCTTCTTCAGCTCGTCGTACGGCTGGCTCCCCACCATCTGCTTGACCACTTCACCGCCCTTGATGAGCAGGAAGGTCGGGATCGCGGTGATGCCGTACTTCGCCGGGACCTCGGGGTTGTCCTGGGTGTTGAGCTTCATGACCTTCAGCTTGCCGGCGTACTCCTCGGCGAGCTTGTCGACGTAGGGGCCCATCGCACGGCAGGGAGCGCACCACTCGGCCCAAAAATCCACCAGGACCGGTTCCTCGCTGGCGAGGACGGTGCTCTCCCATTGACTGTCTGTGATCTCAGCGGCGTTACTCATCGTTCATCTAGGTCGTTTGGGGTTGGTGGATCGGGGCCTGGCGGGCGCCGGGCCGGAATCATGCGCCCGGGGTGGGCGAGCGTCCAGGGTAGGACCGGGAATCGGTGCGGAAGGCCCGCTCCCGGGGAAGGTGGAGCGACCTCATGGGCCAGGGAGGGGTGGGTCTCAAGCCCCGGGAGCAGCGTCCGACGGGCCGGGGTCGGATCCGGGGGACGGGCTCGCCGCCCCGTCCTCCCCCCCGTCGGCGGCGGCGTCGTCGACCTCCTCGTCGAGGAGCGTGCCGGCGACCACCTCCGCGAGGTCGCTCGCGTGCTCGGGAACCACCTCGATCTCGATGTCCTCGCCGACGCCATCCTGGCGGACCGAGATGACCTCGAGGCGCACGAGTTCGAGGAGCGCGCAGAACGACCCGACCAGGGCCTCGCGCGGCGGCGCATCCGTGAAGCTCGCCATCAACGCGCGCAGGCTGGCGTGCCCCTCGGTCCGCAGGCGGCTCACCACCTCGTCCACGTAGTAGCGCAGCGGGCGCGGGTCTTGGACGACGTGGTGTGGGCGGTCGGCGAGGGTCTCCCGCATCAGCCGCGAGAAGGTCGCGAGCAGATCCCACGCGGTGAGCTCGCCCAGCTCGAAGGTGCGCTCGGCCTTCTCCGGCTTCTCGTGCCAGCCGCGCGGCGCCATGTTGTCCCGGATCACCTTGCTCGCTTCGAGCGCCTCGGCCGCGCCCTTGAAGCGGCGGTATTCGAGCAGCCGCTGGATCAGCTCGTCCTTCGGGTCGAGCTCCTCCTCGAGGTTGACCTCCTCGTTCGGGAGCAGCGAGCGACTCTTGATCGCCATCAGCGTCGCCGCCATCACCAAGAAGTCCCCCGCCACCTCGATGTCGAGGGCCTCGAGCTTCTCGAGGTAGGCGAGGTAGTCGGTCAGGATCGCGCTGATCTCGATCTCCTGGATCTCGACCTCGTGTTCGCGGACGAGGTGCAAGAGCAGGTCCATCGGCCCCTGGAACACCCGGGAGAGCCGGACGGTGTAGTCGCGCTTCGCCACGACCATGACCCTACCAGGAGCCCCCGAGGGTCACGACCGCCTCCACGAAACGCGCGAGCCAGAAGACCATCGTCCAGACGAAGTGCAGGACCGCGGGGACCATGCTGATCAGGAAGAAGATGATCAGGAGCCCGAACCCCTCGAAGCGCATGTAGGCGGGTCGCAGGGAGCTCGGCAGGATCCAGGTCATGACCCGAGAACCGTCCAAGGGCGGGATCGGGAGCATGTTGAACGCGGCCAGGATCAGGTTCAGGTAGATCGAGTACTCGAGGACGCTGTAGCCGATCGGCTTGACGACCCCGAGGCCCATCTGGACCGGCTGCCAGAGCCCGAGCTCCTCGACGATGATCTTCTGGGCGAGGAAGAAGACCATCGCGAGCAGGATGTTCGAGAGGGGACCCGCGATCGCGACCAGCGCCATGTCCCGGTAGGGCTTGCGCAGCGCGTGGAAATTCACCGGCACCGGCTTCGCCCCTCCGAACGGGAACCCGAAGGTCAAAAGGCTGAGGACCGGCAGGATGATCGTCATGAAGAGATCGACGTGCGCGAACGGGTTCAGGGTGATGCGCCCCATGTCGCGCGCGGTCGTGTCGCCGCACTGCAGCGCCACCCAGCCGTGGGCCGCCTCGTGGACCCCGAGGGAGATCACGAGGAAGGCCACGATCAGCGCGATTGCGACCGGCGGGAGCGGTGCGGGCTCGGCTGCGAGGGCGAGCAGTGCGGGCGTGAACGCGATGATGTCCTCCGGGGGTCCTGGTCCCCCCTCGGGGGGAAACCGGGGGTTATACCACGCGCGCGGCGGCTCTTCCCGTACGGGGACGCCACGCCGGTTGAAGCCGTCGATTCGGTGCCCGTAGAATCTTCCTCCATCGGGGCTGCGAGCCCGTGCGCACGGCGCCGCTCCCGCGCTCGAATCCCACGAACCAGCGCTCTCCACCCGACCAGAGATGAACCAAGCAGGCGGGAACCCCGAAGGCGCGGAGCCGAACGCGGCGCGACCCGACCACCTCGCCCAGGCGGCCGAGGTCATCCGGCTCGAGGCGCGTACGATCGAGTCCCTCCTGCCCCTGCTCGACGAGCGCTTCGAAGACGCGGTCGAGCGCATCCTCGCCTCGGACGGATCGCTCGTCGTCACCGGGGTCGGGAAGGCTCGACTCGTCGGGGCCAAGCTCTCGGCCACCTTCGCATCGACCGGCACGCCCTCGATCGCGCTGCACCCCACCGAGGCCCTGCACGGCGACCTCGGACGCATCCAGGCCCGGGACGTGGTGCTCGCGATCTCGAACTCCGGGGAGACCGAGGAGGTCAAGGCCCTGATCCCCCACGTGCGGCGCATCGGCGCCTGCGTGATCGCGATGACCGGTCAGACCGAATCGACCCTCGCCCGGATGGCCGATGTCGTGCTCGACATCGGGCGCGTCGACGAGGCCTGCCCCTTCGGCCTCGCCCCCACCGCCAGCACCTCGGCGATGATGGCGCTCGGCGACGCCCTCGCGATGGTGGTGCTCTCGGCCCGGGGCTTCAGCCGTGAAGATTACGCCCGCTTCCACCCCGGCGGCTCCCTCGGACGCAAGCTGATGCGGGTGAAGGAAGTCATGCGGCGCGGCGAGGAACTTCCGCTGGTCTCCCCGAAAGCGAGCGTGCGTGAAGTCCTGCTCACGATGTCCGAGACCCCCGGGCGGCCGGGCGCCGCGCTCGTCGTCGACGGGACTCGCACCCTGTGCGGGATCTTCACCGACGGGGACCTGCGGCGTCTGCTCGAAGCCGATGCGACGGGCGCACTCACCGATCCCGTCGAATCGCACATGGGACGCTCGCCGAAGACGGTGCGCGGCGATGCGCTCGTCGCCGACGCCGAGCGTCTGCTTCGCGAGCACAAGATCGACCAGATCGCGGTCGTCGACGAAGGCGGGTGCGCCGTCGGGCTCCTCGACGTGCAAGACCTCCTCGACACGCGGGCGTGATGGACGGGCCTGACGCACTCACCGAGGCCCTCGCGCGCGTGCGGCTGGTCGCACTCGATGTCGATGGAACCCTGACCGAGGGCCGCGTGACCTACATCGGCAGCCAGGAGCTGATGAGCTTTTGCGCGCGCGACGGACAGGGGCTGCGCTGGCTTTCCGACCGCGGCGTGCGCATCGCATGGATCACCGGGCGTGGATGCGAGGCGACCGTGCGCCGCGCGAACGAACTCGGCATCGACGAGCTGCGGCGCGGAGGCTCCAAGGAAACGCACCTGCGCGAGATCCAAGGAAACTTCGATATCGATCCCGAAGAGACGCTCGCGATGGGGGATGACCTTCCCGATCTCGGCCTCGCGCGCGCGGCGGGCATCTTCTGTGCGCCCTGCGACGCGGCGGCCGAGGTGCGCGAGCGTGCGGACCTCATCACCCGTGCGGCGGGTGGGCGCGGCGCCGTGCGCGAGATCGCCGAGATGCTCCTGCGAGCGAAGGGACTCTGGGAGGAAGGCGTGGGACCGCGGGAGCCCGAAGGCGCGTGAAGAAGTTCGTCGCCGGCACGCTGCTCTTCTTCGCGGGACTCCTCCTCCTGCGGGAACTCGAGCGACGCTCGGACTGGGCCCCCGAGACGGCCGAATCCGCTGTTCCGGTCACGCTACCCGAGGGCGCGGGTGGCGACTCGGCGACGGCGGGCGTGAGCGTGCGCGGCCGCTTCCAAGCCGATCTCTACAACCCCGACGATGATTCGGTGGCCATCTCGGTGCGCAGCGCCGACAGCCGCACCGAGGATGGCGCCGACCACCTCGTCGACGTCGACCTGTTCGTCTTCGGTTCGCACCGAGGCGAGAAGATCGAACGCGCGAAGATCCACGCCGCGCGCGCTCTTCTGCCGCGTGAGCCCGGCGCCGGTATCGAACCGCGCTACGAGAAGCGCTTGCACCTCGAGGAGGTCCACGGAACGCTGGAAGACCTCTTCCGCGGCTCCACGCTCGAGATCGACACGCCGAACGCAGCGGTCGATTTTTCCGATCCCGGCCATGCAGTCCTCGGCAGCGAGCAGGACATCGCGATCTCCTCGGCCGCCTTCGACGCGGGGGGGAAGGGGTTCCAGCTCGACATCGTCCGGCCCGACGAGGGGGGTGAAGTGGCGCCTCCCGGCAACGATCGCGTGGACGTCATCGAACTGGCCCGCAACGGGTGGATGGAATTCCGGCCCGAGGAGGGGCTCGTCGAAGGGGAAACCCCGCTTCGCTCCGGTCGCATCGAGGCCACCGGCGACGGCGAGCTGCAGATCCGCCGCAGCGGCGACACCGATCCGCACCCGATCGCGTTCGAGGTCTGGAAGGGCGGTCGGCTCGAACTCCTGGGCCGCGACACCTGGGTCCTCTCGGGCATGCACCTGATCCTCGAGGGGGAGAGTCTGGAGAGTGCCCGCAGCATCCGCGCGCGTCGGGTCACCGTGGACGGCGATGCGAGCTGGACCTCCGGCAAGAGCGTTTTCACCGGAGAGAACGGCGAGATCGACTTCGATGACCAGGGCCTCTTTCGCCGCGCGATCGTCGAAGGCCTGGCACGCGCACGCATCAAGACCAGTTTCTCCACCGGGGAGAGCCCGGAGGATGTCTCTTCGGAAACGACGCTCGACATCCGCAGCGATGGCGAGATCGAAGTCACCCGCGTGGGGGACGAGACCTCCTACCGCGTCGCGGGGCCCGCGACCGTCGAAACACGCGGCATTCGCATCCGCTCGAATGGGGACCTGACGGGCACCCGCACCGAAGCGGAGGGTTCGAAACCGCTCCGCCCCGCCGGGAGCCGCAACGAGAAACTCTCCCTGCACGGCACCGGCGGAGTCCGCGTGGAGGCTGCCAACGGTTCGCTCGAAACCGCCGAGTTCGACCTCTTCAACTCGTTCACCGAGGAGGGCAAGCCGATCACACGCGGCACCGCGTCGGGCGGAGCCCGACTCGTGGGAACCGACGCGGAGAGCGGACGGACCTTCACGGTCACGAGCCCGCACTCGCTCGAGGTCGAGCGGATCGGGGAAGAGCTGCGGCTCGTCGAGGGAACGAACGTCGAGATCTCCGTCGCGGATGCGGAGACGAAGGACGAGATCTTCTTCGCGCGCTGTGACAAGCTCACCGACCTCTCGATCGCGGACCAAACCTTCCTCGCAGAAGGACAGGTGCTCTACCGGCGCGGGGAAAACGAGGCCACCTGTGCGCGACTCGAAGCGCTCGACGCCGAACGCTTTCGGATGTGGGGAGACGAACGGCAGCGGGCAGAATTCCGCTCCCCGCTCGGAGAAGCGCAGGCCGATCTCGTCGAGGTGAATGGCGGTCGAGTGCATGCCCATGGGAACGTCGCGGCTTCGATCACCAGCGTTCCCGAAGAACTCGACCTCGACCGCTACCGACTCTTCTGCGAGGACCTCGTCGCCTACCGGATCGTCGAGGATCTGGAGGACGGAACGTTCCTCAGGCGCCTGGTCCTCGATGCCGCCGGCGAGGTTCGTTCGCGGGTCGAGTCGAGCGGCCGGATCGTCGACCTCACCCACGCCGAGGCGATGCATGCGGTCCGAGAAGATCAGTTGGGAGCCTTCGGGACCGAGGACGAGCGCCGCATCGGTTCGTTCACCGAACTGGTCGCGCGGGGTGCAGTGGATGCGGAAATCTTCCTCTACCGCGACGCGAACCAGACTGCGAAGAGCTCGGATACGGCCTCGAAGGGCTCTCCGATCGGAAGCGGAATGCGGGTCCGCTCCGAAGTCCTCAAGCTGCGCCGCGACGTCATCGAGGAGGGCGCCTCCGAGCCCGACGTGTCCGTCGTGGCGAGTGGGAACGTGCACTTCGAAGGCCTCGGTGACGTGAACTTCCAGGGGGAAGGCGATCGCCTGCGCGTCGATCCGGACCGCAGCGGACACCTCGATCCCGTTCTGGACGGACGCGTGAAGCTCTTCGGGATCCTGCCGACACACGGTCTCCCCTTCGAACTGGTCGCCACGCACGTCGACTTCGACGAGGCCAGGATCGACGCCGATGATCCGGACCTGGTCGTCTCGAACGAAGCGCCCGAGGTCGAGGTGGATGAGGCTCCGGAGCCGGAGATCGTGTACCGCGCCCAGGCCCGTCGCCTCGTCGCGACACGCTCCTCGGTGGACCTGCTCGGAGACGTCGTGCTGGACGGAAGGACGCAGAAGGGAGTGCCGTGGACGATGGAGGCCAAGCGCATCGCGCTCCAGGGGTCGAAGGGTGCAGACAAGGAACGTCCCGCCGAACTCTCGAAGATCAGCGCGAACGGTGGGATCGTGTTCCGGCTCGGTCGGATCTGCACTGCTCGCGCGGAATCGCTGCACGGTGTCCGCCTGAGCGGCGTCCTGCGGCTCGCTGGATCCCCCGCCGTCGTGGACTTCCTCGGCCGACGCGAGGAAGCCGAGTGGATGGACTTCGATCCCGAACTCGGAATCATCCTCGAGGCCGGTCGCGGGACCACCTACGGCGAATCCAAGAAAAAGGCCGCCAAGGAGAAGGGGTCGGGGGGGTCGAGTCCGTCGAACCCGGGAGGATCGGGCGGGCAGAGCGGAGCGGGTTTGGGGACCGTCGCGCCTCCGCCCCCACCCCAGGAGGTGCCCCAGGATCGCTGGTCGCTCGAGAAGTTGTGGCTGACCACGCGGGTGGACCAGGACTCGTTCGTGATCTGCGTCCAAGAGCCGGTGTTCCGTTATCCCGAACACGGCACCACGCTGCGCGCCTCCTGGGCAATCCTGTGGATCGATCGGGAGAAGCTCGAACAGTTGACCTCGGGCGAGAAGCAGTCCCTCAACGAACAAGCACGCAGGCGCTTCGAAGCCGCGCCCCTCGGGCCGATGCGTGTGTTCTTCGATCTGCTCGAGGAGCGGGGCGTGTCAGGACTCGTCCAAGAGGCCTACTTCGAAGGACCGGTCGAGGTCTACGAGGACGGAAAACGCACGGCCCGTGCGGACGCCGTCTACCTGGACCTGATCTCCGGTCACGGTTGGCTCTCGAACGCGACCGTCACGGTCTTCGGGGGTTTTCTCGGCAAGCAACTCGAACGGGTGACGATCCGCGCCAAGTGGCTGCGCCACTCGTTCGACGGGTCCCTGCGGGCGGATCATGCGACCGTCACGTCCTGCGACTTCGAGGTGCCGCACGTGCAGATCGTGACCGGGGATCTGCGCCTTGCGCCGCTGTCGAATGATGTGGAACCGGGTTATGAGATCTCCCTCGCGAAGAACCGCGTCGAGATCCACGACTTCCCGAGGCTCCCGTTGCCAGCCATCGCCTTCGATACGGACGAGCAGCTCAAACCACAGTTTCCCTCCTTCCGGATCGGCAACTCCGCGCGTTTCGGCCAACTGTTCGGCTTCCGGTTCTCCCGGCCCGCGAAGAAGCTCGGCGGTTTCGTCCATCGGCTCTTCCACGGATCGGAGTCCAAGGAAGAGGACGCAGCCAATCCCGACGGGACGACGTCGAAAGCGAAGAAGAGGCGCAAGCGGGCCTACGAAGCGAACTACGACCTCGATGCCTCCTACCTCGGTTCGCGGGGAGTCCTCCTGGACATCGGCTTCACCTCGAAGGACCGCGCGAATCGCTACAAGTTCGACTTCCGCTCCGGTATCGCCCTCGACCGCGGCGAAGACCGCGGCTACGTGCGCGTCCCCGAGGAGGAACGCACCAGCCCCCGTCTTTGGCTGCGATCCCACGGCTGGCTCGTGCGCGGGAACAGCGAGTACCGCCTGGCCTACACCGACCAGAGCGATCCCGGCGTCCAGTCCGAGTTCTTCGAGTCCGACTTCGCGATCTACGAGGAATTCGAGAACTACCTGCAATGGAAGCGTCTTTCGGGCTCTGACTACACGCAGGTCACGCTCAAGCCGCGCGTCGACACCTTCCGCGCGGATGTCGAGGAGCTGCCGGGCGGCACGATCTTTCGCGGGCGCAAGCCGATCGGAAGGGTGGCCGGGACGACGATCCTGCACTCCGGCTCCTTCGACGCAGCTTACCTGCGCCGGCGCGCGCCGCGCCGTTTCGATCTCGATGGGGACGGCATCTCCGACGGTCCGATCACGAGCCCCTTCCACGGGACGGGCTTCTTCGACGAAGATCCCACCGATCCGAACGGGGACCAGCAGGTGGTGCGCGCGGATCTGGTGCAGGAACTCGAAGCACCGCTCTCGCTCCCGATCGCCGGCGCCAACCTCGTTCCGTTCGTGCGGGTGCGCGCCACCGGCTGGGACCGCGCCGTCGCTCGCACGAATGCGACTCGCCTCGTCGCCGAGACCGGCGCGCGCCTTTCGACGGTCTTCTGGAAGGACGCGGGGAAAGGGCGCTTCCACCAGGTCTCGCCCTACGTCGGCATCCGCCGCCAATTCGGATTCGAGGAACGGGGAACTCCGCACGTCTTCGACACGACCGAGACCCAGCTCTTCGGGGATTTCGTCGAGCTCGGGATGCGTTCTCGCTTCGGAGTCGATGGGGGTCAAAGCCGCCTGGACCTCGACCTGCGCACCGCCTATGCATCGGACCGTTCCGACGGCCGCAAGGATGGCTGGCTCCCGCTGGAGACCTTCGCCCGCTTCGGGATCGCACCCGGTGGACGCGTCTTCGACGTCTGGTACGACGGGCGCTTCGATCTCGAGGAGTCGGAGTTCGTCTACTCGCTCTTCTCCCTCGGCACGCGCTTCGGAGACGACGCTGGTTTTCAGATCGGCCACACCTACGGCCGGGACGATTCCTTCCAGAAGATCTTTGACGCAGCAACTCTCTCCGGCTTCTACCGCTGGTCCGAGAAGTGGGAGATCGAGGCGCGCCAAACCCTGTCCCTGCTCGCGAACACGAAGCTCGGGACCGGGCTCCTTCTACGGCGCTACGGCCACGACCTGGTCTTCGAGGTCGAGACCTCCTTCCGGGAGGGAGAGGGATCCTCGTTCAGCCTGAGCGTGAAACCCAGGCTCGGCTTCCGGCCGAACCGCATCGGCTACATCCATTGGTAGGATGTCCCCCGTGCTTGCGTTCCTGACGAACATCGGACTCCCGGAGCTGACCGTGATCGCCGGCCTGGCCGTGATCATCTTCGGCAGGCGCTTGCCCGAGGTCGCCGCGAAGGCGTACGGCGAGGTGGTCAGGCTGCGGCGCACGATCGAACGGTTGCGGCGGGAAACCGGAATCGATCGTGAGCTGCGCGACATCGAGTTCACCGTGCGAGACGCTGCCCGGAAAGCGGCGCTCAAGGAGCCGCTTCCCCCGCCCGCCGAGTTCCGTGCGAACCACGATCGCGGCGTGCGCGGAACCCGGGACGAAGAACGGTCCAGCGAAGAGGACGGCTCCAGGGTCGACGACGAGGCGTCACGCGGGGAGCCCGGACCCGACCAGGGCTCAGAAGCTACGACCGAGTCCCCGGCCGACGCCGAAGAGCCTGGGAAGGAAACCTGACCTCGTGCGCTACTCCGCGCCGGGCGAAGGCTCTCCGGGGTCGATGTCGCCGAGGTTGATCTCTCCGAGATCGAGCTCGTCGAAACCTGCCCCGCCCTCGAGTTCCTGCTTCACGGCCATGTCCGCCTCGTCGAAGAGGTTTGCCCAGGAGGCGTCGGCCTCGGGGAGCGCGGCGGTGAACGCTTCCAGGTCGGCCGCGCCGGCGAGGGGAAGGTTCTCCTCGATCCAACGCCGGTTCTCGCTGACCGACCCGACGACCGGGAGGATACCGCCCTCGCGGTCGGGCCCCCCAACCGCGGCGAGCACGCTTGTCGGCACCACTCCGGGCATGGAGATCGTCAGGAGATCGCCGAATCGGTCGAGCGGGATCAGCGCGTACTGGCGCAGGTAGTCGAGGTCGAGCCCCTCCCGCGCCTCTTCGTTGGGCGGGTAACTCTCGATCGGGAGGTAGGGCAGGTGGAAGAGCTCGGAGCACAGCCGCGAGAGTTCCCAGTCGGAGACCAGCCCCTCCTGGACCAAGATCTCGGGAAACAGCGCGCCGGTGGCATTGCACTGCTGCAGGACGTGCTGGACCGTTTCACGCTCCACGAGGCCCCGATGGGTCAGGTGGTCGGCGAGTCGGTGGTAGTCGAGGTTCGGGCTCTTCAAGGGCAGGCTCCTCCAGGGGATGCCTCTCTCTCGGGGCTCCGTTGAGAAAGCGCATCCGATGCCGGCGCGCCGGCACGGAACGGCCTTCTCGCGGTGCCCCAGGGGCTGGGGAATCGAGACCCGTTTCCTATCGGCCGCCAGGGGGGAGGGACTCGACTCCTAACCGAGATCCATGCCCGGGCCGGGCCCGAAAAGCGCCACGGGCCCCTGGAGGCCCGTGGGCCGATCAGACGTCGAGATTCGTCGCCGAGAGCGCGTGCCGCTCGATGTACTCGCGCCGGGACTCGACGCCGGTGCTCATCAGGATCGTGAAGATCTCATCCGCCACGAATTCGTCCTCGAGCTTCACCTGGAGCAAGTCGCGACGCTCGGGATCCATCGTGGACTCCCAGAGCTGTTCGGGGTTCATCTCTCCCAGGCCCTTGTAGCGTTGGACGTCGACTTCGGAAGCGGCCGACTGGCGCAGCCTCGCCGCGAGTTCCACGACGCCGGTGATCTCGCCGCGATCCTTGCCCGAGGAGATCTCCCAACGCCCTCCGCCGCGGAACCGAACCCCAGCCTGTTCCAGGTCCTTCAGGATCTCGGCCAGCTCCGTGCGGCGGTTCAAAGTCGCGGTTAGGACATGGGCCTCGTCGCGCAGGACAGCACATTCCGGCCCGGTGTGGACCCGCAACTCCTCGCCCTGCGCGAGCTGCGCTCGCTGAAGCTCGAGGAAGTTGCGCAGCTCTTCGCCCGAATCGAAGTAGTGATCCTGCCCGTCGACCCGTGCCCAGTGCTCGGCCACCACGTCTCCGTTCCACGAGTCGATGACATCGCTCGCCTTGGCGCCGGTCCAAACCGGCAGGAGTTCCTCGACCACGTCCTCGAGCCTTCGCAGCGTGTCCGCGAGCTGCCGCAACTCCACGCCCTCCCAGGAGGTGCCGTCGGGTTTGCCTTCGGTGTCGAGCTGCACGACCTCGACCGATCCCAAGCCGTGCTCGACGAGGAACTGGCGCAGCTCGGCGTCGGAGGAGAGGTAGCGTTCCTGCTTCTTCGTCTTGACCTTGTAGAGCGGCGGCTGCGCGATGAAGAGTCGGCCGTTCTCGATCAGGGGCCGCATGTGCCGGAAGAAGAAGGTCAGGAGCAGGGTACGGATGTGGGAACCGTCCACATCCGCGTCCGTCATGATGATCGTCTTGCCGTAGCGCAGCTTCTCCAGGTCGAATTCCTCCGCGATCCCGCATCCGAGAGCCGAGATGATCACCTGGATCTCCGAGTGCGCGAGCATCTTGTCGAGACGCGCCTTCTCCACGTTCAGGATCTTGCCCTTCAGCGGGAGGATCGCTTGGAAACGGCGGTTCCGGCCCTCCTTCGCGGAGCCGCCGGCCGAGTCACCCTCCACGAGGAAGATCTCCGACTCCTCGAAGTCCTTGCTCTGGCAGTCGGCGAGCTTCCCGGGCATCGCCCCGCTCGCGAGAGCGGACTTGCGGCGCACGAGATCGCGCGCCTTGCGCGCCGCTTCTCGTGCCTGCTGGGCGTTGATCGCCTTCTGAACGATCGCCTTCGCGGGTGCCGGATGCTCCTCGAGGTAGCTCGAGAGGGCTTCGGAGACGACCGACTCGACGAGCCCCTGGGCCTCGCGGTTCCCGAGCTTGTCCTTGGTCTGCCCCTCGAATTGGGGCTCGGGAACCGAGAGCGACAGGACCGCGGTCACGCCTTCACGGAAATCGTCGCCACTCGGTCCGGACTGACCCTCCTTCACGAGCTTCTCTTGCTTGATGTAGTTGTTCAGCGTCCGGGTCAGCGCCGAACGGAAGCCCGCGAGGTGCGTCCCGCCACCGTGGGTGTTGATGTTGTTGACAAAGGTGAAGACCGACTCCTGGTACCCGGAGGTGTATTGGAGCGCGCACTCGATGACGTACTCCTGCTCGGGGTTCTCCGTACTCGGAACGGTCTTGATGAAGTGCACGATGTCCGGGTGCAGCGCTTCCTTGTTCTTGTTCGCGTTCGCGACGAATGCGCGCAGTCCCTCCGGGAAGTGGAACCACTCCTCCTGTCCGGTTCGTTCGTCGGTCAGATGGATCTTGATGCCCCGCGATCCCATCAGGTACGCCGTCTCGCGCAGCCGTTTGCAGACGATGTCGTACTGGATCTCGGTCGTGGAGAAGATCTGGTCGTCGGGATAGAAGGTCACCGTCGTCCCCGTGCGATCGGTGTCTCCGATGACGGTGAGATCCTCCGATCGCACACCGCGCTCGAACTTCATCC
>DRLC01000256.1 GCA_011053145.1 Planctomycetota bacterium | reverse complement strand
GAGTTCCAGACGAACGGGTATCCGGCGCGCAGACCCTGGTTCCCGTTCGCCAAAGACTTCAACTACCAGGAGGTCATCCCGAGCATCGAAGACGCCTATCCGTACAAGGTCGATGCCCTGATCCTCTACTGGAACGACACGGCGTACTCGACTCCGGCGGCCCGCGCGACGGTTGAACGGGTCCTCGCGGACGAAACCAAACTGCCCTTCATCGTCGCGATCGACATCGAACTCGGTGAGACCTCGGCTTGGGCGGATCTGATCCTCCCCGATACCACCTACCTCGAGCGGTGGAGCACTCCCCACGTCGGATCCGCGATCAATACGAAGACGAGTGGCGTTCGCCAGCCCGTGGTCGGCACGTTCAACGCCTCCATGGACTACACCCCGTTCCTCCCGAAGACCAAGACTCTGGAGGACATCCTGATCGGCATCGGCAAGGCGATGGGGCTGCCCATGGATCTCAAGGATGAGAACGGCAACCCGATCCCGCTCGAGCGTGCCTGGGACTTCCATTCCCAGATGATCACCAACATCGCAGAAGAGGATGGGGGGCCGGGACTGTCCTACGTCCTGGAGCGCGGTGGTCGTTTCGAGGACTACAGCGCCCTCTATGACGGGGACAAGATGACCCACAGGATGACCAACCGCATCCACTTCTACAGCGAGAGCCTAGGGACCTCGAAGGACTCGATGACAGGGCAGCAGCGAGACGGCCTGCCCCACTACGAGCCGATCATGGATGCGATGGGGAACCCGATGGCGGGTGCCGATCCGGGCTACCCCATGACGCTCGTAACCTACAAGCACGCCTGGCACAGCATGGCCAGGACGATCTGCAACCCCTGGTTGGTCTCTATCCAGGAGGAGAACTTCGTCGAGCTCAACGCCTCGGATGCCGCTGCGCGCGGAATCCGTACCGGCGACGAGGTCGTCATCACATCCCCTTCGCTCCCCGCGGGCACGAAGGGGATCGCTCAGGTGACGGAGACCCTCCGTCCCGGAGTCGTGGCCATCGCTCACAGCTTCGGCCACTGGGAAATGTCCTCCAAAGCACGAACGGTGGATTCGGTGTCTTCGGATTTCGATCCGATGCGGGGCCGCGGAATCGCCGCGAATCCGCTCATGCGGACCGATCCCACCATCTCGAACGTGTCCCTCCAGGACAAGGTCGGAGGGAGCATCGCTTACTCCAGCACAAAGGTCCAGGTCGCCAAGGCATAGCGTCCGCTGACGCAAGGAAACAGAAACGATGGGAGTCTCAACCAATCAGGTCGGGTGGCGCGTCGACCTCTCGAAGTGCATCGGATGCCGTTCGTGCTTCGTGGCATGCAAGAGCGAAAACCGCACTCCGCTCCGGACCGACTGGCGCTACGTCGTCGAGCGCGAGAGGGGGTCCTACCCGGCCCCGGTGCGGGAGTTCATCTCGGTCGCGTGCAATCACTGCGATGAACCGGCCTGCCTCAAGTCGTGCCCTGTCGGCGCGATCACCAAACGTGCGAGCGACGGCGTGGTCCTCATCGATCAGGACAAGTGCAACGGCTGCCGCTACTGCGTGTTCGCTTGCCCCTGGGGCGCTCCGAGAATCGACACGGAGACGAACCTCGTCAGCAAGTGCACGATGTGCTACCACCGCCTCGATGTCGGCCTGGAGCCGGCCTGCTCGGACGCCTGTCTGACCGGGGCGCTTCAGTTCGTGCAGGACTTCGTGGGGCCCCCCTCCAATCTGCCCGAAGACTACGCGGATCCCGCCCTGACAGGCGCCAACATCGACTTCGAACCATGATTCAGCACACCGGCAACGAGAGGGTCGAGAAGGGGCGCGAAGGGCTCCGGTCGCTGCGGGAGTTCCGCACCGAGATGTATGGGATGCTCGCGGCCGCGTTCCTCTCCCCACCGACCACGGAATGGCTCGAGAGCCTTTCCGAGGGGAACTTCCTGAACGTGACGGACGAGGTCTTCGGAGCGGAGCTCAGCGGCGAACTCCGAGCACTCCTCCAGAGTCGCACGGGACTGGATGAATTGCAGGGTGGGCTCCTGAGAGAGTACGAGGAACTGTTTCGGATCCCGGGCGGCAAGTATGTGACGCCCTATGAGTCCGTCTTCAGCGACACCTTCGACGCGGCGGGGGAACCCATCCGCGGGCTTCTGTCCGGCCAGTCGGTGATCGACGTGAAGAAGTGGTACCGCCTAGCTCGGTTCGAGATTCCAGAGGACTTTCTCGACCTTCCCGATCACATCGGGCTCGAGCTTCGCTACCTCGCGGATCTTTGTGCGAAGGAGAGCGAGCTCGAGGAACTGGGGGACACCGAGCGCGTAGAGCGGGCCTGGGAAATGGAACGCGACTTCCTCGCGGCTCACCCCCGGCGCTGGATCGATGCCCTGGCGCGCAAGGTCGCGTCGAAGACCCAGAATCCGTACTACCTGTACGTCACAGCCGTCGCCCAGCTCTTCACCGCGCGCGATCTCACGACCCTCGAAGAGGTCCTCGGGGAAGCGAGCGGATCCTCCGCTCCAGACTACGCGGCCGTGGGGTCCTGACGGTCCGTCTCCGGACACCGGGAGGGACGCCGGCCGGCGTGAGAACGTAGGGTAGGAGCGCGATGAGCGAGTCCACACAGCTCCGCGGGAAGCTCTCCTTCCTCGACCGGTTCCTGACGCTCTGGATCTTTCTCGCGATGGCGGCCGGGGTCTTCCTCGGCTGGGCCGTCGAGGGGGTCGAGTCCTTCCTCGATCGATTCCGCGTCGGCACGACCCATCTCCCCATCGCGGTCGGGCTCATCCTGATGATGTACCCGCCGCTCGCGAAGGTGCGGTACGAAGAGCTCGGGGACGTCTTCCGAAACTGGAGGGTGCTCGGGCTTTCCCTCGTCCAGAACTGGGTCGTGGGACCCGTGCTCATGTTCCTGCTCGCGATCACCTTCCTCCGAGGCGATCCGGAGTACATGGTGGGCTTGATCATGATCGGGCTCGCCCGCTGCATCGCGATGGTGATCGTGTGGAACGACCTCGCGGACGGAGACAGGGAGTACGCCGCGGGCCTCGTTGCGTTCAACAGCATCTTCCAGGTGCTCTTCTACAGCCTCTATGCCTGGGTCTTCCTCACCCTTCTACCACCGCTCTTCGGCCTCAGCGGAAGCATCGTGGATGTCAGCATGGGCGAGATCGCGCGGAGCGTCTTCGTCTACCTCGGGATCCCCTTCCTCGCCGGGATGCTCACGCGGATCGTGCTCGTCCGCTCCAGGGGCCGTGAGTGGTACGAGGGGGTCTTCGTCCCGAGGATCAGCCCACTGACGCTCATCGCGTTGCTCTTCACGATCGTCGTGATGTTCAGCCTCAAGGGAGAGCTGATCGTCCAGATCCCGATGGATGTCGTTCGGATCGCGGTCCCGCTGTTCCTCTACTTCGTGCTCATGTTCCTCGTGTCCTTCTGGATGGGGAGGAAGGTCGGAGCGGATTACCAGAAGACCGCAACCCTTTCCTTCACCGCTGCGAGCAACAACTTCGAGCTCGCGATCGCGGTGGCCGTGGCAGTCTTCGGAATCGATTCGGGTGCTGCCTTCGCAGCGGTCATCGGCCCGCTCGTCGAGGTACCGGTCTTGATCGGGCTCGTGCACGTCGCGCTCTACTTCAGGAGGCGCTACTTCGCTTCGCAACGCGGCGTGGCACACCCCTGAGACGCGGGCGCTCCGGGCGGAGCTGGGCTTCCTCCCCAGATCACGAGGTTGCATCCGACGGGCGGGAATTCCGTGACAGGACGAACCGATGTCGAGCCTCGACCGGCCCCGAAATCTCAGTCCTGGTCCCCCGCGTAACCGAGGTCCCGAAGGCGGTCGGCTGCTTCGTCGCTCCACTCCGGGACCGAGGTCTGCGCGGGCGGGTGTGCCGCCCACCAGGCCTTTGCCCGGGCGCGAGCCCGTTCCCGTTCCTCCGGGGAGAGCGGCAGGGGGTGGAGTTCGTTCGGGTCGGCGGCGAGGTCGAAGCACAGGGCCGTCCCCGAACTGCTGACGATCCACTTGCGGTCGTCGTCGAGCCAGGCGACGGCGTCGAGTGTGGCTTGCGCGCCCCGATCGGCCCAGATCTCCACGAGTCGCTCGGTCATGTAGAGCTGTCCGATCATCCCTTCGCCCTCCTCGTCGTGGGAGCGGAGCGTGGGGGGGGAGCCGAGCAGGGAGAGCGCGATCGGGAAGACGTCGACGCCGGAGGTCGGGGGCTCGACGAGCGCGCCGCCGGACTGTCCGGGCGCGTGGGTGTAGAGCGGGACGCGAATCGTCTCGTCGAAGAGGTTCCAACCGTGCGCGGTGAAGCCGTGCTCGCCGAAGGCTTCGCCGTGGTCGGAGGTGATCACGATCGCGGTGTCTGCGAGCGCACCCGTCTCGGCGAGGTGGGAGAGGACGCGGTCGAGCTCGGCGTCGATGTAGCGAAGCTCGCGGTCGTAGAGGAGCGGGAGGAGGTCGGGGGCGGGGTGGCGCGGATCGGCCGGGCGCGGGCCTCCGAAGGCCGCGGCGTGGGGAGCGGGTGGGATGCACGGCAGGTGCGCATCCATGAAGTTCAGGAACAGGAAGAAGGGGCGCCCGGGGTCCTCGTCGAGCCAGGAGAGGGCCAGGTCGCTCACCCGCCCCGCGTCGCGATAGGGCAGGAAGCCGACCGCTTCGTGCCCGCCGCCGAGCTGGGCCAGGGCGAGGAAGCGGGGGAGGTACGGCAGGGGGCGGTCGTCGTAGTGTTCGAAGCCGCGGTCGAGCCCGTACTCGTGCCGCAGGAAGGAGGTGTTGCCGACGATCGCGCCCGTGCGGTAGCCGCGCTCGCGCAGGAGTTCGGCGAGCGTTGTCGCGTCCTCGGAGAGGCGCTGGGCAGGCCAAGCCTGGAGCGTCAGCGCGGCCGACGCGGTGCCCGGTCGCGGCCTCGTCGCCCCGTGCTCGTCCGGGTAGAGGCCGGTCAGGAGGCTCGCGTGGGAGGGCAGGGTCCAGGAACTCGTCGAGCGTGCATTCGCGTAGCGGGTCGCGTGCTCGGAGACGAAGCGATCGAGGTTCGGGGTCGTCGGTCGCGCTGCTCCGTAGGGGGCGAGGTGGTCGGCACGGACCGTGTCGAGGACGACCAGGAGGAGGTTCGGTCCAGACCGGGCGCGGACGGGCGCGGGAGGGAGGTCCGGCCGCCGCAGCATCGTGCGCTCGTCGTGGGTGCGGAGCGCGAAGAGGAAGACGAGGAGTAGCACGATCCCGTGTGCCCCGACGCGGAGCCGGGCCGCGGGCAGGAGCGAGGTCGCAGAGAGGAGGAGCCCCGCGCCGAACAGGACCGCCGTGACCGGCTCCCCGCTTCCCATGCGCCAGAGCGAGACCGCACCCGCGGCGGAGAGACCCGCTCCGAATGCCGCGGAAGCCCGCAGCCGGAGGCGCGAAGCGAGAGCCAGGAGCGCGAGGAGGAGAAGAGCGACCCGCGGGATCCACAGCACGGACTCGGCGAGGGCGAGGTCGAGGAACTTCGGAGCGAGCGACGCGACCGCGAGGAGCGCGAGGAGGACCGCAAGCGCGGAGCGCCAGCGTGAGAGTGCGAGTCCGAGGCAACCTGCCCCGACGACGAGGAGGAAGGATCTCGGTGCGAGTTCGAGGGCCCAATCGGGTGCGCCGACAGCGCTCAGCAGCGCGAGGTCGAAGACGACCCACCCGAGCAGGAGGGCGGCGAGGAGGAGCGCGGTTCGGGAGCGGCGCTCGGGCGGGGACAGGGTCATTCGGTCACTATCGGGCGGCGGGGAAGGGCACACGATACGCAATCGGACGCCTCGGTCCGGCTCCACCCTGGCCGAAGGGGGGGGAGGCGGATCTACCCCGGGTGGAGCCTCGCGTTTTCCCAGGCTCCGAGGAGCCTTTCGCCGAGGACCTTCCAGGTGAAGTTGGCGAGGGCGTGGGTGCGTCCCTTCGCCGCGAGGGCGCCGCCGTGCTCCGGGGACTCCAGGAGCTCCACGCACGCGTCGGCGAAGCCGGTCGGTTCGTCGGCGAGCAAGAGGTGCTCGCCGGAACGCAGTCCCAGTCCCTGGGCGCCGATCGTCGTGCTCACCACCGGGGTCGCCGCGCCGAGGGCTTCGGCGATCTTGAGGCGCGTGCCTCCGCCGATCCGGAGCGGAACGGCGAGCAAGGCGCAGCGGTGCAGGGCGGGGAGCACGGTCTCCGCGCGGCCGTGGACGACGACCGCGTCGCTCGCGAGCGCGCGCACCTCGGGGGCGGGGTTGCCGCCCACGATGTCCAGCACCGCGTCGGGTCGCCGGGCGCGGATGCGAGGCAGGATCTCCTCACAGAACCAGACCACGCCGTCCACGTTCGGTGCATAGTCCATGCTGCCGAGGTAAAGGATGCGGGCTGGGGAGCGGGGGGGGGCATCCTCCCCCGGCGGATGGAAGAGCTCGGGATCGAATCCGTTCGCGACGATCGTCGTCTGGAGTGGTCCGTGACGCCCTGTCAGGATCGCGGCGTCGTCTTCGGAGCAGAGGACGTGGTGGCGGGTGATGCGCGTCGAGGCACGCTCGAGCGCGGAAAGCTTCGCGGCGTCGAACGCGACCGCGAGGGAGGATCCGCGCGCGGTTTCGGCATGGAAGACCGTGTCGAGCTTGTGGTGATGCTGCACGATCGGCAGCGGCGAGGGGCGCGGCGGCACGCGCGCCAGCAGGAGCTCGTCGAGATGCACGAGGTCGAATCCACCGGCCTTGATGTCCCGAGCCATGGCCGCGGTGAGCGCATCCGAGTGGAACCAGCGCTCGATCTTCGGGCGGCGTAGCCGATCGAAGAGGGATGCCGGAGAGCGGTCGTGGACCTCGATCGAAGCGCAGTAGGGGGCGAGGGCGGCTTCGAATTCGGGGGAGAGGTCGGGCTCGCGGACGACGTGCAGATGGATCTCGGCGTTCCGCGAAGCCGCGCGGATCAGGTGGAAGGTGCGCGTCTTTCCCCCGTTGTCGAGGGGCCACGGCGCGAAGGGGCAGGCGAAGAGGACCTTCAATGGGAGGGGCCCGGGTCGGGACGCGGACGGTCGAGGTTCGAGAAGGCCAGGTGCCACCCGTCGTCGCGGTCGACGACGAGGGCCGAGCGGGCGGGGTCGATCCGCAACGCGAAGCTCGTGGGTGCCGGCAGACCGAGGGCTCCGGCAACGAGCACACGGATCACGTTGTAGTGGGTCGCCAGCACGATGCGTTCCCCGGGTCCGTCGAGGATGCGGTCCACGACGCGGAAGACGCGCTCGGAGAGCTCCGCGTCACACTCGCCCCCGTGGTCCTTGAAGGTCCAGGGATCCGCGTAGAAGCGCTCCACCTGTTCGGGGACCTCGAGGGAGAGCTCGCTGACCCGCCGTCCCTGCCACGAGCCGCGGTGGATCTCGGTCAGGTCGGCCTCGAGTTCGAGCGGGACCCCCGCGCGTTCTGCGGCGCGCTCGCCGAGGTGACGGGCCCGGGCCAGGGGCGAGGAGAGGACGCGGTCGGGCCCGAGGGCGGCGAGGCGCTCGGCCATCGCCTCGGATTCGCGCTCTCCCTCTTCGGACAGGGGCACGTCGAGGTTCCCGTAGGCACGGCCCTGGTAGTCCTCGCGCACCTCCGCGTGCCGGACGAGGTAGAGGCTCTTCCCCGAGCCGATGCCGGGGTGGAGGAACGGAATGGAGGCGGGAGCTTGGGACACGGCGCGGGGAAGAGGATACGGGCGAGCATCCTTCGGGATCCACCTCAAGAGCGCTCCCTCGGGAAGACGAAGGAGACCCCATGCAGTCCTCGACCAAGACCCCGATGCTTCCTATCGCCGTCCCGGGTGCCCGCGGAGCCTACAGCCAGACCGCCGCCCGCCGCTTCTTCGGCACGAACTCCCCCGTCCTCGCCTGCAAGGACTCCGGGGCCGCCGTGCGGGCCATCGCCGAGGGGCGCGCCTCCCACGCGGTGATCCCGGTCGAGAACTCGATCACCGGCGCCTTCCACGGCGTGGCCGACGCCTTCTTCCAGGGCGACGTCGCCATCGTCGGGGAGGTCCTGCTCCCGATCCGCCACGCGTTGCTCGCGGTTCCCGGGACGCGCCTCGAGGACCTTTCGGTCGTTTGCTCGCACGCGACGACCCTGGCCCAGTGCCGCGACTGGATCGCGAGTTGGAGCCTCGCCACCGCGCCGGTCCCGGACACGGCCGAGGCCGCCGAAGGGCTCGCCGCGTCCGGTGACAGCGCACTCGGCGTGATCGGAAACCGCGAGATGGCCGCGAGCTACGGGCTCGAGATCCTGGCCGAGGGGCTCAGCGATCGACCGGACAACCGGACGCGGTTCCTCGTCCTCGGGGACGTCGCCGAGCAGGGCGAGGAGGGACTGCGCTTCGCGGTCCAGGTCGGCCCGGTGCGCACGCCGCGACTGCTCAAGACGCTGCGCATCCAGCTCGAGTCCCTCGGTGCGAGCCGTGTCCGCGTTCCGTTCCTCGGTTCCGAAGACGGCCGCCGCTTCCTGGTCGAGTTCGACCACCGCAAGGGGGACGGTCCGCGCGCGCTCGAGAGTGCCTGCGGCAGCTTGCCGCACCGTTTCCTCGGCGCTTGGTCGCCGACGAATTCCCCGCGCCGCGCAGGCTGACAAAGGGGTTCGCGGACGCGTCAGGACAAGAAGCCGGAGCGCGGGCTGCGGCGCCAGGTGACCCAGCTGGGAAAGTGCTGGTCGAAGACGCTGTCGAGTCCCATGCGACGGCCCGCCCCCGCGGAGGCGAGGGAAAAGGCGACCACCGCGAGCAGGAGGAAGAGCAGCTTGGACTCGACCGGTCCGTAGACGATCGCGTGGGCGAGGAACAGGACGGCGATGAGTCCCGCGGGGCGCGTCAGCGCTCCGAACAGGAACGCGATGCCCACGAGGAACGCGCCCCAGCGCCAGAGGAATGCGCTGGCGTCGGGGTTCGCGAGCACGACGTGGCGGCCCCACCAGGCGAGCCAGTCGGCGATGCGTGGGAAGGAGTCGCGTACGGCCTCGGCCACCAGGCGTCCGTCGAAGCCGCCGCTCTTGAGCCAGCCCCAACCGCGCGAGAGCAGGACGAGCCCGGTCACCATGCGGAGCAGGACCAGGCCGAGGGGCAGGAGGGGGTCGCGTCGTCGAGCCATGGGGCCGATGGTAGGGGAGGCGCGCGGCGGAATCACCCCCGCGCGTCGAGCTCCCTCAGGGATCGGCCGGGAGGGGCATGGAACGGGCGATTCGATCGGCGGCGCGCCGCAGGAAGTCGAGCTCCGCGCCCTCGAAGGTGTGCTCTTCGGGGCGTCCGACGCCGAGGACCCCGGCGACGTCACGCTCGGCCCTGAGCATCGGGACGGCGACGGTCCCGCGCAGGCCGGTGACCTTCGCGCCCGGCCGAGCATCGCCCGAGGTGTCCGTCTGCAAGTTGCAGAGCGAGACCGGCTCGCGGCGTTCGGCGGCGAGGCCGGCCATGCCCTTGCCGACCGGGATGCACTTGATGACGCCGAGCATCTCGTCGGGGAGTCCCCGCTGGGCGGCGAGGTGGAGCTTGCCGTCCGCGCCCATCACGTGGATCGAGCCGGAGGGCGTCGACGTGCGTTCGAGGACCCAGTCGAGGAGCCTGTCGTGGGATGCGCCGGCGTCGAGCAGGGCGTCGAGTGCGGCGAGGTCGTTGGAGTCGTTCATCGCTCTTTCGTTTCGGACTCTTCGAGCCATGCGAGGATCGCGTCCGCAACCACGGAGTTGCCGACGGAACTCAGGTGGCGCCGATAGTACAGCGTGCCCTGATCGGGGTGGCCGGCAAGCTCGCGTTCGCGCGCGGCGAGGGGAACGGAGAGGTCGATCGCGGGGATGGCGCGCCGATCGAGTTCTTCGAGGAATCCTCCCCAGTAGGGTTTGCCCGCGAGCTCGAGGTCGAGGTCGGAGCGCGTCGGGAAGATGAGCACGAGGGCGCGGGGGATTCCGGCGGCGAGAGCCTCGTCGCGGAAGGTCTCGAGGAGCGCGACGGTGACCCGGTAGGGTTCCTCCGCGGGAGCACTCCAGAGCCGGCGCGGGCTGCGCTCGCGCTCGGCGAGGACGCCGCACACCAGGCGCACGATCGAGGAGAGGCGGCCCGTGGGCACGCGCGGGCGGTCGAACCAGTACTCGTGTTCGCGGATCCGATCGAGCACGCTTCCATCGAGGATCGCCGAACGCAGCTCCGTGCGCGTCGCAAAGGGCTGGGGCAGGAGTTCGAGCTTGCCATCCTCCTCGAGCAAGAAGCGCGGTTTGGTCGCCGAGAATCCTGTGCTCGTGCTCCAGAGCGGACGGTAGCGGTTCACGTTGCGCCCGATGTTCTCGAGCAGGATCCCGATCAAGACCACGTCCGCGCCGAGGTCGGTGCCGAGGCGCCGAAAGCGCAGCAGGGCCTGGTCCGTGCCGTAGCCGCTGACCCCGAAGTTCAGGACCTCGGTGCGGGCCGCGCGCCCCTCGAGGATGTGTTCGAAGGAGGCGTTGTCGGGGATTTCATCGCAGAACGTGAACGAGTCGCCGAAGGCGAGGATGCGGCGCGTGCCGGCCGGCTTTTCCCGGGTGTATTCCCGCGGGCCGCGCGCCCCGAGGGCGCCGATGTGGACCCCCTCTGCGTCCGACGACGGGGCGCGCCAGCTCCAGCCGAGCTCCGCGTCGAAGCGGCCGTTGCCCCGCGGCTCACCCTCTTCGAGGGTGTCGAGCCAGCGCTGCTGGTGCGGGTGGGTGATCGCTCCGAACGGAGGAAGGGGGTGGCCGAGGAAGACGCCGTCCTCTCCGATCGCGAGCGTCAGTCCGAGGTCCAGGAGCAGGATCGAGAGGCACAGCGCGACGACGCGCCGCGCGCGGGAGCTTCGGGCCGGAGAGGGCATCGGCGCTTCGGAGGATACGGGATCGGGAGGTGGAAGGGGCGTGGCTCCTACCCGGCGGCGCCGTATTCTTTCCGTTCCAGGATGAAGGACGAACACGAAGACGAGGGCCAGGTGCGCCCGCCCGCCCTCTGGGTCCAGGGACTCGGGAAAGAGTACGAAGGGGGAATGCGCGCCCTGGACGACCTCTCGTTCCAGGTGCGCCCGGGCGAGATCCTCGGACTCGTGGGGCCGAACGGCGCCGGCAAGACGACCGCGTTGCGGATGATCTCGGGTGTGCTGCCGATCCGGGAAGGACGCGTCGTGCTCGCCGGGCACGATCTCGCGACCGACGAGGTCGCGGCGAAGCGGCGCCTCGGTTGGGTCCCGGAGGATCCCAAGCCGTTCGACACGATGACCGTGGAGGAGCATTTGGCATTCACCGCGGCGCTCTTCCGCGTCGACCCCTGGAGAAAGCGGGCCGACGAGCTCCTGGAACGGTTCGAGCTTCGGGACAAGCGAAAGGCACTCGGCGGGGAGCTCAGCCGCGGGATGCGGCAGAAGCTGGCCTTCGCCTGCGCCTGGCTGCCGCGGCCCGCCGTGGTCCTGCTCGACGAGCCGCTCTCCGGGCTCGATCCGCGTGGAATCCGCGCCGCGCGGGCGGCGATGGAGGAACTCGCCGCCGAGGGGGCTGCGCTGATCCTCTCGTCCCATCTGCTCGAGCTGATCCAGGCGCTCGCCACCCGACTCTTGATCCTCGACCACGGGCGCAAGGTGTTCGAGGGCAGCCTCGAGGAGGCGCGCACGGCCCTCGCCCCGGACGAGGGGTCGAGCCTCGAGGAGATCTTCTTCGCGGCCACCGGGGAGGACGCGGACGGTCCCTGGCTGCGCGGCGGCGACGAAGAGCGATGAGGGACGGGCGCGCCCTGTGGTTGCTCGGGTGGTGGAAGCTGCGGGGCACCCTGCGCCGCCAGTGGCGACGCCTGAAGACCCCCAAGGGAGCCTTCCTCGCGCTGCTCGGGGGGGCGATCTTCGCGGCGTGGATCGTGAACCTGTCGACCTCGTTCCTCGCCGGTGTCGGGGGACCCTGGGATGCGGTCGAGGTACGCGTGGGGCTCGGCGGCGCACTGTTCACGGTCTTTGCGATCTCCGGTGCGCTGACGCACCGCGGAATCTTTCTCCCCCCCGATGAGATCGAGCGTCTGTTCGCGGCGCCGATCCGGCGCTCGGACCTCGTGCGCTACCGACTGCGCGCGAGCCTCGCTCGAAACCTCCTCGGGAGCCTCTTCGTCGCCGCTCTCACGATGCGGCGCATGCCCTCACCCGCGATCGCCTTCGTCGGCGCGTTCGTTGCGATGCAGACGCTCCCGGTCCTGCGCCAGCTCCTCGCGATCGCATTCGGGGGGCTGGAGGGTCGGCTCGCCCAGGTGCTCCTGCTGCTGGCCCGGGCGGCGCGGCCCGTGTTCGCGCTCCTGGTCTTCGTGACGATCTTCGTGGTCGCCTCCGGCGTCGGGAGCGGCGCCGGCGACCGGCTTTCGCAGGGGCTCCTCGCGTCGCTGCGCGAGGGCCGGAGCCCGCTGGAACATCCGATCGCGGTCGCGATCGCGAAGCCCTTCTTGCCCTGGGCGCGCATGATCGGTGCCCACGACCTGGGGGAGTTCCTGCCATGGCTCGCGCTGTGCCTCGCGATCCTATTCGGACTCGCCGAGCTCGCCGCGCGCCTCCCCGTGGACACACGCGAACTCTCGCTCGAGACCTCCGCTTCCATTGCGGCGCGCATCCGCAGGGCGAGTCGGGGGGTGGCGGCGGCGGCTTCCGAGCCCAGCCGCGGGGCCGCCTCGCGCTCGATTCCCTGGGTGTTCGGCCGAGGCGCGGGAGGTGCGGTGGCCTGGAGGAAGACCGGCGCGATTCTGCGCCGGGCGCGTGGGACCTTCTTCGTTTCCGCGCTCGTGCTGCTCTTCGTCGCGTTCGTCTCGAAGACCATGGCGCGCGAGGCTCCGGTGTGGATGCGCGCGGCGATCTTCGCCGGCATCGGGACGATCTATCTCTGCGCGGGATTGCGGTTCGACTTCCGGGACGAACTCGACCGGATGGAGGAGGTGAAGGCATGGCCCCTCGCTCCGTCGAAGCTCTTCCTCGCGATGCTCGTCCCGGAGGTCGTCCTGGTCTCGCTTCTGCTCGCGGTCGGAGTGCTCTTGCAGGCGGGGGTCGGGTCGGATCTCACGCCTCGACTCTTCGCGATCGCCCTCGCGATCCCACTCGTCGTCCTCGGCTGGGTCGCGATCGACAACGCAGTCTTCCTGTTCGCGCCGGTCCGCACGATCCCGGGCGAGGAGGGGGTCCTGCAGAACGCGGGACGGGGTGTCGTCGTCTTCTTCCTGCGCATTCTGGCCCTCGCGCTGGTCGCCTTCGTCGGAGGGGCGGGGTACTGGCTCGTCTCGACCGGAGTGGAAGACCTCTTGGGCGGACCGCATCGATGGGCCGTGGCCGGTGGAGCCGCCGCGCTCTTTGCCGCGCTCGTCGGGATGGATGCGTTCTTGGTGTTCCTGGGCGGCAGGGTGCTCGCGCGTTTCGATGTCGCGCGCGATCGCGGATAGTCGCAGGGCTACGCCCGATCGCACGAGCCGAGGACCGAGAGCCAGTGCGGCTCCAGTCGCGCGCGCGTGGGGGCGTTCGCGTAGGCGACGAAGTCCACGGGAGTCACCGCGTCGATCGGGAAGTCGAGCTCGCTCCCGTCCGCGGCCGTCAGCTCCACGCCGGCCGCGCGCGCGCACAGGATGGCGCCGGCGACGTCATAGGGCTTGGAGGTCGTCGTCGCCCTCCCAGCACGCCTGGCGACGAGGGCGCGCGCGTCGACGACCATGCGGTAGGTGCCCGTCGCGGTCAGGAACAACTGCCCGGCGTTCGAGATGTATTGATCATCGAAGATGGAGTCGAGTTCGCTCCCCTCATGGTGTGCGAGTCGGGCGAAGAATCGCGCCTCGAGGAGGGCGAGGTCGGGCCTCAAGGTCGGGTCGAAGCGGAAGAACGGAAAGTAGCCGTGATCGGCGCGGTCGTCGCCGTCGGCCCGCAGGGGGACGCGCGTCGTTCGGTCGCCGGAGCGCTCCTCCAGGGTGCAGACCCCTTCGCTCGCCCAGAGGGCGCGCACGCGCTCGCAGGAAGGAGGAGGGATTTCGGAGAGGATGCCGCCGGTCAGGTCGCTGAGGCGCGGCGGGCCCGGGCCCGCCGGCGCAAAGGAGACCACGGTCCATGCCGAGCGCAGGTCCGCCATCAGGTTGCGCGTGCCGTCGACCGGATCGATCGCGATGCGCGGCCCCCCGTGGTCGAAACCTTCGAGTTCGCCGTCCGGACCTCGGTGGCGCCAGCCGCGATCCTCGGTCAGGAGCGAGATCGGCCCTTCGGAGGACCGCTCGTCGAGCCACGCGTCGATCCAGCGCTCGGAGGGCAGATCCAGGCCGAAGGTCCAGTCTCCGGCCCCGCGGCCGACGGGGCGATCGATCGGGGCGGGGTCGGCCGCCGCGGAGGAGGCGCGGAGGAGATCGCGCGTCGCCCGTCGAACCCCCGCGAGGAGCTCGGCCAGGGACTCGGCCCATTCCCCGAAGCTCGATCCGCGCACCATGCTCGGGAGTACACCAGGGCAAGGGCCCGGAGGGAAGGGGCGGTCGGGGCGAGGCACGACTTGAGGGGCAGGAGCCAGCGCCTATAGTGACCGGCTCGCTTCCCTCCCCTTTCTCCTCGACCAGGAGCCCTGGCATGACGGACGTTCGTGACATCACCATCATCGGTTCCGGCCCGGCCGGCTTCACCGCCGCGATCTACTCCGGGCGGGCGAACCTGAAACCGCTCATGATCGAAGGCCAGCAGCCTGGTGGTCAGCTCACGATCACCAGCGACGTCGAGAACTACCCGGGCTTCCCGGAGGGGGTCCTGGGTCCCGACCTCATGGCCTCGATGCGCGCCCAGGCGGAACGCTTCGGCACCAAGATCGAGTTCGGGATGGTGACCGAGGTCGACTTCTCGTCCCGGCCCTTCAAGATCCACACCGAGTTCGGGGATTTCCTCTCCCGCTCGGTCATCGTGAGCACCGGGGCGAGCGCGCGCCTGCTCGGGCTCGAGGTCGAGAAGGAGCTGATGGCGACCGGCGGTGGTGTCTCCGCGTGCGCCACCTGCGACGGAGCGTTCTTTCCGGACAAGGAACTGGTCGTCGTCGGGGGGGGCGACTCGGCGATGGAGGAGGCGAACTATCTCACCCGCTTCGCCTCGAAGGTGACCATCTTCCACCGCAGGGACTACTTCCGCGCATCGGAGATCATGTTGGAGCGAGCCAAGGCGAACCCGAAGATCGAGTTTCGGGTCCCACGCGTGGTCGAAGACATCCTCAAGGGGGAGGACGGCAAGATCCGCGCGGTCGTCGCTCGCAACCCCGATACGGGGGAGACCGAGGAGTTCGCCTGCCAGGGACTCTTCCTGGCGATCGGGCACACCCCGAATTCCAAGGTCTTCCAGGGGCAGCTCGATCTCGACGAGGACGGCTACATCCTCGTCCACGACGGCACACGGACCTCGGTCGAGGGCGTCTTCGCCGCAGGGGACGTCTGCGACAAGACCTACCGACAGGCGATCACCGCCGCCGGCATGGGCTGCATGGCCGCGATCGACTGCGAGCGCTGGTTGGAGAGCCAGGGCGACTGAGGTCAGGTCCTTGGAACGTCGCGGGGCCGCGTCCGTACCATCGGCACGGACGCGGCCCCGTTCCCCAGTCCGCTCTCCTCAGAGGATGTTCGCGGTCGGATTCCAGAGGGTCCGTTTGAGCCGAACCTGGAACGGGTTCGAGACGTTGAGCAGCGTCTTCAGACGCTGGTCGTAGTTGAGCTGGAGTCCGATCGCATAGCCCGAGAGGGGGCTCACGTTGCCGAAGCCCCAGGCGCCGTTCTTCAGGCCGGGGACGAGCATCCCGAGGTCCGAGGCGACGAGGGCGCCGTTCAGGACCATGCGGCCCCGGAAGTTCGTGTCCTTGTTCACGAGCGAGAAGATCGCGTTGTTCGTGTAGAGCAGCGCGTCGATCTGCATCGGCTGGTTGTCGAGCGGTCCGCGGTTGTCATGGAAGTACTCCGTTGCCGCCTGGTAGATGTCCGGAAGGATCCAGTCGTTCTTGGGAGTCATCTGCGACGTGACCGCGATCGGGGCTCCGGTCGTCGGGTCGTAAAGGATCGGATCGTTGGGATCGTTCGGGTCCGCGTAGGTCAGTTTGCTCGGTTCCCAGCCGAGGGCTCCCTCATCCCCGAGCCAGACCTCGAGGGCCGGATCGAAGTACAGGTAGGGCGCGTCCGGGTCGCTCGGGTCCGGGACCGTGGAGTCGGACCGGTTCTGGATCGGGATGATCGTATCCTCGCCGTAGGCGTAGTAGCGCGGCGTGTAGTTCGGGTCGTACCCAGGGTTCGCGACCCACGTCGAGGGATCGTTGAAGTCCGATCCGAGTCCCGGCAGCGTCGGCTGGGTTTTGGCCCATTCGGCGCGGTTGAAGATCGCGACCTCGCTCATTCCGAAGGACCACCCGTCGACCATCGGGTCGCCCGTGTCCGGGTTTCCGCTGATGATCTCGTACTTGCCGGGGGTGACCCGGGAGTGGTCCGGCTTGAGCGTCGACGGCCGCTGGTAGTCGCCGATCAAGATGTTGCCGCCGGCGGCGAGAGCGAGGGCGTTCGTCTCTCCACCGTAGGTGCCGAACGTACGGTCCCCGTTCGAATCCATACCATCGAGATAGGCGAGGTCGGTCGGGACGTAGACGTTCCCGCGTACGAGCAGCGTTCCCTCTCCCTGGATCCAGCCCTGGATGATCAGGTCTCCGTCGATCGCAACGGTTCCGTCGATCCGGATCGGGTTCTGCGGAGTTCCGGTCAGCACGACATTCCCGTCGACCGATTGCTGGATCCCGGACTGGTTGCCGTTGAAGACGGCTTGCGCGTAGGCGTTGATCGAGGTGATCTGACTTCCGTCGGGCGTCACGTTGACGATCCCGGCGGTGATCGCTCCGGTGGCCTTGGCGGCTTCCTTGGCGAACTCGAAGTCGTCCACGATCCGGTTGCCGGCGGCCGACGGATCCGGAAGGCCCGTGGCGGGGTTGATGCCTCCGTTGTCCGGGATGGGCGGCGGGAAGAACGTCGGCATCGGGCCGTCGGGCTGTTCCCCGAGGGTCATCGCATAGCCGAGGTAGAGGTTCTCACCAGGCCCCGGATTCGCCGGCGCCGGGGAGAACGGCGTCAGGTTGAGCCCCGAGCCGTTCTCCTGGATCAGGCCGGTGGCCGGGTCGAACCCATAGGCCTGGAGGCTGAGCTGATCCCAGTCGGGGATGGCGGAGCCGTCGTGCAGAGCGACTTCACCGCGGGTGTAAAGGGTTCCCGCGATAAAGGAGTCGGCGTCGCTGTTGTTGACGACGCTGCTGTTGCCGTCCATGTCGTGGCGTACCAGCAGGCTCTCGAGTGTCCCGACACGGACGCGCTCGAACGTGCCCGCGAGGTTCGGGTCGGTGTTGAAGAACCGTTCCACCGAGTCGACGTTCGTGTGGCAGAAGATGCAGTTCACGTTGTTCGCGAGGAGCGCGTACTCGAAGCCTTCGAACGTGTCCGGTTCGACCGTGTAGACCTGCTGCACGGCGCGGTCCATCACCGGGTTGACGATGTTGCCACCCTTGGTCGTGCTCGCGGAAACCGTCAGGAAGAGCTGGGTCGTGTCGCTGAGCGGGATGTCGACCCGCACGATCTGCAGCGCGTCGACGTTGACGTTGTTGAACTGAGTGCGCCCGGCTTTCACCGGAAGGGTCATTGTCGCGAGGAGGTCGGTCCCGTCCTCGGGTCCCGGCACGAGCTCGATGACACCATCCCCGTCGGGATCGAACTGGTCGGCTTGGTCCAGGATTCCCTGCAGGCTCATGAAGGTTCGGAACTGGTCGATGCTGCGCGGAACGCCATTCGTCTCGAGGTATTCGAGGTAGTCGTTCCACAGCTCGTCCATGGCCAGGATCCCGACGGATTCCACCGCGCTCGAGAGGCGATAGTCCTCGGCCTGGGTCTCCATCGAGCGGTTGCCCGACAGCGTGGCGGTCATCATGGCCATCGAGAAGATGGCGAGGCCCGACACGATCAGTAGGACCGGAACGATCGCGATGCCGCGACGGCCACTCGAGGTCCTCTGGATGCTGTGTTCTGTCTTCATGTTCATTCCTCTTCCGTGCTCCCGATCCGGTCGTGGATCGAATCTCCCTCTTCCTCCGAGTTCCCGAACGAGCCCTCGGAGCGTTTCCGTGTTCAGGGGTTCCCGATGCCCTCCGGCTTGTTCCGGAGGAAGGTGTAGGACTCCACCTTGCGCGTGATCGGCAGGGTCCCCGTGTCGCCGAGCACCGTCAGTCGGATGTGCAACATCCGGGAGGTGGGGTTCCAAAGGAACAGGGGGTCGGCGTAGCCGTCGTTGTCGAGGTCCCCTCCCCAATTGCATTGTTCTTGGATGACCGCGGACGGGCCCAGCCCGACGTCTTCACGCTGGTTCGGGTCGGTCGTGCTCCATGCGATGCGGCGGATCTGGCCGACATCGAAAATGTCCTGCTGGTCGCCGTCGCCGTTCAGGTCGAAGCGCTCGGTCGGCTCGGAGAACACCGTCTTGGGCTGGTAGTAGAAACACATCCAACCGTCGAGGGTCGGCCCGGCCGTGGGGAGCTCGGCACCCCAGAAGAGATCGTTGCCGTTGAGCGGGTTGTTGCCACCGGCGGGATCGACCGGGACTCGGTAGCTG
>DRLC01000255.1 GCA_011053145.1 Planctomycetota bacterium | reverse complement strand
GTCGACCGGTACGGGAACCTGATCGACCGTCACAACCTTTGGGAGATGGTCGGCGTGCGATTCAAGCGCTCACTCTTCCCGGGGTCCGAGGAGCTCGCGGCCTACAGCGTGGACTGCTCGGGCGTGGCGAACCTGAACCCCGAGGATCCCGGCATCTTGGCGGGCCAGGAGGCACGCGTGGACGTCCCCGCGGACAGCCCGGAGGAGCTCACGATCGTCGCCAAGCTGAAGTATCGCAAGTTCGACCAGTACCTGCTGAACTTCGCCTTCGGCGAGGACTCGGGGTTGCGCTCTCCGGTGACGGAACTCTCCAGCGCCACGGCGACGGTCCAGGTCCTCTCGGGGACGCACTGAGTCCATGCGATTCTGGCGCAGACGGAGGAAGACGGCGCTGACCGTCCTCGCGGTCCTCGTCTCGGCCCTGGTCGTGGCGGTGCAGGTGATGCGTTCTGGGAGCGATCCCTACCGCCCCGGCCAGGAGACCGACGGGCTCGTGAACACGCTCGAGAAGGACCGAGGTGAGGACGGCCCGGACCTGCGATTCGTCGACGCGACCGAGAAGCTCGGGATCGAGTTTCGTCACTTCCCTGGGGAGCGCGAGGGACGGCTTCCCGAGGACATGGGATCGGGCGTTGCGCTCGGGGACGTGGATGGAGACGGCTGGACGGACGCCTTCTTCGTGAATGCCGCGGGCCCGCTAGCCCGCCGCGAGGCGGGCTGGCCGGAAGCCGACGGGCGCTGCCGTTTGTACCGAAACGAAGGGGGGGAGCGCTTCACCGACATCACGGAAGAGAGTGGGCTCGGCGTGGAGCTGCTCGGGATGGCCGCGACCTTTTGCGATCCAGACTCGGACGGGGACCTCGACCTGCTCTTGACCTCCTTCGATCGGCTCCTGCTCTTCGAGAACGACGGAAGCGGCCGATTCACCGACGTGACCGACGGGAGTGGTCTGGAGGACTTCGTCGGTTTCTGGGCCGGCGCTGCGGTCGGAGATTTCGACCGAGACGGTGCGGTGGACCTCTATGTTTGCGGCTACGTGAAGTACGACGAGACCCAGGCGAAGGGGTTCAGCTCCCAGTTCGGTCGCGCGATTCCCGCGGCCATCAACCCGTCGACGTTCGAGCCCGAGCGCAATCTTCTGTTTCACGGCCTCGGCGACATGACCTTCGAGGAGGTGGCGGAGGGTGCCGGGGTCGCGAATCCCACCGGCCGTAGCCTCGGCGCGGTCTGGGCGGACTTGAACGGCGACGGTCTCGATGACCTCTATGTCGCGAACGACGTTTCGGACAATGCCCTGTTCCTGAACCGCGGCGACGGCACCTTCGAGGACCGCACCTCCGAGGCGACGGTGGGGGATTACCGAGGGGCGATGGGGCTCGCGGTCTGTGATCTCGATGGCGATCGGGACCTCGACCTTTTCATCACCCACTGGGTCGCCCAGGAAAACGCGCTCTACCAGGCGTATCCGAACCCGGCCAGCGACGAAGGCGGTGTTCCGGTTCCGCTCTTCCTGGATGTCGCCGACCGCGTGGGGGTCGGGCATGTGGGGCTCGACATGGTCGGTTGGGCCACACGCTTCTTCGACGCGGACAACGACGGCAACCGGGACCTGTTCATCGTGAACGGGAGCACGATTCCGTCGGAGGCCGACACCGCGAAGCTCGTCGCGATGCGCTCGCAATTCCTCTGGTGGTCGCCGGAGAAGGAGCACTTCTTCGATGTCGGCGGACAGGTGGGGGACTTCTTTTCGGAGAAGCATGTGGGCCGCGGCGGAGCGGTGGCGGACTTCGACCTCGACGGGGACGATGACCTCTTCGTCGTGCTGCGAGGCGAGAAGGCGATCGTCCTCGAGAACGAGGGGGGGAACAGGCGCCGCTCTCTGCGCCTGCGCCTCCGCCAGCCGCGCGGGAATCGTTTCGCGCTCGGCACGCGGGTGCGCGTCGACGCGGGGGACGGCACCTGGTACGACGAACTCGGAACCCAGGGCTCCTACCTCTCGCAGCACACGGTCGGTGAACTCTCCTTCGGTCTGGGCGAAGCGGCCGAGGTGGATCGCATCGAGGTCACCTGGCCGGACGGGACGACCGAGGAAGCGGGGCCGTTCTTCGCGGACTCGCTCGTGACCTGGACGCGCGGGAGTGCACCGCACTGCGAGCCGCTCCCGGGCAAGCGCGAGGAGTTGCTCGCCGCGCCGAAGGACGTGGATGCGCTGCGACGATTCCACGAGGTGCGCGACGAGGCCGAGAAGGCGCGTGTCGCCGGCGACATCGCGCGCGCGACCGAGCTCTACACCGAGGCCCTCGAGATCTGGCCGGGCCACGATCGCTGCCTCTACCACCTCGGCAACATGCTCCTCGAGGCTGGCGATCCGAAGGGGGCGCTCGCGATCTTCGAACGTCTCGTCACCTTCTACCCCGAGTCGAATCGTGGATGGATGCAGCTCGGCGTCCTCCGGTTGCCCGGGTCCTCGGACGACCTCGTGGACCTGGACCTTGCCGAGGAGGCCTTCGAGCACTCCCTCGCGATCAACGGCGAGGAGTCTCGACCGGTCATCCAGCTCGGGATCGTCGCTCTTCTGCGGGAGGACTGGCCGACCGCCGCGGAGCGGTTCCGCGATGCGACCATGCTGAACGACCACTCCATCGAGGGCTTCTACTTCGGTGGCGAAGCGGCCTATCGGATGGGAGACCGCTCGAAGGCGATCGAGCTCCTCCGGAAAGCGTGCGAACTCGCCGCGGGAAAGGCGCCAACGGGGGAGTCGGTGTCGAGCGAGGGCGATACGGAGGCCGGCGGTGCGATGCTTTCAGAGCACACCCTCGCCGCCCGTTCCCATCTCGATCGGTGGCGTACGCTCGCGCAGCGCAGCGGGGACGTGGACGAGGAGTACGGTTCAGGCAACTGACTCGAGCGCGATTTTTTCCTCCGCGGAAGGAGACCAACTCGGGGACGGCGCGGTCTTCGTGGCGTGCTCCTTCCCATCCGCATCGCCGGCCTGATCGCGCTTTGCCTCGTGACCTCGAGCGCCCGACTCCACGGACCTGGGCGCACCGGGGAACGCGGCGATCCCATCTCGCTGGAGCAGTTGATCGTCCGGTCCCGGGACGGGAACAAGTGGGTGCGCAAGCGGGCGATCGAGCGGCTCGCCGCGCTGGATGATCCCAGGGCTTGGCCGGTGGTCGTCGCAGCCCTCGGGGATCGCAGCGGCGAGGTCGCGGACGCGGCGCAATGGGGGCTGGCGGAGCTCGGCCCCGGTGAGGTGCGGGCGTCTCTGCTCGGGAGGCAGGGGCTGCGCTCGCGCGACCCGTGGGTGCGTTGTCGCGCGGCCGAGGTTCTGGGGCGCATGCAGGGGGGCAGCGCCTGTGGAGACCAGGAGGTCGAAGCGCTCGCGGGCCTACTCCGCGATCGGGACGCGGAGACCCGCAGGATGGCGGCGTTCGCGCTGGAGCGGATCGCACGCGAGGGGGGAGAGGGAGTGTCGGAACGGATCTCGGAGGCGCTCGGGGGGCGCCTTGGGAAGGAGAGAGAGCCCGAGATCCGGGCGCGGATGCTCGCCGCGGCGGGCGTCCGCGCCACCGGGCGTGGGGCGAAGGCCGTGCTCGACGCTCTCGACGATCGGGAGCCGAGCCCGCGTGCCGCCGCGGCAGGCGCGCTCCCCTCGTTCCTGGAACCTGCCCGATCCGTGCCCCACCTCGCGGACCTTCTCGGAGACGAAGCCGTGGCCGTGCGCTTGCATGCCGCCGATGCGCTACGCAGGACGCCCACGCGGGACGCGGCCCTGGCCCTCGCGGCGAGGCTCGCGGTCGAATCCGAGCCGCGTGTCCTCGACGCGATCGTCGCCGTCCTGCGGGCTTACTCGGGGTTGCGCCATCGCCGCGATCCGCGACCCTGGAGGGACTGGGCGGAGTCCCTGCCCGAAGACTGGGAGGTGCCGCCGGTCCCCGCGGTCGAACCCGAGCCCCGCAAGGACGCGAGCGTCGCGGGTTTCCTCGGACTCCCGATCGAGTCGGCGCACGTCTCCTTCCTGATCGATCTTTCGGGCTCGATGTGGACCCGAGGGGCGGACGGACGAACGCGCAAGGACCGCGTGCGCGATGCCCTCGAAGCAGCCCTGGGCTCCCTTCCCAAGGAGACGCGCTTCAACCTGATCCCCTACACCGAACGTCCGCATCCCCTCTGGAAGTCCCTGAAGCGGGCGAGCGGGGGCAACGTGCGCGAGGCGCTTCGCTTCTTCGACCATGCGGGTGATCAGGGCACCGGAAACGTCTGGGATGCGGTCCTCGTCGCGCTCGAGGATCCCGAAGTGGACACGCTGATCCTACTCACCGACGGCGCTCCGACGGGCGGGCGTCACAATCGAATGGAGCTCCTCGTGCCCCTCCTGCTCGAGCGCGTCGAGTTTCGATCGATCGTCCTCCATTCGATCCTCGTGGACTCGCCGCGGCGGTTGAAGGCGTCCTGGGACGAACTCGCCCGTGCGACGGGGGGGCGGTCGATCGCGGTGGAGCTGCTGACGGAGTAGACGGTATCGCGGGGCGTCCCTCCCCCAGGTCATCCACGGGATCGCCGTGCCCTCGCCCGGGTTTGGTATACCGATGGGTATGAGCAACGAGCCGCTCCCGCGCGCGATCGTGCGCGCGATCGACCGCCGCGCCATCGAAGAGTTCGGCGTGCCTTCGCTGACTCTGATGGAGAACGCCGGAACCGCCTGTGCGCGTGAGGCGCAGGCGATGTTGCGAGCGATTCCTGGTCGTTCGTCGGGGCCCGTGCTGGTCCTGGCGGGACCGGGAAACAATGGAGGCGACGGTTTCGTTGTCGCGCGGATCCTCGCCGGCGAGGGGGTCGCCGTGCGCACGGTCTTCGTCGGGCCGGCAGAGAAGCTCGAGGGAGGCGGGAGCGATGTGCGCACGAACCATGCGAGGCTGCTCGACGCGGGAGAGTCGGTCGAGATCCTCGAAGCGAGTGAAGATTGGAGGGCGGAGCTCTCGAGTCCCGAGGCTCCGGTGCTGATCGTGGATGCACTCTTCGGGACAGGACTCACGCGCCCGCTGCGCTCTCCATGGCTCGAAGTGGTGCAGACGGTGAACGATCTGCGCGGGCAGGGGGCGCTCGTGCTCGCGGTGGATCTCCCGAGTGGGCTCGACGCGGACAGCGGCGAGGTGCTCGGGGCTGTGGTGCGCGCGGACGTCACCGTCACTTTCGTGGCACCGAAACTCGGATTCGGGAACGGGGCGGGTCCCGATTCGACGGGGCGTGTCGTCGTCGCGGACATCGGGATTCCGCCCGAGGCCTACTGACCCGAGGGGCTGCGCCGTTCCTTCGAGAGCTCGGGGGCGGGGTGGCGCTCGTGGTGGTGGGTCGATGCCTGCCAGGCGCGGACGAGACGTAGGAGATCGGTCTCGCCGAAGTGGCGCGCGGTGAAGGAGACGCTGCGCGGCGTGCCATCGTCGCGGAAGGAGGCCGGGGCCACGAAGGTGGGGTGGCCGGTGAGGTTCGTCGCGGTGAGCAGCCCCGCGGCGAAGCTCGGGTGGACGAGGGCGCGTACCCCGCGCAGGGTCTCTTCGAGGTCCCGGGTGAGCAGGGCGCGCAGCCGGTTCGCTCGCAGGTAGTCCACGGCCGGAATCAGGCGGGCGAGACGGAACACGTTCGGCCAGGCGTCGCGCGTCTGGCGCACGAGCTCGTCGTCGAGGCCCCCGATCGAGAACTCGTCGAAGGCGGCGCCGGCCTCCGCGCTGAGCACGAACACCATGTCGCCCACGGGATAGTCGGGGAGTTCGATCGGGACGAGTTCGACGCCGAGGGAGCGTAGCTCGTCGAGCACGTTCGAGATCCCCGAATCCTCGTCGAAGGTGCCCTCGACGTAGCCCACTCTCCAGCCCTCCACCGACCCGTCGGATTCGATGTCGAGGGGGGCCCAAACACTCGCGGCATCGTTTGGTCCGGCACCGTGGATCGCGTCGAAGACGATCCCCGCATCCACCGCGCTGCGGCAGATCGGTCCGAGCTTGTCCATCGACCACGACAGGGCCATCGCGCCCCCACGAGGGACGCGCCCGAACGTGGGGCGCAGCGAGCTGTTCCCACAGCGCGTCGATGGCGACACGATCGAACCGAGGGTTTCGGAGCCGATGCCGAAGGGCGCGCATCCCGCCGCCACCGCGGAAGCGGGGCCCGCGGACGAGCCGCTCGAGCCCTGCTCCGGGTTCCACGGGTTGCGCGTCTTTCCGCCGAACCACACGTCCCCCCAGGCGAGGGCGCCGAGGGAAACCTTCGCGATCAGCACCGCCCCCGCGTCGTCGAGGCGTTCGACGACGGTCGCGTCCGCGTCGATGACCTGATCGCGGAACGGAGCGGCGCCCCAGGTCGTGCGAGTCCCGCGCACCGCCAGGAGATCCTTCGCGACCCAAGGAATACCGTGCAGGAGACCGCGCGAATGCCCCTCGTCGAGCTCGCGGTCGAGGGCGCGCGCCTGGGCCCGCGCCCGCTCGTCGGTCCGTTCGATGAGAAAGTGCAACGTCGGGTCGTATTCCGTGAGCCGCGCGAGGAAGAACTCGGTGACCTCCTCGCACGAGACCGCGCGGGCGTGGATCAGGCGCGAGAGTTCGGGAATCGAGAGCCAAGCGAGCTCCGCGAGATCCACGGGGCGCCGGACGTCCTCGAGTCCAGCGGGGGGCTTCGCGGAGAGGCGCGCGACCGGCGTTCCCTCGAGCTGGCGGCCCGACGGGAGGAACGTGAGCGCGGGCGCGACCGAATTGTCGAGGTGGACGCCGCGCAGGGCTTCGAAGCTCGCGAGGTTTTCGTGGAGATCGGGGAGCATGAGCTCGATCTCCCCATCGGTGAAGTGGGCGCCGATCGTGCGGGCGGCACCGCGCACGTCACTCGGGTCGGGGAGGCTCGACGGGTCGTCCGCGGCAGGGGGCACGGAATCCTGGGGGCGGGGTTGGGGCATCGGGGCGAGGAGCAGGAGGGTCGCGGCGTGAAGGAGCGGGTGCATGGCGCGAGGGGTAGGGGACTTCGGAGCGGGTCGATCCTACGGGGCCGGGGCAAGGCGCGCGAAGCGGGCGGCAGCGGGGCCGCTCGAGGCCCGATTCTGGTAGAACATCGCGCCCTCGACCCAGCCCTCCGCCTTCCCCGCCCATGACCGACACGACCCCGACCGAGCTCGTCCGCTACCGCGTGGACGGCCACGTGGCTCTCCTGACCCTCGCGAACCCGCCGGCCAACGGCTACTCGTACGCGATGATGCGCCAACTCGACGAGGCCGTTCTGCGCGCGCGCTTCGACGACGGGGTGCAGGTGCTCGTGCTGCGCGGGGCCGGGGAGAAGTTCTTCTGCGCGGGGGCGGACATCGAGATGTTGGAGAGCCTCAGCCAGCGCTCCAAGTACGCATTCTGCCTGCATGCGAACGAAACCCTCCTGCGACTCGAGCACACTCCCAAGCTCGTGATCGCGGCCCTCGGCGGGCACTGCGTCGGCGGTGGCCTCGAGATCGCCCTGGCCGCGGACCTGCGCGTTGCGCGACGGGGCTCGGGCCTGTGCGGTCTCCCCGAAGTGGGCCTCGGCGTGCTGCCGGGAACCGGTGGCACGCAGCGGCTCGCGCGGATGCTCGGCAAGTCGAAGGCGATCGAACTGATGGCGACCGCCGAACTCTTCGACTACGAGAAGGCGCATCAGCTCGGGCTCGTGAACCGCGTCCTCGACGCGACGGACGACGACGCCTTCCTCGAGGCCGTCCTCGAGTATGCGCGCGGCTTTTGCACGCCGGACCGTGCGGCCTTCGCGGTGGGCCACATCAAGCGCGCGGTCCAGAGCGGCACCGACCTTCCGCTCGAGGCGGGGCTTGCGCTCGAGCGCGAGCTGCAGGCGCGCCTTTTCGCGTCGAAGGATGCGCGCGAGGGGATCGGGGCGTTCACCGAGAAGCGCACGGCTGCGTTCGAGGGGCACTAGGGATGCAGGCCGTCCGAATCCATGAACACGGCGGCCCGGAGGTCCTTCGCGTCGAGGAGGTTCCGCGGCCCAAGCCCGGTCCCGGCCAGGTCCTCGTGCGTGTGATCGCCGCTTCGGTGAACCACCTGGACCTCTGGGTGCGGCGCGGGATGCCCGGCTTTCCCGTCCCGTTCCCACGGATCCTCGGGTGCGACGGCACGGGCGAGGTGGTCGAGCTCGGAGAGGGCGTGGATGGCCTCGCAGCCGGAACCTTGGTGCTCCTCGAGCCCGGCTTCACGACGAAGCCCTCGGCCGAGGTGGAACAGGGGATGGACCACCTCGCGGCGGACTATGGGATCCGGGGCGAGCACGGCGACGGGTTCGACGCGGAGTACGTCGCGATCGATGCCCACTACTGCCGTCCGCTCCCGGACGGTCTCGATCCGGTCCGGACCGCAGCGACCCCGCTGGTCTTCGTCACCGCCTGGGGCGCGCTCGTCGAGCGCGCGAAGGTTCGCGAGGGCGAGACCGTGCTGATCCTCGGGGGCGCGAGCGGCGTGGGCTCAGCGGGGATCCAGGTGGCGCGTGATCTCGGCGCGCGCGTGATCGCGACCGCCGGGAGCCCGGACAAGCGCGACCTCGCGCGCGATCTCGGCGCCGAGTTCGTCGTCGATCACCGTGACCCCGACTGGGCGAAGCAAGTGCAGTCGCACCTGGAGCGTCGCGGTTGTGATGTCGTTTTCGAACACGTCGGCCCCGCCACCTGGCGCGGCTCGATGTCGTGCCTCGCACGCAACGGCCGGCTCGTCACCTGCGGCGGGACCACGGGGCCGAAGGTCGAAATCCTCTTGCCGCACCTCTTCATCAAGAACCTTTCCGTCCTCGGATCGACGATGGGGCCGCGCAAGGCCTTCGGACCGATCCTGGAGCGCCTCGCGAGCGGCGCGTATCGCCCCGTGATCGATCGCGTGCTCCCGCTTCGGGAAGCAGCGCTCGCCCACACCCTGCTCGAGGAGCGCCAGGCCCTCGGCAAGATCGTCCTCGTCCCCGGGGACCAAACCACCGCATGAAACACATCGACGCACTCGAAACGGCAGCCGTCCTCGGTTCGGGCACCATGGGGCATGGGATCGCGCAGGTTCTCGCCCAGTCGGGACTGACGGTTCGCATGTATGACATTTCCGACGAGTTCCTCGCCAAGGCGACCGAACGCATCGCTGCGAATCTCGAGAAGGGGGTCGCGCGCGGAAAGATAGAGCCGGCGGCGCGGGATGAGGCCCTCGCACGGCTGTCGACCACGACGAAACTCGAGGACGCGATCGACGGTGTGGACGTCGTCGTCGAGGCTGTGCCCGAGCGCATCGAGCTGAAGCGAGAACTCTTCACCACGCTGGGCGCGAACCTGGGGCCCGATGTCTTGCTCGCGACGAACACCTCCTCGCTTCCGATCACGGAAATCGCCGCGGCGGCGCAGCATCCCGAGCGAGTCACCGGGATGCACTTCTTCAACCCGGTGCACATCATGAAGCTGGTCGAGGTCGTGCAGGCAGAACAGAGCAGCGACGATGCCGTCGAGCTCACCCTCGCGCTCGCGCGGCGGATGGGCAAGGAGCCCATCCGCGTGCGTGACGCTCCCGGCTTCGCTTCGTCGCGGCTGGGCCTCGTGATCGGGCTCGAGGCGATTCGGATGGTCGAGGAGGGCGTGGCTTCGGCGGAAGACATCGACCGCGCGATGACCCTGGGCTACGGTTTCCCCGTGGGACCGCTGAAGCTCACCGACATCGTCGGACTCGACGTGCGGCTCTCGATCGCCGAGCACCTCGCGCGCGAGATCGGATCCCACTTCCAACCACCCGCCCTCCTGCGAGAAAAGGTGGAGCGGGGCGAGCTCGGCAAGAAAGTCGGGAAGGGATTCTACGAATGGGACGGCGCTCGCTGAGAATGGGGCCGCGCAGCCCCGCGAGGCGAGACCACGGAGACGACCTGGAGACGACATGAGCGAGCTGGAACCCGACTGGAATCCCGATGGCGACGTCGTCCCCAAGCGCAAGCGCTTCCCCAAGTGGCTTCTCGTGGGCTGCGGGTGCGGGTGCTTGACGATCGTCGTGGTCCTGATCGTGCTCGGTGTCTGGATCGGGCGGGTCGCCAGCGAGGGCCGGGATCCCGACAAGCAATGGCCGAAGATCGCGAAGATCCTCCCGTTCGAGGAGCGCCCCACGGACCTCGAACTCCAGCTCGGCCTTTCCCTCGGGTTCCTCGGCTTCGAGACCTACATCCTGAAGGGGGACGATCCCGGCTACATCGCGACGATCCAATACCACCCCAATGCCAGCCCCGAGTCGATGTCGATGCTCTTCGACCCCGAGGGGGCGAACGCTCCCTTCGGGCTCGGCCAGCCGACCGAGGGGAAGGAGAGGATGCTCACGATTCAGGGCCGGGAGGTGCGGGCACTCTTCTACCGCGGGATCGGCGGACAAGAGGGCGGCGAAGCCCAGGGGCCGGGGGTCCGCGTGGACGCGAGCGGCGAGAGCGGGTTCACGCTCGTGGACCTGCGCATGCTCGACCCGTCCGTCCAGGAAGTTCCCGAGGAGGTCATCCAGGACTTCTTCGAACACTTCGAGTTCGGAGACTCCTGAGCCGTGTCTGCCGCCACCGCTTCCGTCGAGCCGGATCCGTCCGAATCCGTCTTCGGCGTGATCGGAGCGGGGCTCGCCCTCGCGGGCACCCTCGGTCTCGTGGCGGTGCTCGGCTTCCTCGCGTTCCTGTTCGCACAGAAGGGATCGCGGGGAGCGG
>DRLC01000254.1 GCA_011053145.1 Planctomycetota bacterium | reverse complement strand
TCACGAAGAGCGTGGCGCGGGGACGATGCGTCGCAGGAGGCGCGGCGCGCGGGGTGTGGACTCGGGGCCGTGGAAGCGCAGGGCGATTCGCACCGCGAGCCAGGCGTAGGCGAGCTGGGAGAAGAACGCGAGGGCGAGCAGCGGCCAGGTGGCGGCCGGGTCCGCCGCGAGCAAGGTCCGGAACGCGAGCACGGTCTGGAGGACCGGGACGAGCGCGGTGAGCGGCGTGAGCGCGACCCCGGGCAGGACCCCGATCACGGCCGGCACGAGGAAGAAGACCTGCACGGGCCCGAGCAGGGCCTGTCCCTGCTTGAAGGTGCGCGTCGTCGCGGCGACCGCGAAGAGCAGCGCGCTGACCGTGACGAGGAACGCGCAGCACAGCGGCAGGACCGCGAGGAGCCGGGTCCACGGGACGACGATCGAACGCGTCGGGTCCAGCGCGGAGACCAGGGGATCGGCCGCGAGGGTGAGGCCGGCGAGGTTCAGGGTGCTCGCGATTGCGGCGGCGGCGGCGACGGCGACGAGCTTTCCGACGAGCACGTGGGAGCGCGGGACCGGCAGGAGCAGGGTCGTGTCCATCGTGCGACGCTCGCGCTCCCCGGAGGTTGCATCCACCGCCGGGTAGAACGCCCCGAAGACCGCCATCAGCACGAAGGTGAGTGGAAGGAACAGCGAGAAGAGGTGTCGCGATAGGGCCTCCGGCCCGGCCACGTCGACGAGTTCGAGACGGAAGGGATCGAGCTCGGATTCGCTCCCCCCTGCCCCCTCGAAGGCCGCGAGGCGCAGGCGACGCCGGAGCGGGCCGAGACGCTCCTCGAGGCGGCGCAGGCCGAGTCGCGCGGCGCCGTTCGTGCCGAGGTAGGAGAGCGACGAGGCGAGGGGCGAAAAACTCCACAGGAGTTCGGGAGCGTCGTCCCCGCGCAGGAAGGCCCGCGGATCCGCGGGCGCGGCGAGGAGGTGCTCGAAGCGCAGGGTCCCGGGGAGGGCCCCCTCGAGATCGTCGGGCGCCTCCGCGAGGTCCGCCGCAAGCCGCTCCACGGTTCCCTCCGGAGCCACCACCGCGACGCGCACCACCCGGGCCTCATCCCGTCCCGCGATCAGCGCCCGCCCCTGGATCAGGACCCAGAGGAGCGCGGGGTAGAGCGCGAGCGGCAACAACAGCGTGTACACGAGGACCTGGCGATCCCGCAGCGCCCCGCGCAGCTCGGCCGCCGCCACGCGCACGACGGTGCGCAGCGCGTGGCCGGGTGTGCTCTGGAGGGGAACCATGCCCCTGAATCGACAGAAACCCGGCCTCCCCTGGTGCTATTTCCCGGGCCCCGGGCCCGATCGCGCGGACTCGGGCCCGATCTGCCAGCCCCCGAGGACCCGCGCGCCCTCCTCGCCGATGCAAACGACGTCCTCGATGCGGATTCCGAAGCGGCCGGGGAGGTAGATTCCGGGTTCGTTGCTGAAGCACATGCCGGGCTCGAGTGGGTCGCTCTCCGCGCCGTCGAGGCAGGGTTCTTCGTGGCCTTCGATTCCGATCCCGTGCCCGAGGCGGTGCGAGAACGCGGTGTAGCCCGCGCCCCAGCCCGCGGCCTCGATCACCGAGCGCGCGGCGCCGTCGATTTCCCGGCACGGGACGCCGGGGCGCATCGCGTCGAACGCCGCGCGCTGGGCGGCCCGCACGCTCTCCCAGGCGCGACGTTGCTCGGCGCTCGGGGGAGCCCCGAACACGAAGGTGCGCGTGACGTCGCTTTGGTAGCCGTGGAGCGCCCCGCCGGTGTCGAGCAGGACGAACTCGCCCGCGCGGAGCCTCTTCCCGTGCGCCTCGCCGTGGGGGTCGGCGGCGTCATCACCGAAGAGAGCCAGCGCCCAGGTCTCGCGGAGCCCGGCCTCTTCCTGGAGCTCGCGGACGCGCGCGGCCAGGGAGAGGTCGGTGGTGCCCGGGGCGAGCTCGGCCGTCGCCCGTTCGATCGAATGCTTGGTGATCTCAGCGGCGCGTTCGAGGAGCGCGATCTCGTGGGCGTCCTTGCGCGAGCGCAGCGCGCGCAGCAGCGGTCGAGCCGAGTGGAGGGCGGCGGGCCCGAGCAGGGCGGTGAGTTCCTGCACGAGGAACGCGCGTGCACGCGGATCCACCGCGACGTGCGAGGTGCCGCGCTCGGCGAACCGCTGCGCGAGGAGCGCGAAGGGCGACTCGTCTTCGTTCCACGGGAGGATCGGCCCGGTGGGGCCGCCGCTGCTTGGGTCGGCGAGGGCCGCTGCGAGGCGTCGCTCTTCGAACGCGGGCGCGACCCAGAGCAGCGAGCCGTCCGCGAAGACGACCAGGGCGACGAGTCGCTCGGAGAGGTGCCAGCGGATTTCGCAGAGGTACGCGAGGCTCGCCCCCGGCTCGAGCACGATCGCATCCAGCGGGGACGCCGCGAGCAGCGCGACGAGACGCGCGAGGCGCCGGTCGCGCTCGGCGCGCGTGATCGGTCCCGGATCGCTTTGCGTCGCCGTCATCGAACCGCCGGCCCGAGGTGCCCGGTCAGGTAGCGCTCGATGCGCGTGTACTCGTCCAGCCAGTGCGGTCCGTCGCGGAACCCGTGCCCCTGGCTCGGGTACAGCATCGCATCGAATTCCTTGCCGCGGTCGATCAGCTTCTCGATCAGGCGGATCGAGTCCTGGGCGAACACGTTCTGGTCGACCATCCCGTGCAAGATCAGGAGCGGATCGTCGAGCCCGTCCACGAGGTCGATCGGCGAGGAGCGGCGGTACGCCTCGGGATGGGTCGAGGGCCGACCGAGCCGCGGCTGGGTGTAGAACGGATGGTAGGTGCGCCAATCGGTGACCGAGCGCAGCGCCGCCCCGACCGCCCATCGCTCGGGAGCGGTGAAGAGCGCCATCATCGTCATGAAGCCGCCGTAGGAGCCGCCGTAGATCCCGACGCGCTCGGGGTCGACGAGGCCGATGTCCGCGAGGTGATCGACCACCGCTTGGATGTCGTCGAGGTCCTTGCCGCCGAGGTGGTATTGCACGTCGCCGCGGAAGTCGCGCCCGTAACCCGCGCTCCCGCGGTAGTCCACGTCGACCACCGGATACCCCATCCGCGCGAGCCGCGAGTGGAACATCAGGTTGAGCGGGTAGCGCGTCATCGAGTCGGTGACGTTTTGGAGGTAGCCGGCGCCGTGGACGAAGACGATCGTCGCCCGGGCCGGTCCTGGGTCGGCGAGGTCGACGCCGGGCGGGACGAAGACGTGCGCGTAAATCGTGCGCCCGTCCGCGCTCCGTATCGCGATGCGCTGCGGGCGGATCCACGCAGCGGCCCGGAAGCGAGCGGGGACGGTGTGGGTGACGGGCTGGGCCCGCCCGTCTCGAAGCGCCCAGAGTTCGGCGGGTTCGAAGAGGGACTCGTGGCTCGTCACCACCGTGGTGCCGTCCCTCGACGCGATCGAGCCCTCGTTCCAGCCCGCAGGGAAGGGGAGGCGTCGCGGCGAGGAGGGGCCGGCCCCGCGCACGTCCCCTGCCGGGAGCAGGAACACCTCGGTGCACGCGGGGTCCGCTTCGGAGGCTTCCAAGAGGACGGCGCCGCCGGGGAGCGGGCGGAAGGAACGCAGCTCGCCCGCGAAGGCCGTGAGTTGGCGCAGCTCGCTCGTCTCCGGGTCGAGGGCGAAGAGCTGGCACCAGCCCGACCGCGTACTCCCCGATGCGTTCTCGGAGCCCACGAGGAGTGCGGTCCCGTCGGCACTCCAGCGCGCGTGGACCGCCGGCCCGCCGATCCAGTGGGGGTCGCGTTCCGCGAAAACGCGCCGCGCGCCGTCCGCCTCGACGATCCAGATCTCGCGCTCGGCGAAGTCGGCGCTGCGGCGCTCGAGGGCGAAGCGCGCGGGGGAGTCCGCGTCGGGCTGGGGCGCCCAGCCGATCGGGAAGGTCCACGAGCGTTCGAGCAGGGTGTCGGGCGCGGCGCGCTCCTTCCCGTCGGGCGACTCCTCGTCCGTCGCATCGCCCTCGGACCCGTCGTCGGCGAGGCCGCTGGCGATCCAGTCGCGGCGTGTTCCCGTGTGCGTGTCCCAGAGCACGGCCCGCCATGGCGCGGGGAGGGCGTCGGCGAGGAGCCTGCGCGCGTGGCGCACGGTGACGCGCTCGGTCAGGTAGTCGGGGACGAGGGTGGGTTCGGGGTCCCCGTCGCGGTCGAACGCGAGCGCGAAGACGAGCGAGCCGTCGGGGGAGAGGCGCGCGGACTCGAGCGAGTCCTCGTCCTCCATGCCTTCGAGGGACACGCCGCGCTGTTCCTCCACGAGAAAGACCTGGCGGGCGGCGGGCGCGTCGTCCTCGGGCTCCTCCGCGTCTTCGTCGTCCTCCTCCGCGCGCAGGAGGTCGCGGTTCGAGAAGGCCACGCGATGGGAGCGATCCCACTGGAGTGTGTCGGCCGCGGCCTCGATGGCCGTGGTGGGCGAAGGCAGGGTGTCGAGCGCGCGCGGCGCCTCGGAGAGCGTGTCGAGGTCGAGCTCGTGGAGTTCCCCATCCGCGCTGATCCACAGGACGCCGTCCTCTGGGGCGAAGCGCAGGGCATCGATCTTCGCGGAGGTGCTCTCCTCTTCCCCCTCTGCGTCGGACGCCTTCGGTTCGCGCACCGCGGGAGCGATGAGGTGCCGCACCCTCCAGGGCTCCCCCGGTTCGACGAGGAAGAGGTCCGCGCCCTCCGCCACGGCGAGGCGCGCACCCCGTGGGCTGAAGGCGCGCGGTCCGGGCCTCTTCTCGCGATGCTGCTCCCGGTGGCGGATCCACGCATCGTCCCCTTCGATGCCCTCGCCCAGGCAGACCTCGCACCAGCTCCAGCCCTCGGGGCCGCGTCCGAGGAGTTCGGCGAGGGGGGTGCCCTCGAGTCCGCTCGCTTCGGGCTCGTCGACGTCGAGGAGGCGCAGCTCGGGTCGCGGGTCGCGAGGGTCCTCGGCATCGGGACCGGGACGCACCTGGGGCGTGGGGGGCGACCAGGCGAGGAGCAGCATGCGCCCGTCCGCGGAGAGGCCGCGTATCACCGGGGGGGTCCCGGAGAGCGGTGGCTCGAGGAAGATCTCCTTGAGGCTCGGGCGCACGTCGGGGGGGGCGGGCGCACCGTTCGCCGGGGCCTCCGCGGGCACGGGACCCGCGCATGCGGCGACCAGGACGGCGAACGGGACGAGGGCGCGCGGCCCGACGGCGGTGTGTGTGGACCATCGCATGGCGGCATTGAACCCGACCGGAGGGAGGCTTGGCAAAGCCGTCGAGCCGCACTTCAAGCTCGCGGCCTGCCTCGGCCGATAGCACTCGGCATGCAGTCCCCGTACGCTGGAAGCGAGGCCCGGGAGAACGCCGAGCCTCGGATCGATCCCCGGGTCTCGCCCGGTGCCCTGCTGAAGCGGGTGGACGTTGGGGAAGTACGGAGTCAGGACCATTCCCTCCCGATGCAGCGCGACTGCGCCTCATCGGGAGGGAATGGTCCCGACTCCGTACTTCCCCCGGCGGTCTTCGAGACCGAGCGCCCCCCGCGCCGAGGCGCGCTCGGCGCGTGCCTCGGCACCCTGCGCACCGGCGTCCTGGCCCTCGCGTTCTACGCGCTCTTCTTCCACCTCTCGATCGTACGCGGCCGTTCGATGGCGCCCGGCATCCAGGACGGCGATCGCATCCTCGTCGAGCCGTGGAGCTACACCCTCGCGGGGGTGGAGCGCGGCGACGTCGTCGTGCTGCGCTATCCCCTCGATCCGACGCTCGACTACATCAAGCGCGTGATCGGGCTTCCCGGCGACCGCGTCACGATGGCGAACGGCCATGTTTGGGTGAACGGCGAGCTCCTGAACGAGCCCTACGTCGCGGACGTGGATCGCTCGACCTACCTCGACGTGCGCGTGAAGGAGGACAACTACTTCGTCCTCGGCGACAACCGACCGCGCTCCTCGGACAGCCGCGAGTTCGGGCAGGTCCCTTCCGCCTACATCCGCGGCCGGGTGGACGTGCGCCTGTGGCCCCCGAGCCGCATGGGCTGGATCCGCTAGGCGTGTGCTAGTCTGCGGCGATGAGCGCCGCCCCCGTCGCCCTCGTCACCGGAAGCGCCCGCGGTCTCGGCCTCGCGATCGCCCGCCACCTCGCCGCCCGCGGCGATCGCGTGCACGTCACCTGGCGCACCGACGGCCCGGACGCCGAGGCCCTGCGCGCCGAGTTCGGCGCCCGCGCGCACCACGCCGACCTCACGCGCCCCTCGGACGTCGAGTCCCTGATCGCGGACACGGTCGCGCTCGACGGCCGTCTCGACATCCTCGTCCATGCGGTGGGGGAGTACCTCTCGGGTCCCCTCGAGGGTACGACCGCCGGCGACCTCGCCCGCATGTTCGAGAGCAACGCCACGAGCTCCCTGCGCCTCTTCAACGCCGCCCGTCCGCACCTCCGCTCCTCCAGGGGCAACGCCCTGTTCTTCGGCTGCTCGGGCCTCCCCGGCCTACGCGCCCGCACGAGCACCGCCGCGTACACCGCCGCGAAGACCGCCCTCCTCGTCCTCGTCAAGAGCTGGGCCCGCGAGGAAGCCCCCCACGCCGTCCGCGTGAACCTCCTCTCCCCGGGCCAGGTCCCGCACCCAGGCGCCCACCCCGACACCCTCGACCCCGCGCTCCAATCCCGGATTCCCCTCGGTCGCCCCGGGACACCCGCCGACATCGCCGAAGCCGCCTCCTTCCTCACATCCTCCGCCGCATCCCACATCACGGGCGTCGACCTGGAGGTCGCGGGGGGGTGGATGCTCTGAGGGGGAGCGGTCGCCCCGACTACTTGTACGCTACGGCGGCGCTGGCGGGGCCGGCGAGGGGGATCATTTC
>DRLC01000253.1 GCA_011053145.1 Planctomycetota bacterium | reverse complement strand
GCGCGGGCAGGATCTCTTCACGGGGTCCGAGGCCTTCGACCCCGCAGAGCTTCGCGACCGGTCTCCACCAACCGAACGGACGCGTCTTCGCGTAGAAGCGCGTCAACTCCGCGGGGTCGGGGGTGGGCGTCAGCAGCATCGAGAGTCCCGCGGCGACGATCGAGACCAGAGCGACCACGACGACTCTTCCCGGGCTCGTCAGCGCCCCGTCCTCGGAAAGCGGTCCGAGGCTCCAGTGGATTCCTCCGAAGCCATGGGTCACGGCCGTGCTGACAACCGCGGAGGTCAGCATCGCGGTCAGTTCGGTCGATGCGCGCACGCGCCACCAGAGCCAGCGCATCACATACACCGGCCCGGCCCCCGCGAGGAAGGCGAGGAAGAAGACGTAGAGGTCGCGCACCGAATCCGCTTTCGATGCGAAGAAGGCGCCGACGAGGAGGACGACGAAGCTCGCGATACGGGCCACGGCGACGTAATGCCCTTCGGTGGCGCCCTCGTGCAGGAATCTGCGGTAGAGGTCGTTCACGAAGTAGGACGCGGCGAGGTTCACGTGCGTGTCGATCGTCGACATGAACGCGGCCAGGAGGGACGCGGCGACGAGTCCGAGGAGTCCCACCGGCAGGTAGCGGACCATCATCACCATGTACGCGAGTTCCGAGTCGGTGCGCGCGAGGGGGTCGCCCGGCTGCACGCTGTCACCCGGCTCGACCAGCGGGATCGGCTTCCAGTCCGGGGCGCTCCCCGGCGGGGCGAGGGAGACGCGCAGCGGGTCGGCCCCGCTCTCTCCGGCCAGGACGACCGCGTCCGCTCCCACCGCCTGGACGACGCGTGCGCCGCCGGTGGTGGGGCTGCGGACCTCGAGGTTCGGCAGGACGAGCAGGGACGCGAGGGCGACGAGGATCCAGCACCAGGGGCGTAGCGCGTAGTGCGCCAGGTTGAACCAGAGCATGGACAGGAGCCCCTCACGCTCGTTCTTGCAGGCCTCGATGCGCTGCACGGCCGTGGTCGCTCCGTCGACCATCTCGATCGCCCACCAGCTCACTCCGAGGTAGACGAAGAGCGCGGCCATCGACGTGGTCCAGAATCCATCCGCCCCGCCCGAGGGGACGAAAGCGATGCGTTCCACCGGGATGTCACCGCGGGAGACGGCCTCGAGCACGGCGCTGCTTCCGCCGACCGCCACCCAGGAGATCGTCGCGAGGGCGATCGCGCCCCCCATGGCCATCACGAACTGCAGCAGATCGGTGACGACGACTCCCCAGAAACCGGAGAGCAGCGAGTAGGTCAGCGCGATCGCGCAGGCGACGCTGAGCCCGATCCCGCGCGGCACCTCGAAGAGCACTTCGGAGATCTTCCCCGCGGCGAGCATGACCCAGCAGATCGTCATCGTGTTCGTGAGAGACGAGTGCACGATCGCGAGCGTCGCCCGCAGGAGACCCGCGGACTTCGCTCCGGGGGCGTTCGGGCTCACACCACCGTAGCGCAACTCCACGAGTTCGGCCTTCGTCATCACCCCCGCGCGGCGCCACCAGCGCGAGAACAGGAAGACCTGGAGCATCCCGTTGATGAGCAGGCACCACCAAACCCAGTTCTTCCAAATCCCGTCGTCCCGTACCCAGCCCGTGACGAGTAGCGGCGTGTCGGCGGCAAAGCTGGTGGCCACCATGGAGGTTCCCGCCATCCACCAGGAAAGCGTGCGCCCCGACAGGAAGTACTCGTCGACGCTCTCACTCGCGCGTCGTGTGAAGAGCACGCCGACCCCGATCGAGAAGGCGATGTAGGAGAGGACGATGGCCCAGTCGAGGGCGGAGAGGGGGCCCGGCATGGAGCCGAGGGTACGGTCCGCCGCGGGTGGAGACCACGTCTTCGGACGGCGGCCTGGCCGCCACCGTCGGGGCTCGACTCCGCTCGAGGATCGTTCAGACCGTCATCACACGGGGGCCATGCGCACGGTGATCCAGAAGCGGCTGCCGGACCCCTGCTGGCTCTCGAATCCGAGTCTTCCTCCGAGTCCGGCCGCGAGGTAGGCCGCGCGGGCGAGTCCCGACTTCGGGGCGGAGCCGATCCCCGCCGTAGCTCGACGGGTGGCCGCCTCGATCGCCTTGGCGAGTTCCTTCTGCTGGGCGAGCCCGATGCCGCACCCCTCGTCGACGACGTCGAATCGCAGCAGCTCTCCTTCCCCGGACCCGGACGGGTCGGTCGCGATCCGGACGCGCACCGACCCCTTGCGGGTGCTCTGGACCGCGTTCCTGAGCAGGATGTCCAGCGCCTCGTGGATCGGTGCCGGGTCCACGTCGAGCCGTTCGGGCACGCGGTTGCCGGCGGTGATCGTCAGGTTCGTTCCGCGCGCCTCGGCCTTCGCACGGTGCGGCGCGATGATGTTCTGGACGAGGTTCACCGGTGAGAAGGAGAGGGCGGGCGGCGTCGCGGGAGCCGGCTCGGGAGGAGGGACCTGCCGTGCGGCGGGGGGAGGCTGGAGCGGTGCGCGTCGCGTCGCGGTCGCCGGTGCGCTCGGCGCTGCGGGATGTTCCATCGCCTCCGCCAGCTCGAGGACTTCGCGGGACGTGAAGCGTCCGAGCTTGCCGGGGCCTTCTCCACTCGCGATCCGCGAAAGCGTCGAGACGTGTCGCGCGGCGAAGGAGTCCGTGACCCGGGTCAGGATGAAGAGCACGATCAGTCCGACCACGGAGAGGCCCGCGCGCGAGAGGGATCGATCGAGCTCCGGCCGCTCGATCGAGCCCTCGACGCGCACCAGGGCGGCGATCCTGTGGTCGGTCGTGTGGACCGGCGCGAAGGCGACCAGGTGGCCGCCGTCGACGCGCGAGAACAGCACGCTTTCTCCGCTCATCATCCGCTCGAGGTTCTCATCCCCCGCGACCGTCGTGATCGGGCGCTCTCCCTCGACCGGGAGACTCGCCGCGAGCACGCGGAGGTTGCCGTCCTTGGGAGCGAGCACCGAAACCGACGCCGAGAGTCCCTGGGACGCTGCGAGGCGGACCACCATGCGATCCAGCGCGTCGTCCGAGGTGCCCTCCTCCGCCAACCGATCCCCGTCGATCACTACGGCGGCGGAGGAGGCCACGGCCTCGAGTCGTGCCTGCTCTCTTTCGAGGAATGCGCGGTCGCTCGCGCGATCCGTGGCGAGCATCCAGAGCCCGAGGAAGAAGCTTCCGAACAGGACGACGCCGGCGGTCCAGCGGGTCCTGAGGCTCGCGACGTCCGTTCCCGAGAACTTCTTCCAAGTCCACCCTCTGCGCTTCCCCATGCGATTCCCCCTAGCGGTGCGTTCTTTCTCCCCGGGATGGGCCCCGAGCCCTTCCCCGGCTCGTGCCCCGTCCACGTGGGGGCGATTCGGCGCGGCGCGGCGGGCTTCTTGAGGAACGGCGTGTAGGGAATAGGTGAAGAGCGGAAGGGGGGGGCGTGGGGCGGGGGCTTGCGACTCTCTTACGCGGGAGAGAGCCCGCTCCGGCGTTGGACCCATCGCTACCGCGCCCGTAAGCTTGGCGCGTATGGCACTCTTTGCGAAGAAGCGTCTGACCGACTACGCGGCCTGCGCCGGGTGAGCGGCCAAGATGCCCCAGGGCGAGCTCGCGCAGGTCTTGCGCGGCACCATCAAGGAACACGACGATCGTCTCCTGGTCGGTCCGGAGACCCTCGATGACGCGGGGGTCGTCCTGGTCGGCGAACGGGAGGGGCTCGCCGCCGGCGCGCGCCTCGCGCTCGTGCAGACGGTCGACTTCTTCCCCCCGGTGGTCGATGACCCGCGCGCGTACGGGGAGATCGCCGCGGCGAACGCGCTCTCCGACGTCTATGCGATGGGGGGCAAGCCCTTCAGCGCGCTCTCGTTGGCCGGCTTCCCGCGCGATTTCGATCGCGACTGGCTGCGCGAGATTCTCGTGGGCGGC
>DRLC01000252.1 GCA_011053145.1 Planctomycetota bacterium | reverse complement strand
TATCGACGGGGAGGTTTGGCACCTCGATGTCGGCTCGTCGCATCCTGGGGCTGTAGGAGGTCCCAAGGGTTTGGCTGTTCGCCAATTAAAGCGGCACGTGAGCTGGGTTCAGACCGTCGTGAGACAGGTCGGTCCCTATCTGGTGTGGGTGTAGGATGACTGAGGAGGTATTCCCCTAGTACGAGAGGATTGGGGAGTACGACCCTCTGGTGCTCCAGTTATCTCGCTCGAGGTACAGCTGGGTAGCTAAGGTCGGAACGGATAAGCGCTGAATGCATCTAAGCGCGAAGCCTTCTCCAAGACGAGTCATCCCATGAGTCCCCTGGAAGACTACCAGGTTGATAGGCTGGCGGTGTAAGCATGGCAACGTGTTTAGCTTACCAGTACTAATCGGACGATCGGCTTAACCACCTTCTTCCACGTGGCCCTTCGGGCCCACGCGGGAAAGGGTTGTCTCTTCCTGCACGGCGCCACGTTTCGTATCCAATTCACCTTTTCTGTTCAGGTCGAGTCTAGGTTCATTGCCTGCTCGACAAGCATTCCCGGTGACCATAGGAGTCTGGCCATACCCGTTCCCATCCCGAACACGGTCGTCAAGCAGACTCCGCCGATGATATTGCTTCGCGCGAGAAAGTAGGTATCGCCGGGTTTTCCCAGCCCCAGCAGGCTTCGGACTGCTGGGGCTTTTTTCGTTTTCCGGCGAATTCCCCAACCGCCGCGTGACGCCCCCTGGAGTTCCCGTTTGGATTCTCTTTGTGCGTCCAGTTCCGATTCCTTGGCCACGCTTGGCCCATGCGGTGCGCAGCCGTTTCCGCCCTGCCGGGCTTTCTGCGCCCATGGCTAAGGTGTGGATGCCGCCGTCCTCGACGAGCCGTCGAAGCTCCTGAGCCGGGGCGGTGTCCGCAGTGCCTCACCACGAACCGGGTGGGGCCTCGACATGCTGAAGCGTGGTGGGGAAACTGGGCCGGGCCCCTGAGTTCCGGAGGCTGCAGGGTGGGGTTGTCAAGGGACACCATCTTTCGCGCAGTTAGGGGACAGGTACTTTGACGCACCTCAGGGGTCATGGGCTGGGGTCGGAAGCGCCTCTGGAGCACCATACGCCTCTGGAACGCCATAACGGGGGGGCCGGGGGCAGAGCCCCCGATACGGGTGAGCCGCGCGGAGCGGAGCCCTGGCGGAGTTCGAGCGCAGCGCGGCGGTCCCGGGTCGGGGCCAAACAAGACCAGCCCGCCGTAGCGGGCTGGAGGGGCAGCGCTCTCGGCGCTGTGCAGGCGCGTGGCCTGCTTGCCGGGTGATCAGTAGCGCCGGATGACCCCGATAACCACGCCGCGGATCTGGAGTTTGTCCACGAGGATGGGCTGCATCGTTTCGTTCGCCGGCTGCAGTCGGTAGCGCCCGCCGGGTTCGTGGTAGAGGCGCTTGAGGGTTGCCTCCTCTCCATGTTCACCGTCGAGGACCGCGACCACGGTCTCTCCGTCGTGGGCGTTGGAACGGCGCTCGACGATGACGAGGTCGCCGTCGCGGATGGAATCTTCGATCATCGACTCCCCTTGGACTCGGAGGACGTAGACATCCTTCTCGGGGGGGGCGAGCTCTTCGAAGGCGAGGACCTCGGGAGACTCGAGGGTCGCGATCGGGACGCCGGCGGCGATCCTTCCGAGGATGGGAAGGTGGGGGGAAGCCTCGGAGGTCGAGCCGGTGGAGTCGTCGTCCTGGGTGACCAATTGGAGGCCGCGACTGATTCCCTTGGCGGCGCGGCGGATGACCCCTTTCCTCTCGAGTTCAGCGACATGGCCGAAGATCGTGACCTTGTTCAGCCCGAAGTGCCGGGCGATCTCTTCGAGGGTCGGGCTGATCCCGTTCTCTTCGCTGTAGGCCTGGAAGAAGTCGAGGATGTCGCGTTGCCGGCGGGTCAGGGGAGGGAGGGCCATGGTTCAGATGAAGAAGGTCGTGGCGACCAGGCCGGCGAAGAAGAGGTAGGAGAGGAGTTCAGGGTGCCGGGCGGACCAATCGCTCTTGCTGGAGGATGCGCTGGCGGAGAGGGAGTGGGAAGGCTGCATGTCGTTTCTCCTTGTTGTCTGGGGGAGGGTCGGGTCCCGGCGTGCCTCCTGGGGGGGAGGGGGAGGAGGGGGCCGCACCGGGACCCGAACAAGACCCGAATCTAGGGTGGGTCCTGGACCCGAACAAGTCCCAAACCGGATTTTTGGGTCCGACCCCTGCCCGATCGGGCATCTCCCGCGCATCTCAGGGGGGAGCCAGCGGGGCAAAAAGCGCCGCGATCCCCGTTGGAGGGGGGTTCCGGTGCCGAGGATTCTCCGTGGAGCGTCTACAATGGCGCCGGGCCCGGAGCCCATCCGAAGTGGAGCATTACGAACTGGGATTGGAGGGCCGCTTGCTCTCCGTGGACTCACGGCGGGTGCCGCTCTACCGGTTCGACCTCTGCGTGATCGGGAGCGGGGCGGCCGGTTCGGCTGCGGCCCTGGCTGCGGCCGAGGCCGGCGTCGAGGTTGCGGTCGTCACGAAGGCTGGACTGTCCGAAACGAACACGGTCCATGCCCAGGGGGGGATGGCGGCGGTCCTGACCGAGGAGGACAGCGTCGAGAGCCACGTCGCGGACACCCTCGGAGTGGGCTGCGGTCTCGCCGAGCCCGACCGGGTCGAATCCGTGGTCCGCGGCGGACCCGAAGCCGTACGCTGGCTGCTCGAACTCGGAGCGCGGTTCGACCGCGGGGAGGACGGCGCGCTGCAGCTCCTGCGCGAGGGCGGTCACTCCCGCGCGCGGATCATCCACGCGGGCGGCGACGCCACCGGTCGGGAGATCCAACGGGCCGTGCGGGGCGCGGTGGAGCGGCACCCGAACATCACCACCTTCGAACACGTCCTCGTCCTCGATGTTCTCTGCGATCCCGACGGCCGTGCCCAGGGCGTGCTGGTGCGGATGCCCACCGGGGATCGTGCCGTGATCGCCGCCGGTCAGGTCATCCTTGCGAGCGGAGGAGCGGGGCAGATCTACCGCGAGACGACCAACCCCGCCATCGCCACCGGCGACGGCGTTGCGATCGGCTTCCGGGCCGGTGCCGTCGTACGCGACCTCGAGTTCGTGCAGTTCCACCCGACGATGCTCTACATCGCCGGTGCCGCGCGCGTCCTGATCAGCGAAACCGTCCGGGGCGCGGGGGGCATCCTGCGCGACCGCTCCGGCGTGCGCTTCATGGAGGACGCGCATCCTGCCGCCGAACTCGCGCCGCGCGACGTTGTCAGTCGCGCCGTCTTCCGTCGAATGGTCGACACCGGGGACACGAACTGCTACCTCGACCTCTCTCGGGTGGAGGGCGATCCGCACCAGCTCTTTCCCGGCATCAGCCACATCTGTCGCTTCTTCGGCATCGACATCGCGACCGATCCCGTGCCGGTCCGGCCGGGGGCCCACTACCTCGTGGGCGGCCTGGAAGTGGATGAGGACGGGCGCACCTGCGTGCCCGGGCTCTGGGCCGCGGGCGAATGCGCGAGTTCCGGTCTGCACGGTGCGAACCGCATGGGCTCGAATTCGCTCCTCGAGGCACTGGTCCTCGGGCTGCGAGCCGGACGCGAAGCGGCGCGGGTGGCTCCGGGGGGCGGGCTGCGCAACTTCATCGTCCGCCCGCCTCGCGATCGCCAAGCCGCACCGGCGGGAATGGAGGTCAACGTCCAGGACGTGACCTATTCCCTCAAGTCTCTCATGTGGCGCGAGCTCGGAATCGAGCGCGACGGTCCGTCGATGGAGGAGGCCTGCCGACGGATCGAGCTTTGGACCCGGGCCGTGCAGGAACTCGCTCCCGAGGAACCGGCGACCTTCGAGCTGATCAACATGTTGACCGTCGCCCGCCTGGTGGGGATCAGCGCCCGCCACCGCAACGAGTCCCGGGGCGTGCACTACCGGACCGACTATCCCGAAACGCGTGAAGAGTGTCGCCGACACACGCGTCTCACGCCGTGCTTCGCACACGGGAAGATCGAGTCCGTGGAAGTCACCGACAGCGCCCCGGTCACCGATGCCGTCCCGGCGACGAGCGCATGAGCCGACCCAGTTCCCCGACCGGAAACCCGGCCGAACGCTTCCTCGTCTGCGGCGCGCTCCTGCCCGGACAGACCGACGAGAGCGCCGGGGCGCTGGCTGAAGCGCGCAGCCTCGTGGAGGCGGCCGGGGCCGAGGTCGTCGGCGCGGACGAGGAGGGGCTCGTTCAACGGCGCCAGCGGCCTCACCCCTCGACCTTTCTCGGCAAGGGCAAGGTCGAGGAGATCCGTGAACTCGTTCGGCGCCTGAAGCCCGACGCGGTGCTCGTCGACAACGACCTCTCCCCGGCCCAGGGTCGCAATCTCGAGAGCGCGCTCGGCGTGCGCATCGTGGACCGCTCCGAACTCATCCTCGACATCTTCGCCTGCCGCGCGCGTACCCATCAGGCGCGCCTGCAGGTGGAGCTCGCCCAAATGGAGTACCTGCGACCAAGGCTGCGCCGCATGTGGACGCACCTCGAGCGGACCGAGGGCGCGGTCGGAACGCGCGGGCCCGGGGAAACCCAGCTCGAGACCGACCGCCGCCTGATCGCGAAGCGCATCCGCGACCTGAAGGCCCGCCTCTCGGGCATCGAAGGGCGCAAGCGCCGACAGGTAGGATCGCGCTCCGATGACTTCACCGTGGGGCTCGTCGGGTACACGAACGCCGGCAAATCGACCCTCCTGAACCGGCTCACCGGTTCCAGCGAGTTCGTGGCCGACATGCCCTTCGCCACCCTCGACACGCGCACGCGCAAGTGGACCCTCCCCGACGGTCGGGTCGTCCTGCTCTCGGACACCGTCGGGTTCCTCTCGCGTCTCCCGCACCACCTCGTGGCCTCTTTCCATGCCACCCTCGAGGAAGCGCTCAGCGTCGACCTGCTCCTGCACGTCGTGGATGCCGCGCACCCCGACGCGCTCGATCAGATGAACGCGGTCGATGAGACGCTCGCGTCGATCTCCCATCGACGCGTCGATCTCGTCGTGTTCAACAAGGTGGACCTGGTGGCCGATCCGATCCAGCTCCAGCTCCTGCGCAACGCCGAGAGCGCGCCCAGTGTCCAATTGTCGGCGCACACCGGCGCCGGCATCCCAGAGCTCGAGGCCCTCGTCGCTTCCCACCTCGACCGGCGCAGCGTACACGTGGAAGCGCGCTTGCACGTTTCCGAGGGCAAGGCCGCGTCGGATCTGCGCGCGGCCTCGATCGTTTTGTCCGAGGGCATGGACGGGGACGAGGAACTCGTGCTCGAGCTGCGCCTCCTCGAGGGACGCTTCGGTGCGCTCGAGCGCGCACTCGATTCCGCCGTGCGCTTCCGGGTGCTCGCACCGGCTGAGGAGCCCTACCGAAGCGACGGCCTGACCGCCTGAGGGAGATTCGGCTGCGCGAGCTCGCGCCCGACCGCGTGTGCGACGGCATCGAGGCGTTGGACGAGCCGCGCGAAGTCATCGGGCCGCAGGCTCTGAGGACCGTCGGAGAGGGCCCGTGCGGGATCGGGGTGCACCTCGAGCAGCAGTCCGTCCGCGCCCGCCGCCACCGCCGCCAGGGCGACCGACGGCACCAGGTCGCGGCGGCCGCACCCGTGGCTCGGATCCGCGATGACCGGGAGGTGCGTCTCGCGCTTCAACAGCGGGATGGCCGAGACGTCGAACGTGTTGCGAGTCGCCCGATCGAAGGATCGGATCCCGCGTTCGCAGAGGACGACGGACGGGTTGCCGGCGGAGACGACATACTCGGCGGCGAGCAGCAGCTCCTCGATCGTCGCCATCATGCCGCGTTTCAGGAGGACCGGCCGATCCGTCTCGCCCACGGCCTTCAGAAGCGCGAAGTTCTGCATGTTGCGCGCACCCACCTGCAGCATGTCCGCGTGCCGCGCGACGGTTCCGACGACCTCGGGGGAGATGACCTCGGTCACGACACCCAGTCCTTCCCTGCGTCCCGCTTCGGCGAGCAGCCTGAGTCCCTGTTCACCGAGGCCTTGGAAGCTGTAGGGGGACGTGCGCGGCTTGAACGCCCCGCCGCGCAGGAGGTGAGCTCCCGATTCCCGCACCGCGCGGGCGGCTTCGCCGATACTTTCCTCGCCTTCGACCGCACAGGGTCCCGCGCAGATCACGATGCCCGGGTCCCCGAACGTGACTCCTCCGACCCGCACCCGCGTTCCCGTCCGCGCGTCGCCCGAGTCGCCCTCAGCGCTCCGGGCGACCAGCGCATAGCTCGAATCGCTCGCCTCGACGCGCTCGACCCCGGAGAGGGCGAGCAGCACACGCTTCATGGCTGGCCGAGCTCCCGGGACGAGGATGCGTGCGCAAGTCCCGCTGCCCTCGACATGCGCATGGAGCCCAGCCGCTTCGATGGCACCGATGATCGCGGCCTTTTCGCGCAGGCCGCAGGATGGGCTGAGGTGGGCGATCATCGCGGACTCGTGTGGAGTGCCGTGCGGAGGGAGTCGAGGTAGGGGCGAGGGTCTTCGCCGCGTTCGATGCGTTCGACGAGTGCCGTGCCGACGACGAAACCTTCCACACGGCCGCGGAGCGAGCGCGCCTGGTCGGCCGTCCGCAGGCCGAATCCCGCGCACACGGGCAGGGGAGTCTCGCGGCGGAGGGAGGCCAGGAACTCGAGGGACGCGGACGTGTCCGTCTCTGCGCCGGTCGTTCCCGCGCGGAGAACGGCATACACGAAGCCGCGTGCGCGTTCGAGCACCCGTGCCCTTCGTCGAGCGGTCGTGAGGGGCGTCACGAGTTGGATCCAGGCGATTCCGGAGCGCTCGCACGCGTGCGCGAGCTCCTCGCCCTCGGGTGTGTCGAACGGGAGGTCGGGAACGACGAGCCCGTCGATGCGGGCTTCCGCGAGCCGAGCAGGCGCGCGCTCGAGACCGAGGGCGAGTAGGGGGTTCGAGTAGCTGAAGAGAACGAGCGGCGTGGGGGCCTCGAGTGCCGCGGTCGCACCCAGGAGTTCGTCGAACGTGAACCCCGAAGCGAGCGAGCGCCCCGCCGCCCGTGCGATCGCCGGTCCGTCGGCCACGGGATCGGAAAAGGGCATGCCGACCTCGAGGAGATCGCAGCGAGCTGCGACGGCCGCTAGGGTCTCTCGGAAGGCCTCGCGGTCGGGGCGTCCACCGACGAGGTAGGCCACGAGGGCGCCACGGTGTTCGTTTCGCGCGCGGGAGAGCGCCGCTTCGATTCGCGCGGCACCCGAAAGGCTCGCAGACTTCATGCATCGACCTCCTCGAGAGAGGCGAGGATTCCGAGGTCCTTGTCGCCGCGTCCCGAACAGCCGATGAGGATTCCGGCACCTGGGTGGCGCTCGGCGATCCGGCGTGCCCCTGCGATGGCGTGCGCGGATTCGAGCGCGGGCAAGACTCCCTCGGTTCGGGACAGAGAGTGCAGCGCCGCGACTGCGTCCGCGTCGCGCACGCTGTCGTACCGCACGCGCCCCCTCGCGGCGAGTTCCGCGTGCTCCGGCCCCACCCCGGGGTAGTCGAGACCGGCGGAGATCGAATGGGTCACCTGCACCTGGCCCTCATCGTCCTGGAGCAGCAGGCTGCGGGCACCGTGCAGAATGCCAACCCGACCATGGGCGAGCGTCGCCCCGTGGTCGCCGAGCCGATCGCTCCGCCCTCCGGCCTCGATCCCGTGGAGCATCGTCTCGTCTTCGAGGAAGGCGCGGAAGAGTCCGATCGCGTTCGAGCCGCCCCCGATGCAGGCCACCACGTGCTCCGGCGGCGCGCCGTGGCATTCGAGCCATTGCCCACGGGCTTCCTCCCCGATCACGCTCTGCAACTCGGCGACGAGCGCGGGATAGGGTGCCGGCCCGACGGCGGACCCGATCAGGTAGTAGCTCCCCTCGGGGTCGCCGGCCCACGCGCGCAGGGCCTCGTCGATCGCGGCGCGCAGCGTACGGTCACCGGATTCGACGGCGACGACTTCGGCGCCGAAGAGCCGCATGCGTTGGACGTTCGGCGCTTGCCGGGCGACGTCCAGGGCTCCCATGTAGACGCGGCACGGGAGGCCGATGCGTGCGCAGGCCGCGGCCGTCGCGACCCCGTGTTGGCCGGCACCGGTTTCGGCCAGGACCCGCTTGGCTCCCATCCGTTTCGCGATCCAGGCTTGGCCGAGCGCGTTGTTGATCTTGTGCGCACCGGTGTGGGCGAGGTCTTCGCGCTTGAGCCAGATCTCGGCTCCCCAGGCTTCGCCCAGGCGGGCGGCGTGGGTGAGCGGGGTGGGGCGGCCGATCCATTCCCGCGCTTCCGCGGCGAGCCGGTCCCGGAAGATGGGGTCCGCGAGGGCTTCGCGCACGGCGACTTCGACGGCCTCGACCGCGGGGATCAGGATCTCGGGGACGTAGCGCCCTCCGAACGGACCGAAGGTGGACGGGAGTTCGGGGGCATCGCGAACGGGGCTCTTGGGGAGAGTCATCGGGGGGGCGCCAGCGTGGGGGGGGGGGACCGGGCTGCCTCGCGGGCTTCGCGTACGAACGCGTGGATGCGGGCAGGGTCCTTGCGACCCGGGCTCGCTTCCACGCCGGAACTGACGTCCACTCCGTCGGGGCGCAGGGCGTGAATCGCTTCGGCGACGTTTTCCGGCCGCAGGCCTCCCGCGAGGATCATCGGGATCCCGAGCGCGGCGGCGCGGTGACGCACCTGGAGCGCCTGGCCGCGCCGCGGGGGAGTGCCGGAGCCCGGGGTGGGGCCGTCGAGGAGGATGTGCCCGCGCAGCGTGGGCCGGCGCGGGGCCGTCCCGGCGCAACGGCCCGCGCGACCATCCCAAGCCCCCACCCACCCGGGGGCCCGGAGGACCGTCCCGTGCGGCGGCTGGTTTCGGTCCGCGGCTCGTTTCTTGCCCACCAGTCCGAGCGCCGCCCCCTCATGGACCGACCGCAGGCATGGCAGGAAGTACGCTCCGAGGGGGACCGGCGTCTCGATCGCGGCCCCGATCGGAGCCTGGACTCCATCCCAGGGAAGGGCGCAGAGAAGCGCGCGCTCCTCCCCTGGCTCCGGGCCCAGCACGGCGATGCGCTCGACGCCGGGGGGGATCGCGTCGAAGAGTTGAACGGCCTCCCTCCTCTCGACCCGTCGCGGGGAAGGGGAGAGCACGAGCCCGACCGCGTCGGCGCCGGCGTCGCAGGCGACCTCGATCTCGCGGACCGTCCTCAGACCGCAGACCTTCACCAGGAGCTTCATGCCGACCCTCCCGCACGTCCGCGCCGGCCCGCCCGCAGGAGTCGCGCGATGAGGGCCGCGGGGTCGGCGCTGCGCGCGAGGGCCGAGCCTACGAGGACGAGCGGATACCCCGCGGACGCGACCGATCGCGCGTCGGCGGGGGAGAGGATGCCGCTCTCCGCGATCGCGGGGATTCCGGCGGGCAGCGCCCCGGCGAGGGCGCGACAGCGCTCGATGTCCACCCCGAGGGTGTCGAGGTTGCGGTTGTTGACTCCGACGAGGATACGCTCCTCGTGGGGACGGTCGAGGAGGCGGCCGGCCCGTTCGAGGTCCGCTTCGTCGAAGGCTTCGAGCACCGCGAACATGCCCGCTTCCTCGCAGGCATCGAGCATCGACGCGGCCCGCTCGTCGTCCAGGATCCGCAGCACGAGGAGGACTCCGTCGGCACCCTCGGCGCGCGCTTCCCAGACCTGGTAGGTGTCGACGAGGAAGTCCTTGCGCATGACCGGGATTTCGATCGCGCCCGCGACGCGGCGCAGGTGTTCGAGAGACCCGCGGAACGCGAAGGGTTCGGTGAGCACGGAAATCGCGCACGCGCCGGCGCGTGCATAGGCGCGTGCGCGCAGGAGGCCGGCGTGCGGGTCCGTCCTGGCCTCGAGGAACTCGGGATTCCCGAGAGCCCCCTCGGTCGGGGAGCGGAACTTGACCTCGGCGATGAGGTCGAAGCCGTGGGGGGAGAGAATCAGGTGTCGGCACGGTGCCATGTCGAGGGCCTGGCGCCGCAGCTCCTTCTCGGACTTCAGCGCGCGGGCACTGCTCGCGCGATGCGCGCTGCCACGGGCCATGTGCTCGAGAAAGGCGGTGCCCTTGTCCCCGTCGAGGGAGAGCAGGTGGGCGAGTTCCATCGGTTTCATCGAATCGCTCCGTCGGTCATGGGGGAGATGTCGTGGAGGAAGCTGGCGGCGCGCCCGCTCCGAATCGTTGTCCGGAGGCGCTGCACCGCCGATCGCGGAGAGCTCTCAGCTCCGACCAGGAGCAGGCAGAGCGCGCCGTTCAGGAGCACGGCGTCACGGACCGGGTCGCGGCCGGCGCGGGTCGGGGAGAACGCTCGGACGAGCAGATGGGCGTTGTGGGCGGCGTCCTGGCCGCTGAGCTCCTCGGGGGAGCAGCGGGGAAGGCCGAAGGTGGCTGCGTCGAACCGGATCCGCTCGACTCGACCCGGTCGCACGTCGAAGAGTTCGAAGGGGCCTGCCTGCGTCGCCTCGTCCCAGCCGCCGGCACCGACGACGACGAAGGCGCGTTCCGTGTCGAGGCACGCGAGAGCGCCCGCCATGCAGGCCGCTGTTTCGATATCACCTGTCCCCGTGAGCTGGTGCGTCGGTCGCGCTGGGTTCACCAGGGGACCGAGGAGGTTGAAGACCGTTCGGACCCCGAGTTCCCTGCGCACGGCGGCGATCTCCGCGGCGGCGGGGTGGAAGGCCCGCGCGAAGAGAAACGTGAAGCCGCGCGCCGCGAGTTCCCGTTCGGCATGGGCAGGGCTCCGCGCGAACTCGATTCCGAGGGCCTCGATCAGGTCCGCGCTTCCGCACCGGCTCGAGACCGAGCGGTTTCCGTGCTTGGCGACCGGGAATCCCTCGGCGGCGAGAAGGAGCGCGGTCGCCGTGGAGAGGTTGAACGAATCGGAGCCGTCACCGCCGGTGCCGTAGGTGTCGAGCAGGATCGGACTGCGACGCCGGATGGGGCCCCGCGCACGGGCGAGCATCGCGCGGGCGAAGCGAGCCAGCTCCTCTGCCCGCACGCCGCGCGCGAGGAGTGCCCCGAGGATCGCGGCCTTCGGAACAGGGGGCGCCGTGCGGTCGGCGAGAGCATCGAACGTGGCGAGGGCTTCCTCGAGTCCGAGGACGCGAGGATCGGCCAGCCGCGCGAGCGCGGATTCAAGGTCTCTGCGTCTCATGCCACCCCCTCCCGCGGCGCGGCGCCGTGGCGATCCCCTTCGAGGCCCAGGAAGTTCGAGAAGAGCCGGCCGCCCTCGGGCGTGAGCACGCTCTCGGGATGGAACTGGACCCCGTGGATCGGAAGCTCGCGATGGCGGATCCCGAGGACCTCTCCCTCCTCGCTCCATGCGCTGATGAGGTAATCGGGCCCGATTCCGTCCTCCGCGACGACGAGCGAGTGGTAACGCCCCGCTCGGAACGGATTCGGAAGGGAGCGCATGGGGCCGGTGCCGTCGTGGAAGACGCGGATCCCGACCCCGTGCTCGGGATGGAGCGCGGGGACGATGCGGCCGCCCGCCTCGAGGCCGAGGACCTGGTGTCCGAGGCAGACCCCGAGGATTGGGATGCGAGCTGCGAACGCGCGCACCAGCACCCGAGCGAGGCCCGCTTCGCACGGGTGTCCGGGACCCGGGGACAGGACGAGGTGGGTCGGGGAGAGGGCGAGGGCTCCGGCGAGCGTCAGTTCATCGCTGCGGCGGACGAGCACCTCGGCGCCGAGGCTCCCGAGGGCCTGGGCGATGTTGAAGGTGAAGGAGTCGACGTGGTCGACGATGAGCGTGCGCGGTTTCATCGGCGGGGCCCCTCCGCGAGCGACAGGGCCCGCGCGAGGGCGCGGGTCTTGGCGAGGACCTCCTCGTATTCACGCTCGGGGACACTCCCCCGTACGATCCCGGCGCCGGCTCGGACCGAAATCTTTCCCTTCCGCAAGACGGCGGTGCGGATGGCGATCGCCTGGTTGGCGGTCGGGCGCCCGTCCGGGCCGTGGCCGAAGAGCCCGACGGCTCCGCCGTAGAAGCCCCGCGGCTCGGCCTCGAGGCGACCGATCCACTCCATGGCGCGTGTTCTGGGGGCTCCGACCACGGTCCCGGCCGGGAAGGTGGCACAGAAGGCGTCGAATGCATCCCGAGCTCCGAGAAGCTCGGAGCGGACCCCGGAGACCAGGTGCATGACCTCTCGGAAGCGATGCACCTCGCGGAACGGAGCCACCGAGACCGTACCCGCTCGCGCCACCCGGCCAAGATCGCTGCGGGCCATGTCGACGAGCATGACGTGCTCGGCAGCCTCCTTCGGGTCGGCCAGGAGTTCCCGTTCGAGGGCGAGATCGAGCGAGCGGGTCGTGCCGCGCGGGCGAGTCCCCGCAATCGGCTGCACGGACGCCTCCCGGCCATCGACGCGGAGGAGGGCCTCGGGGGAGGCGCCAACGATCGCGCACTCCTCGAGGTGGATCAGGAACAGGTAGGGAGAGGGGTCCACGCGGCGCAGAGCGCGGTAGAGATCGATCGCGGGGACATCCGAGGACGCCTCGAAGCCCATCGAGAGCACGACCTGGTAGATCTCGCCGGCGACGATCGCGCGTTGGGCCGTGGCGACCCGCTCGAGGAAGCTCGATCGCGGCGTGGTCGGCTGCAGGCGGGCGGTGGGACATGGGTTCGTCCGCGCGCCCGGTGCGGCCAGCGGCCTGTGCAGCGCATCGAGGACCTCGTCCTCCAGGGCACGTCGCGCCTCGCCCGTCGTGCTGCTCTCGAGGGTGAGGCGGGCGCGCCGGTGGTCGAAGACGAGCACGTGGTGGGGGGCGAGGCCGAGGAATCCCGTGGGCGTTCCGGCGACGTCTTCGGGGGCGAGCGGGAGTCCCGCGAGGGCGCGTGCGAGGGAGAAGGAGGATGCTCCGACGAGACCGCCGCGGAATCGGGAGCCCGTCGGGTCCGTGGCTGCACCAGGCTCTTCCCCGCCGCCCAGTCTTGGCGCACGGGCGAGGGCGCGTCGCAGGGCGTGCAGGAGGGGACCCCGGCGCTCGTCGAGGGAACCGTGATCGGGAAGGTGCGAGAGCTCGAGGCGAACCGCCTCGGCTTCGCCAAACCCCAGGAACGAGGTGCCCCCATCCCGTGTGTCGCCCCCGACGCTCTCGAGGAGAAAGCGGGGCCGGAGGCCGGGGCCCGAGCGGGCCAGCTTCAGGTACGCGGAGACCGGTGTCTCCAGATCGGAGGGGAAATCGCGGGTGTCTTGCATCTCGGTTCACGGGGCACCGAGAGCAGGCCGCACGAAAAAACCCACCCCCGGTCGCCCGGATGGGTGGGTCTTCGCCCCTTGCCAGTCTCCTAGCGGGGCCCCACCCGTCCGGGGCGGAGCCAGGACCACTGGCTCCCGCCTGTGCGGCGGAGCGTGGGGGGAACGGCGAGGAGGTGGGTGGGAGGGGTCACGGATTCGACCGTAGCGGGTCCCGGCGGTTTCCGTAAGGGGGGGGCGGGATCTTTACCGATCGACTACGGGAGGGGGGAGCGGAGAGGACTCCTCCCCGCGACCGGATCTCCCTTGAGCGCTGGGCCGAGGGCCACTATTCCTGTCGGAATCCGACTCCCCGCAATTCGTCCACCGATTCCCCATGACCCCCCACCGACTGCTTTTCGCTCTCGCGCTGTTCCCTCCGCTCCTGCTCCCCGGGGCTCTGCCCTCATCGGGGCACGGGCTAGGAATCCACGCCCTCGGTCAAGGGGGGGGAGAAGGCCAAGAGGAAGGGCGCCAGGAGCTCGATCCCAGCCGACCCGACCCGGCGAGCTTCATGGGGCGGGCCTTCGTCTACGACGTCGATCTCGCTTTCGGCCGGGCGGCTGGGTGGATCGGGGCGGGGGTCGGGGACGAGCAGGCCCTCGAGGAGGCGCGCGCGGCTCTGGAAAAGAGGTTGCGGCGTTCCGCGTACTTCACCGAGGCGCGCGTGCTCGCGGAGGAGGGGAACCGGCTCGCGGCGGTCTTCGTCGGCCGTCAGGATCCGGCCATGGAGAAGTTCTTGCTCGGAGGTCTCTCGCTTGCGGGGCACCTCGCGATCGGCTGCGTCGCGGAAGAGGGCGACTTCGAGGGAACGAGCCTCGCGGCGGAACGGCAGCGCTTCGTGGCCTGGTGCGGTGCGCACCCCGAGGCGTCGGCGGTTCACTTCGACCGCGTGCCACGGGAGGAAGGTGGGCCGCCCGAACGGATTCGTTGGCGCTTCCCGCGCGGCGAGCGCAGCCCCGAGAGGGCCGTGCCGCTGCTCGCCGACCGACGCCTCGACCTCACGGTCGCGGACCTCGTGGACGGCCTCCTCGTGGCGACCCCGGTGGAGGAGCCGCGCGGAGCATTCCAGCTGCAGTGCACGCTCGTGGAGGAGGCGAAGGGCGAGCTGGCCGAACTGCGGGCCTCCTCGCGCGGGCACAAGCTCGTGATCTGTGTCGATGAGCGCGTGCTCGGGCGGCTCCGACGACGGTCGGAGGACTCCCACTTCGACATCGTCTTTCCGCGTCCTCTCCCCGCCGACGCGGCGCGCGTGCTCGTCTTTGCCATCGCCGGCGGCGCGCTTCCTGCCCCGCTGAGCTTCGTCGAGTTCTCCAAGCGCCGCTTGCTCGACGTGGTCCAGGAAGGGGAGTGAGGTCTCCTATGCAAGGGCGCCCCCCTCCGCACGCATCGCGCGGAGGGGGGCGCCCCTGTGCGGGGGGGCGGGTGCGCTAGATCTGTCCGAGCTGCGCCTCCTGCTTGCTGCCCTTGCCCTTCGAGGTCCGCTGAGCATCGGCCGGGATGTAGATCCCATCCTTCGTGAGGCGGCCGGAACGGCCTTCGAGCCAGACCAGAAGCGGGTTCGCGACGTAGATCGTCGAGTAGGTTCCCGTGATCACACCGACCATCATCGCGAACGAGAAGGTCTCGAGGACGTTGCCCGTCCCCATGTTGAACACGTAGAGGATCGCGACCGCGAGGAACGTCGTGAACGACGTCAGGACCGTCCGCGACAGGGTCTGGTTGATCGAGATGTTCAGCACCTCCGCGAACGGCTTCTTCATGCGCGGCAAGTTTTCTCGCACGCGGTCGAAGATGACGATCGTGTCGTTCAGCGAGTAACCGATGATCGTGAGGAAGGCCGCGATGATCGGCAGATTGATCTCGCCGTTCAGGATTCCGAGCTTGTTGGCGAGGGTCAGAGCTCCGAGCGTGATGAGCACGTCGTGGAGCAGCGCCATGACCGCCGCGAAGCCGTAGCTGTACTCCGCGAAACGCACGCGGATGTAGAGGACGATCACGAACAGGCTGAAGAGCATCGCGAGAAGCGCTTGGTCCCGCAGCTCACCGACCACCTGGCCTCCGACCGAGGAGTAGGACGGGATTCCGTCCGCGAATTGGAACGGGCTCCCCGAACTGTCGGTTTCCTTACCGAGCACGCCCTGGAGTTTCACCGTCAGGTCCTCGGCGGTCATCCCGACCGCGACACCGGCGGTCACCTTGTACTCGTTCGGGGTCGGCGTCGTTTCGACGACCGGATTCTCGAGCCCGGCCTTCTCCACCACGGCGGCGATATCCGCGGTCGGGTGGGGCTGAGCGAAGAGCAGCGTGACGTTCGCCGTGGGGGAACCTCCGTCCGGGTTGTCGAGTTCGACCTGGACGGCGCGTTCGAGGAGGATCCCCTCGAGGGCGTCGGTCAGGAGCGCTCGCACGTCGGAGTCCTTCGCGATGTCGCCGGAGCCATCCGCTGTCTTGAAGGTCGCGCGGAACATCGTGTAGCCGTCACCCTCCGCGCTCTCGATGATCGACTTGACGTCCGCCGACTCCCCGATCACGGGGATGGCCTTGATCTTTTCGCGGATCAGGTCGACCGACTCCGGCTTCGCCGTCCGGAGCTGGGCCTCGACACCACCGAGGAAATCGATGCCGAAACGCTCGGCGTCCGGCGTGACGGCGAACAGGCCGACGCCGAGGAGGATCAATGTGAGGGAGGTGCCGAGCGCGATCTTGGCCTTCTTCATGAAGGCGAAGTTCGCGGTGACGAACCACTGACCCACGTTGTACTTCTTCGCCCCCTTGACGAGGTCGAAGTGGACGAGGACGCGGGTCGTGACGAGGGCCGCGAACACCGATGTGATGATGCCCCACATCAGGGTGACGGCGAAGCCGCGCACCGGGCCGGTTCCGACGAAGCGCAGGATCAGAGCCGTGAGGAAGGTCGTGATGTTCGCGTCGAGGATCGCGGGGCTGGCCTTCTCGAAGCCTTCACGCGCCGCCTGTTTGACGTTGCGTCCGCGGTCCATCTCCTCGCGGATTCGGTCGAAGATCAGGATGTTGGCATCGACCGCCATACCGATCGTGAGGATGATTCCCGCGATGCCGGGCAGCGTCAGGGTCGCGTTGCCGAAGGAAAGGGCTCCGAGCAGCATCACGAAGCTCAGGATCAGCGAGATCGCCGCGTAGATGCCGAGCCGGCGGTAGTAGAGGATCACGAAGAGCAGCACCGAGAGCAGCGCGATGACCCCCGAGATTTCGCCGCGGCGCACGTAGTCATCACCCAGCGTCGCGCCGACGCGCTCGTCGTTCTCGATCTTGGGTTTGATCTTCAGGGAACCCGAGCGGAGGACGGTCATTAGGTTCTTCACCTCCTCGTCGGTGAAGCGTCCCTGGATCCGGCCACCGCTGACGAGCTTCACATCGAGGCTGGGCGCGCTGAAGATCTCCCCGTTCAGGATGATCGCCATCTGCTTGCCCTTGTTCGACCCGGTGAACTCGCCGAAGTCGCTGCGGCGCGACGGCTGGATCTCGAAGCCGACGGCGGGATAGCCGAAGTCGTCTCGTGTGGGATAGACGCGCGAGAGCGCGGCGCCGGTGATCTTTTCCGACTCGGTCTTCGGGCGGAAGACCGGTAGGGCGATGTCCGCCGGGCTCGCGGCCTTCATCGCTTCGGTGTAGGCCTTCTGTGGGAACCACTCGATCGAGGGATCCGGTCCGCCCTCCTCCGGGCTCAGGCGGTTGAACGCGCTAAGCGGAGCGTTCGGGTGGGCTTCGGCCCAGACCTTCAGCTTCTCTTTCTCGTTCGCGAGGTCGGTGCCGGGCGGCATGTCCGCGGCGGTCGCGACGATCTGGAACGAGAGCTCGCCGAGGCTCTCGATCTTCGCCCGGAATGCATCGTCCTTTTCGAGCGTGACCTCATCGGAGGCTGCGTGGGTCTCGAGGGGCGACTTGACGGCACGTCCGGTGAGCTTGGCGCCGTCCTTCTCGACCCGCAGGGTGTTGCCGATCTTCTCGTTGTAGCGGATGCGTTCGTGTCCGATCACGACCACGCCGCTCTCGGGGAAGTCGCTCGCATCCACGAGGTGGATCTCGTCGGACCCCTCCGTCATCGGCTCGGCGAGCTCTCCCTTCGCCTCCTTCGAAGGCAGTCCCAGGGTTCCGGGAAGCTCGATGATGATCCGGTCCCGTCCGCCGGCGCGGATGATCGGCTCGAGGAGACCGTCCGGGTCCACGCGGTTGCGGATGATCTGGATGATCTGCTCGAGGACCTGGACCTCGTTCTCGCTCCGATCGAGGCGCCCGTCGGCATAGGCCGCGTCGAAGTCGACGCTGTAGACGAGGCGCGTGCCTCCCTGCAGGTCCAGCCCCAGTTGGAAGGGGGGATCCTTCAGCACCAGGAAGAGGACACTGATGAGCAGGAAGACGACGATCGCCGTGATCTTGCGAGCGACGTGGTCGAGCATGGAGGTTCTCCGATGAGCGGGGAGCGGTGGGGGGCGGTAGGGTCAGGCTTCGACCGCTTCCGGTTCGGGATCGTCGTTTTCCGCGGCCTCCGCGGCTGCGGCGGCTGCTGCGACGGCCTGGGCCTCGGCGGCGGCTGCCTCCTTGGCGGCCAGGCGCTCGCGGCGAACCTTTTCGCCGACCAGCTCCTCGACGCGCGTCCGCTTGCCGACGCGGTCGCGCAGGTAGTAGAGGCGCGCTTGGCGGACCTTACCGCGGCGCGTGATCGTCACGTCCTTCACCCGGGGACTGTGCAGCGGGAAGATCCGCTCCACCCCCTCGCCTTGGACGATGCGGCGCACCACGATGCTGCGGGCGATGCCGCGGCCCTGGATCGCGAGGATCGTTCCGGTGAAGAGCTGGATCCGCTCCTTCTCACCCTCTCGGATCAGGTAGTGAACCTGGACTGTGTCGCCCACGTGCACGACGGGGAGCTTCTTCTTGCCGAGTTCGTTGCCGAGTTCGTCGATCAGGTTCATCTCTGTGTGTCCGGCTCTTCGCGCGAGGCGCTGGAGCTCGGGTCCTTGGCGGAGTCGGGGAGACTGAGGGGAGTTGATGTTTGGGGATG
>DRLC01000251.1 GCA_011053145.1 Planctomycetota bacterium | reverse complement strand
TCGACCTTGACCACTCGCTGCTTGGTGTCGAGGCCTCCGGTGGAGTAGGTACGGAAGTTCGGGAGCACCGACGAGTTGATCGCCAGCGAGATGTCGAGCGGGTTGAGTCCGATCGCGGAGTCCGACGGGAAGCAGCGGAACTCCATGAGCAGGGGAAGGCCGGGCAACGGCACCTTCGAAGATCCCCACAGACTGCCCTGGGCACCACCTGGAACGATGCTCAGGGGCGCCCCCGATTCGATGTCCAGGGGCACGCCGGCACCCGATGCCGCTCCTGTCCTCGTCCCCGCCGTATCCCGCCAGAGGAAGGTGGTCAGCTTCTGCCCCGGGGCGAGGTTGCGGTTCAGGGGGTAGGGCATGAGGAATGCCCCCGATGGCGTGGATTCCAGATCCGCGGGATCGACGACGTACCCGAGGCTCTTCTCGTGGACGACCTTCTGGGGAGAAACAGGGTCGGTCAGGATGTTGTCGGTGAAGAGCGAAGGCGCTCCGCGAAGCCCGGAGTTGGGCCACTTCGGCAGCTTGAACGAGTCGATGTCCTCGTCGGGTTGGAACTTGCTGTGGGACAGACGAATCTCGAAGCGCTCGAAGAAGTCCCGGAGCACGCGACCGCCGATCGGTGACCAGTACAGCCCGACGACGTCCAGGTTGTACTTCGTCTCGTCCGAGGCGTTCCACCCGAAGTCGGCATAGCGCCAGACCGTCATCATCCGACTGCCGAGGGCAGACAGCGGCGTTTGGATCCCCCGCGGAAAGGGGATCATGATGGAGAGCACCGGGTTGGAACGGTCCGCGGGGTAGCTCGTGAACTCCACCGGGCGGGGTTTGATCACCCCCCGACCGAAGTCGTAGAAGATCTGACCGCGCAGGTCATCGTTGACGCCCTGGAAGATGTCGGTGGGCTCGACCTCGTCCAGGCTGGAGAAGCGGAACGCCACGCCCGCGTTGCGCTCCTCGGGATCTCCTGGATCCAGGCTGAAGTCCACCGGGGGTAGAGAGGCGGCGAGTGGGTTTCCGGCGAGATCGGTCACGCCCTGGAGGAGGACCGAGTACACATCCGAGGACCCCTGGGAGTGCGCGAGGGGCAGAACCGGCGTGTAGGTGAACTCCTTCAGGGAAGGAGCTCCCGCGGTGGTCCCGATCACGACGCTCTCCGCCTTGATCACGGAACCTCCGGATCCTCCGCGAAGGAGCATGAAGGACTGGAAGGGGGTCACCGAAGCCGGGTCCATCGGCTCGCTGAACCGAACGACGACCTGTGCTTGGGTGGACACCTGGGTCGCGGGGAGCACCCCAGGTTGCGGCGCGAAAGTCACCCAGCACCCGGTGGGAACAGTGCTCTGTGCATCGAAAGTGCGCTGGAAGAAGCCGCTCCCGAACAGGCCCGAGATGTTCGTGATGGGGTTCGAAGTGAGCGCCCTCAGGCGCACCCCCTGCACGACGCCTCCGGTGGGCAGACTCGTCGTCTCCGCAACCTCCAGGAACTGGCTCCCTACGATGACCGAATCCCCTTGCCGCAAGAGGTCCTGGCAGACCGACTCGAAGGTCACGTCGGCGAGAAAGTCGAACCCAGGGTTCCCAGCGGGATCCCCAGCGATGTTGTCGAGGGTGATCGGCCACGACCCGACGATCTCCGGAGCGTTCAGATCGAGCAGGAAGCCGTTGTTCGAATCCTCGACGTTTCCCGCACGGAAGGCACGCACCACCTCCTCCGTGCCCTTGGAGAAATCCACGGGCCCGTTGTTGACGGTGGAGATCCCCACGCCGGAGAGAGCGCGGAGCAAGCGAAACTGTCCCGATGCCGCGTCCAGCTTGCTCGGAATCCGAATCGAAACATTGGGACTCGTGGTCGTTGTGAGGCTCGCGGGAAGACCGACCGAGTTGACGACGAGCGGGACGGGCGCCTGGGCGGCCTCGGTTTCCGAAACCGTCATGTCCACCAGGATGCGCGTGGAGTGGAACGCGTTCTTGACGATCGCCCCATGGTTCGGGTCGAACAGAATGCGCGTCTTGAACGGCACGTTCGGGCGGTAACCGGTCAGGACCTTGACGGTCTGCAGCAGATCGGCCGCTGCCGCATCGGAATCGTCGAGAACGTCGCTGAAACGCAGGGACACGCAACCGTTGCGCGCCATGAACGAGAACGGTCCGGGGTCGGTCCCATCGTCGTTCCGGGGCACGATCGGGGGGAGTCCGGCGAGGGCCTGCTCGACGAGGCTCTGGAACGTGCCGGTGCCGGTGTTCGTCCCATCAACCCTGCGGAGGACCACGAGCCTCGTCTGGAGCGTGATCGGATTGGACTCGAGGCGGTAGTTGCTGCCGTCGGTCTGGATGTTCTCGTTGATCAGCATGTCCCGGAAGACCGGGGTCGGATCCACGTCACCGTTCGCATCCAATCCATAGACGTCGACCAACCGCCCCCACTGCAGTTCGACGAGTTGCAGCCGAGTCGTCTTGCCCGCCTGGTTCTCGTCGACGAAGAAAGACCCGCTCGACTGGGGCTTCTGAACGAGCTGGCCGACGACGCCGGACAAGCCCCCCCCGCGCCCCCCACTCCCGCCTCCGGAGCAGGCGGCGCAGGCTAGGCTCAGAAGGAGAGGGATCGCCCGAAGGACCGTCGTTTTGGCTTCGATTTTCATGATGCTTCGACCCGTACGAGCCATCTGGTCTCCGGAGAGAACAGAGAACGTCGCGGGCTTTGGGGCGAGCTGATCCCGCCCCGCGGCCGGGAGAGACCGGCCGCCCGCGACCTGCGAATAGGGTCGTGCATGGCGGGGATCAGTTCTTGGTGAACGGGATGCCCAGGGCGGAAACCTCTGCGGTGAGCCCGCTCTGGACGTTGTTGATGAAGGTCAGTCGCACCTGTAGGTAGCGAGCCCCGTCCGAGTCACGGATATCGTTCGACCAGCTCCCGTCCGTCAGGAAGGTCACGGATCCACCCGGTCCCCCCGCCTTCGTCGGTTCGATCTCACCGTAGTAGTCGAGGCTCGCCGCCTCGAAAGGAACGGTGGAGGGCGGACCGGCATTCCCGGAGAAGCCGGTGGCGCCCCGGAAATCGAGCAGGACCTGGGTCCCCTGGGGTAGGAAACTGGGGTCGGGCTCGACCACGGGCACGGTGTAACTCGCGCCGGCGATCGCATCCGTCTCGGTATCCAGCCAGATCGTGTGCGCTCGGCTCACACGGGTCACCGTGTCGATCTGACCGATGTAGAAGATGTTGTCCACGCCGAGCGTCTGCATCCCGGGCGGCGAACTGAAGGGGTTGTAGCCCCCGGAGGGGACGAGTTCCGCGTCCGGATCCTTGCGGATGATGTTGCTCGACTGGTCGGTGCCCCCCGCGGAGAACGCGCGGAAGTTCGGGGTCGTCCCCGGAGGCAAGGCCACCGAGACGTCGAACGCATTCATCCCGACCCCCGTGCTGGACGGGAAGCAGCGGAACTCCATGAGGAGGGGAAGAGCAAAGGTCGTGATCGGATCCCCGTTCGGGATCTCCGCTTCCGGGGTCGGCGCAGCGCCGAGCGCCAGCTCCACGTTGAGGGGGATGCCCCCGAGTGAGATATCCGAATCCCCGGCAGCCCGTGAGCCCGTGTCACGCCAGAGGTAGTGCACCGGCGCCGTTCCGCCCCGGTTCATCGGATAGGGCAGCATCGTCGTCCCGGAGGCAGCGACGAACAGGTCGATCGGGCTGACCTGGTATCCCAGGGATCGCGGGTGAACGACCTCGCTGGAGATACCGCCGGTCGTGAGGACGTTGTCATCGAAGGTGCTCGGGTTGCCGAGCAGACCACCCTTCGGCTCGAGCGCCCCCCCGCTCAGCCCGTTGAGAGCCTCGTCCGGAAGACGGGTCGAATGCCCGAGGACGATCTCGAAGTTCTCGTAGAAGTCCGCCGTCACGTTGCCGCCGACCGGCGACCACGACAGTCCGATCACGTCGAGGTTGTGCTTGCTTTCGTCGCCGGCCTGCCAGCCGAAGTCGCAGTAACGCCACAGCGCCTGCAAGCGGCACCCGAGGGGGGTCAGGGGCTCGGGCACTCCGAGCGGCAGAGCAGCCATCGCCATCGGAACCGTCTGGGTCCGGTCGGCCTGGTAGCTCTGGTAGAGCACGGAGCGCGGCAGGATCTTCCCGCTCGCGAGGTCGTAGTGGATCTGCCCGCGAATGTCGAGCGTGGGCATGTTCACCGGGTCGGCGGAGATCGGTTCGAGTTCGTCGAGGCTGTTGAACCGGAAGCTGATCCCGCCGGACTCACTGGTCGGTTCGATGTCATCGATCGTGAATTCGATGTCCGGCAGGTTCTGGAGCAGCTCGTTCCCCGCGAGGTCACGGGCCTTGCGGTCGAAGTGAACGTGGTACGTCTCGATCGACCCTTGGGTGTGCGCGAACGGCAGGGACGGAGTGAACGCGAACGTGTCGAGGTCCGGGCTCGCCTGCACGATCCCGACCACGAGGTTCTTGGCATCGGGCAGGACGCTCGAGTCTCCGTTCACGACCAGGAAGGAATCGAGCGCCGTGAGGCTGTTCGGATCCATCGGCTCGCTGAAGCGCACGGACACGACGGACGTGGTCGAGACCTCCGTGGTCGGGGCGGTCTGGGCGGTCGGCGTGAACGAGAGCCAGCAGCCGGAGGGAACGCCCTTGTTCGGATCGAAGGTGGGAAGATACGTCCCCTGCCCGAGCAAGGTCGTCATCACGAACGGGACCTCGGTGAGGTTCCTGGCCCGGACCCCGGTGATCAACCCGGTCGCGTCCGGGGCTGCGGTGGTCTCCGAGACCTCCAGGAAGTTCGGGCCGAGTTCGAGCACGTCCCCCTGGGTGAGCGCGTCCCGGCAGACGTTCAGGAACTGGACGTCGAGCAACACGTCGAAGCCGCTCGTCCCCGCGGGGTCATCGACCGCGGTGAGAACGTTGACCGGCCAGGAGCCGAGGACCTGGGGGGTCTGCAGATCGCGCAGGAATCCGTTGTTCGTATCGTTCTCGTTGCCGGAGCGGAGCGCGCGGACCACGTCGCGGGTGACGGTCTTGGACGATACCGGTCCCTCGCTGGTGTCGACCGCCGAACCGCTGAGGCTGGTCAAGATCGTGAACTGCCCCGACCCCGTGACGATCTTGGTCGGGATGTGGATCCCGATGTTGGGAGCCGAACTGGCGGTGTTCGAGGAAGGCAACCCGATCCCGTTGATCGGCAAGGGCACCGACATCGCAGCGGCCTCGGCCTGGGCCACGGTCGTGTCGATCAGGATCCGAGTGCTGTGGAAATCCCCCTTGATCGCTCCGTGGTTGGGGTCGAAGAGCACGCGCGCCGCGAAGGGCACACTGGGCGAGTACCCCGTCAGGACCCGGACGTTGTCGAGCAACGTCGAGCGCGCAAAGTCCGAGTCATTCAGCATGTCGCTGAATCGCAGGACGATGCAGGCGTTCCGGGGAACGAGCGGGAAGGGCCCGGCCGAGGTCCCGTCGTCGTTCTTGGGCGTGATCGTGCGGAGACCGCTGGCAGCCTGATCGAGCAGGGTGCGAAAGTCGGGATCGGTACGCTCCCGCAGAATGATCAAGCGCGCGAGGAAGGTGACGGGGTTGACCTCCAGACGATAGTTCACCGAATCGGTCTGGATGTCCTCCCCGATCACGAAGTCCGGGAAGGCGGGCACCGGGTCCACGTTGCCGGCGGCATCGAGCGCGTGAACGTTCACGAGCCGCCCCCACATCGCCTCCTCGATCTTCAGTCGGGTCGTGTTCCCCCCCTCGTTCGGGTCGACGAAGAAGAACTCACCGGGGGAACCCGGCTTCTGGACTTCCGAGCCGATCACACCGGACTGGGCACCGCCCCCGGTGGATCCCCCACCGCACGCGTAGAGCAGAAGGGCCCCAGCAGCAGAAACGGCGAGGCGCGGAAGGCGTGTGCGCGGGCGGGGACCGCCGTTGGAGATGGCGACAGGGGAGAGCGTGCCCTTGGACATGTCGGTTCGGAAGAGGGATACGGACAGTGGATTCGGACGAAGGCGGAGGAGGGGCGGAACTATCCCGAGGGCCCTCGCTCGGCGCCGGGCGGAGGGATGCCGGAGGCCGGGGGGGGAGAGGGACAGGACCGCCGATCTGCGGCGCAGGGGGTGGTCCCCGGGAGCCCGCCGAACTGCTCTGCGAGAACAGTCGAGGAGAGCCCGGACAGGAACCGGCGGGGATTCTTGCACATGGGGGCCTCCCGGGTCAGCCCGTAGCGTGAGAGAATTCGTCGCGACGCTGCGCGGAGGATCACTGGGGCTCATTCCGAAAGGGGGCTGGGGACCGGAGAGGACACGCCGGGGGCGCATCATCTACAAACGACATGCCGGGCGGTGACGCTGCGAGTGCACATTTCACCCCCCTCCCCAGCCTATCCCAGGGGATCCGAAGCGGGCTTCCGGCCCCGCCCACGGCCCCCTGGAGCGCGTTTTCGCTCAGCGCCATCCGCAAATCGGGGGCTCGCGTGCAAAATCGCACAGCCCGCATCGACCCTTCCCCGCCGAGCCCGCGGCCCGACCGGCCGGCGACCGCGCGCGCCCTACCCCCTGGAGGCCTCGGAATAGCCCCTCGCCAGGGCCTCGGCCTCGTCGCGGAAGAGGATCAGGTGGTCGGCACGGATTTTCCGGGCCACCGCCGAGTCCCGCCGGTGGAAGTGCCGGGTCGTCGAGCACCCCACCACACCGATCGGAATCTCCTGGCTGCAGTAGCCGCAGGCCGCCCGCAGCGGATCGCGGGACATGATCCGGAACCCGAGCCGGGTGTGTCGCTCCTCGGTATGCGTGATGCAGTTCGTGTTCGGGCAGGGGTTCTTCCCCATCTCGACCCGAACGAGCCGCGCCTCGGCCTCGGGCGGCTTGGCCTTGAGCTTCAGCTTGCCGAGCAGGAGCGCGAGGATCGCCATGCGGATCGGAACCCCACGCGCCGCCTGCTTGAAGTAGAGGCTGCGGGGATCGTCGTCGAGTTCGTCGGAGATCTCGTCACGGCGCGGGAGCGGGTGCATCAGGATCGCGTCGCGCATCGGCTCCGTGTCCATGGTCTCGTGTCCGAGCCGCATGTAGGAATCGATCGAGTCCCCTTCCCGGTGACGCTCGGTCTGGGGACGCGTCATGTAGACCGCGTCGACGCGCTCCACCTTGAGTCCCTGCGAATCGGTGAAGAGCGAGAGCTGGTGAGGCTTGTTCGGTGTGAGGTAGACCGCGTCGGAACCTTCCGCGATTCCCTTGAGCTGATGCGTGTCCGCGGGGACGGGTTCGACGCCGTACTCCTCGCGCAGGCGACGCAGGACGTAGTCCGGAAGCTCGAGTCCGCGACTCGCCACACTGACGATGTTCGCACCGAAGCGAGCGAGCGCATAGGCGAAGGAGTGGATCGTCCGGCTGTATCGCAGGTCCCCTGCGAGAACGACCTCGAGCCCTTCGAGGTGCTTCTTCTCGAGCCAGAGCGTGTACAGGTCGCACAGGGTCTGGGTCGGGTGCTCGTGGCTGCCGTCCCCCGCGTTGATCACCGGGACCGTCGAGAACTCGGACGCGAGCTTCGCCGCGCCTTCGCTCGGGTGCCGCAGCACGATCAAGTCCGCATAGGCTCCGCTGACGACGCGCACGGTGTCCGGAAGCGACTCACCCTTCGCGGCACTCGAGGTCTTCATCTCTGCCGCGGTCAGAACGCCCCCACCGAGGCGCTGCATGGCCGATTCGAACGAGAGACGCGTCCGGGTCGAGGGCTCGTAGAACAGCGACGCGGAGATCATTCCCGGGCACGTCGACGCAAAGCCCTTCAGGTCCTCGCCAAACTCCCGGGCGCGTTCGAACAGCTCGAGGATCTCCTGGATGGAGAGGTCGTCGACCGAGACGAGGTGGCGAATCCGGTTCATGCAGCTCTTCTGGCGCGGTCCCTTCCGAAGGGTCGGATGGGTGTGTCGGGCGGGACCGCGCAGCCGCCGCGGACCCGGGGCAGGATACGCACAACACGGCCCCTCGATCAACCGGGGGAAGGGAGTTGCAGGAGTTCCTCGAGGGGCGTGCGCCAAAGCCGGTCCCCCTCCCCGAGGAGGCCCCGCGCCCGGGCGAGGGCGGAGCGCTCCCTGTTTCCGAAGGGCACCGCACGCCCGGGGACCCAGGGGGGGTCCGCCACGGCGAGGGCCTCGAGCGCGACCTCGACCACCAGGCGGCAGGCCGCCCCCGGATCGGCCAGGGCGCTGAACGCCCGCTCCCCCGCGGTGACCTTGTCGGACATCGACCGCAGGATCCGAAGCGCCGGCCCCTTGTCGCTCTCTCGTACGGCGTCGGAGAGCTCCTCGCCAGCAGGCTGGATCCAGAGCACGAGCGCGGCCTCCTCGCCCAGGGCTCGGGCGAGTTCCTGGCCGCATCGCTCCACGGCACCCACCCCCTCCCCTCCGATTCCCTCCCTCTCTCCGGCGGTGTCGACCAACTCGACCGTGATCGGCCCCAGGGTGCAAAACTCGCGGACCGCGTCCCTGGTCGTCCCCTCCGTGGGGTCGACGATGGCTCGATCGACCCCGAGCAGAGCATTGAACAGGGTCGACTTCCCCGCGTTGACGGGTCCTGCCAGCACGACGCGCGGCGGCTCGAAGAGGGGTTGCGAGCGCTCGCCGAGCCGGAGCAACCGATCTAGCCCCGAACACGCTTCATCCCCCTCGCGCTTCAGGAGTTCGGTCAGTTCGGCCCGCAGCACGCCCTCCATCTGGTCCAGCAGAACCCGAGCCCCCGCCTCGCAGGGAGCCGAAACGAGGGCGAGTTCCGCGCGCTCCTCGATCGTCCGGGGCACGCGCGGCTTCCCCCCGCCGAGTTCCCTCACGACCGCCCCCACGACGGCCCCGGCCCCGTGCAGGTGAAGCTCGACCTCCTCGGCTCCACGCACGACGACCAGGCACTCGTCGAGGACCTCTCCGTCGGCGAGGCGCAGGCGGCGCGGGCCGAGGTGGCCCGGGGCGAGCGGCGCCCCGGCCAGGGCGCTCGCACGCTCCAGCGCCCGGCTCCCACGCATCGTCACGACCCGCACGGCACCGGCGGCCGCGGACGTCAGCTCGACCACTTCCTCGTTCACGGCGTTGGCGGTCCGAAGGCGCGATCGAGCAGACCGAGATGCACCAGGTCCTCGCACTCCTCGACGGGGCCGTGAAAGTCCCCGCTCCCAGCGAGGAACCCCCGCGCCCCCCCCGTAAGGAAGAGCGGCGCATCCAGGAGACCCGCTTCCTCCGCGACCGCCCTCGCGAGCACAGCCGCGCTGCCTCGGAACCCGATCCCGACGCCGGCGAGGATCGCCTCCTCCGTATCGCGTCCCAGGGCGGCCACGCCGGGGCGAGGTTGGACGAGGGGAAGTCGTGCGGCCCAGGTCGCGAGGGCGCGAGCGCCGAGTTCGGGCCCTGGTGCGATCGCCCCCCCGAGAAAGGCGTCGCCGCCTTCGCCGTCGCATACGACCGCGTCGACGGTGAGCGCCGTCCCGGCATCGAGCACGACCGCGGATCGACCGGCCCGCGCGACCGCCCCACGTGCCGCCCAGAGCCGGTCCACGCCGACGCGCTCGGGGACGGAGCAGCGGACCTCGAGCCCGGGATCGGGACGCTGCACAAGACGCGCCGCGCGCTCCCGGAGGAGGCGCTCGAGCTCGGCTCGTGCCGCGCTCGGTCCGACCGAGATCAGCGCCGCCTCGAAGGGCTCCTCCAGTCCCCGAAGCCAGCGATCGACGGCGGAGAGGATCTGCGGGAGTTCGCCACCGGTCACCAAACCGCCGACGGGGCGCGGGACGCCCGCCGCATCGACCGCTCCGCTCCACGCGCGCGCCTTGATGCGGGAATTGCCCGCGTCCACCGTGACTTTCATCGCACGAAGCGCTCCCGGGACACGGAGCCTACCCCCGGCCCTTCGCCGCGGTTCACTCCTCGGGGGACGAGTAGGTCCGCGTGAACTCGCGCCCCTGCTTCTCGAAGACGACGATCCATGTGTCCGTCGTGTCGGCGTTCTGCTTCACGTAGGCGACGGCCTCGTTCACGCTCGTGACCTTGTGCCCGTTGATGCTCTTGACGATCTCCCCTTCGGTCAGCCCATGCTGGGCGGGGATCGAACCCGGGGCCACCTTCGTGATCTGAATGCCCTTGATGCTCCCGTCGCGCGGGTCGCGCGCGGGCCGATACTGCAGGTCTCGGGAGAGGATCGCGGAGTAGTTTTCCTCGAACTCGCGCGCCGTGTCGGTCCCGATCTGGAACTCGTTTCGACGCACCTCCCTCGTCTGGCGCACGGTCGGCCGCACGTAGTTGTCGCTGGTGGGGATGCGACTCGAGCGCGTCGGCGTGAGGATTCCGTCGGGTCCGACCGCCACGATCCCGAGGCTGTCCCCGGAGTACTCGAGCGCGGGTACCACCTCGTCCTCGCGATCCTCGTCCCCAAAGGAGAAGGTCACGCCTTCGACCTCGATCTTCGAGACGGTGATGGAGTTGTAGACCCCGCCGAGGCTCTGTCCGACCTTGAGGAAGCGCTCACGGGGTTCGTTGTGGAGGCGGGCGAGCCCCGGATCCGTGTACTTCACGAAGGCCTTGCTCTGACTCGGGTCACTGGGGTCGACCTGGATCGCGAGGATCGTCAGCAGATCGGAGACAGGAGTCTTCGGGGGCCCCTGGGGCTCCTCGTTCTTCGGAGCCGTCTCGCGCACCTCCGCGGGAGGCCTTCCGGTCCAGTCCATCTGGTGGAAGACGATGTTGATCTCGCGCACATCGACGACCTCCGACTTGATCGGCTCCGGCTCGACGATCCCGTCCTCGAGCGCGCGTACGATCTCGTCCTGATCGACGTAGTCGTCCAGGGTGTCTTTGTTCTGGAGGAAGCTCCAGACCTCCTGAACCAGCAGTGCGCCGACCAGTACGGCGGCAGCCCACGTCAGCGTCTTGATCCTCTGAATGTTCATGATGGGGCGTCCATGCTACCGGGGCGGGGAGGCGGGGACAAAAGTCCCCGGCACCGGGCACCGCCAGAACGAGCCGGAGCAACCGGATCCCGAGCGCGCCCCGGTTCGGGAGGATCGCCCCCGCGGACGCCCCGGAGGCTGGTCCTCCAGAAGCACCGGCGGACGCCGGGGCGGCTTCTTTCTTCCCCGAAAGGGTCAGTCGCCGGCCAGGCGCAGGCGTCCCGCCGGGGCCGCCTTCGGCGTCGCCTGCTTTTTCTTGCCCCGGCTGTAGCCGCGGAGCGCGAGCAGGAGCTCCTCCGGACGATCACTCGCCGCGAGGGCGACCGGAAGTTCGACGAGGTCGTTGTGGACCAGGGTCCGCAGGGAGTGGTTGAACGAGATCAGCCCCTCGTCCTGCCCCGCTTCGACGACCCGGGAGAGCTCGCCGACCTGGCCCTCGTAGAGGAGGTCGCGGACGTGCGGCGTGGAGAGCAGGAGCTCGCACGCCGGCACCATCCCACCCCCGGTTTTCTTCGGCAGGAGTCGCATCGAAAGCACCGCCGCGAGGTTCTCGGCCAGTCGCTGGCGGATCTGCTTGTGCCCCTCGGTCGGGAAGAACGAGAGGATGCGGTCGACGGTCTGGGGCGCGTTGACGGTGTGCAGCGTGCTCATCACGAGGTGCCCCGTCTCGGTCGCGTCGAGGGCGGCCGAAACCGTCTCCGCGTCTCGCATCTCGCCGATCAGGATCACGTCCGGACTCTGCCGCAGGGAATGGCGGAGACCGTCGGCGAAGTTCATGACATCCGTGCCGATCTCGCGCTGACTGATCACGCAACGGTCTTCCGTGAAGAGCGTCTCGACCGGGTCCTCGAGCGTCACCACGTGCCGCTCGACGTGGGTGTTCATGTACTGGATCATCGCCGCGAGCGCGGTCGACTTGCCCGAACCGGCGATCCCGGTCACGAGCACGATGCCGCGCTTGCGCAACGCGAGCCGTTCCAACTGCGCGGTCGGCAAGTTCAGCGAGCCGAGGACCGGCGCCTTGCCCGCGATGTGGCGGAGCACGACGGCGGGCTCGCCCATCTGCTTGTAGGCATTCAGGCGGAATCGCCCGAGGCCATCGAGCTGCAAGGCCGTGTCCACGGCACCGCTCTCCCGGAACGACTCCATTCGCTCCACACCGCAGACCCCCTCGAGCACTTCGTAGAGCGGCCCGGCATTCGGGACCCGCCCGGGCAGGAAATGGATCCGCCCATCGATCCGGCAAGAGGGTCGTCCCCCCGCGCGCAGGATCAAGTCACTCGCCTTGAGACGGACCATCTCGGCGAGCCAGGCCTCGAGCTTGTGGCGCGGCGAGGCACTGCTCGAAACGAGGACCGGCGCGGAGCCTGGTTCTGGAGCCGCGGGCGGCTGTTCCTCGACGAGTTCGCTGATCTCCTTCAGCTCGGCGATGTCCTCGGGACGGATGCCGAGGTCTTCCAGGTCGAGCAGCTCCTCCTCGGCCTCGTGCCCTGCTGCGGCGCCCGACGCAGCTTCCGTTCCCTGACCCTCGATCGGAATCGGATCGCCGGGGTTCGGCTGCTGGTTGGGATCGTTCGAATCGTCTCGCTGCGGCATCTCTTGGTCGTGCACGGGGTCGGTCTCCATTGGGTTCCTGACCTGCCATCGGAGTCCGAGAGGACGCGCCTTGAGGACACTCGCGGTCCCCGCTCGTCCCTCCCCCGCCGCCCGGAAACGCTTTCCGCCCACGCCCTCCGCGGGGGAGTCATCCGGGTCATCCCTGGGCGCGGACCAGCTCGCGGGCCGCGAACAGGAGCTCCTCGGTTCCTGCTCCGGTCACCGACGAGATGCGCCAGACGCGCTCACCGCTCTCCCGCTCGAGAGCCGCGGCGCGGGCTTCGGACTCCTCGTCCTCCACCTTGGTGGCCACCAGCAGCCGGGGCCTGCGGGCCAGCTCCTGCGAGTAGTTCGCCAGCTCACGCTCGAGCACGGAGCGCGACGCCATCGGGTCATCGGCCGTCGCGGAAACGTCCACCAGGTGCAACAGCACGCGGCAGCGCTCGACGTGTCGGAGGAAGCGGTGGCCGAGCCCCACGCCCTCGGCCGCCCCCTCGATCAGGCCGGGCAGGTCGGCGATCACCAGGGTGTCGAACTCCCCCACCGGAGCCACCCCCACCTGGGGCTCCAGGGTCGTGAAGGGATAGTCCGCGATCCGCGGCGTGGCCTCGCTGACCGCGGCGAGGAACGTGGACTTGCCCGCGTTGGGAAGACCGAGCAGCCCGACCTCCGCGGCGAGCTTGAGTTCGAGCCGGACTTCGCGCTCCTCCCCATCCCTGCCCTTCTCCGCTTGCCGCGGCACCTGACGCACCGAGTTCGCAAACGCCGTGTTCCCGCGCCCCCCTCTCCCGCCCTGGGCGATCACGAGGCGATCCCCCGGCTTCGCGAGGTCGCGCAGCAGATGGCCTCGGGCGGCGTCGATCACGAGCGTCCCCACGGGGACCTCGAGGACCAGGTCCTCGCCGCGGGCCCCCTTGCAGTTGCGCGGTCCTCCCGGACGCCCCTTCGGCGCGACGTAGCGCGGCTTGCGCCCGAGGCGCAGGAGAGAACTGACGTCGGGACTCGCGACGAGCACGACGCTCCCGCCGTCCCCGCCATCACCTCCGTCGGGGCCGCCCTTGGCGACATACTTCTCCCTCCGGAACGAGACGAGCCCGTCTCCCCCCTTCCCGGCGACGACCGTGATGCGACACTCGTCTCGAAACACGGCGCTCCCTCGTTGTGGCCTTGGAACCGGGGAGATACGTCTCGGCGCCACCGGGTCCGCGGGGGAGCCGGCGACCGCCTCGGCGGATCAGTCGAGCGGATCGACGTGGACGCGCCTGTTCGACTGGAACCGGACGCGACCGGAGGTCTTGGCAAACAGCGTGTAGTCGTTCCCGAGACCCACGTTGAGTCCCGGGTGGAAGCGAGTCCCGCACTGGCGTACGAGGATCGTCCCCGCGTTGACGTACTGCCCGCCGAAGCGTTTCACACCTCGGAACTGGGGGTTCGAATCCCGACCGTTGCGGCTGGACCCTTGTCCTTTCTTGTGTGCCATGGCGGATCTAGACCGTGATTTCGGTGATTTCGACCTGGGTGTAGGCCTGGCGGTGTCCACGCTTCACGCGCACGTTCTTGCGGCGCTTGAAGCGGAAGACGACCTCCTTCTTGCCCTTGACGGGACCGAGGACGCGCGCCTTCACGCTGGCACCCTCGACGTGGGGCGTTCCCACCTGGACGTCGCCTTCGTTCGTGAGGACCAGGACGCGATCGAAGGTGATCGTATCCCCGACGTTCCACTCGGCGTTGGTGTCGCAGGCGATGCGATCGCCCACTCGTACTCCGGCCTGTCGGCCACGGTCATCGATGACGGCGTACACGGGATGTCTCCGGTTCCAATATGAGGGTTCGACGGTCGGCTCGGAGAGCCGGCCGTCCGCCGGTCCACGGGACCGGCGCGACCCGGGCGACACGCCCGGAAGAGGCCCCTGCTCAGATCGAGGGGCGAGAAGTCTAGCCACGGGAGCTGGGGGCCACAAGGGCCTATTCCAGGGCGCCGGCCCCCGTCCGGTCCGGGGCGCGGCCCGGACCGGACGGGGCCGGGATCAGCGCTTGCGCCGGCCGCCGGGCCGGACTTCGCGCCCATCCGCCCGCAGGTAGTGCAGGACACTGTCCTCGATCTGCTCGGGCACCGCCTTGAGGATCAGCTTGCGGCCGGTGCTCTCTTCGAGGGCGGCCAGCTCGCTCGAGAGCTCCTTCTCGAGGTACTCGATCACCTCCGGCTGGGAACGGACCTCCACGGAGGTGAACCCCTTGAGCCCCAGCGAGGCGCCGAGGCGCCGCAGGATCGACTGGGCCCGGGAAGACGCATTGCGCTTGCGTCCGGTCCCCCGACAGTGGATGCAGGTGTCGAAGACCAGCTTGCTGAGCCCCGGCCCAAGCCGCTGGCGAGTCAGCTCCAGGAGACCGAACTGGGAGATGCGGCCGATCTTGCTGCGCGCTCGATCCGACTTCAGGAGGTCCCGGGTCGCCTTCTCGACCGCTCGCCTGGAGGACGAACGCATCATGTCGATGTAGTCCAGGACGATGATCCCGCCGAGGTCACGGAGCCGGATCTGGCGCGCGATCTCGGGGGCGGCCTCGAGGTTCGTCTTCAGGGCGATGTCCTCGAACTCCGCACCCGCCGCCCGGGTGCGCCCCGAGTTCACGTCGATCGCCACGAGGGCCTCGGTCTGGTCGATGACGATCGACCCTCCCGAGGGGAGTTCCACGCGGCGCGAGAAGATCTTCTCGAAGTCCTGCTCGACCCCGTGGCTTTGGAAGATCGGCCGCTTGCCTTCGTGCCGCTTGACGCGGTCCACGTGCTCGGGCATGAGCTTCTTCGTGAACTCGATCATGCGGCCGAACACCTCTTCGTCGTCCACGATCACGCTGTCGGTCGCGCCCGTGAACAGATCCCGCATC
>DRLC01000250.1 GCA_011053145.1 Planctomycetota bacterium | reverse complement strand
CGCGTGCTCGATCCACTGCCCGCCGAAGCCGCCGCACCGCTGCTGAGCGCCTGGCTTGCGGAGCGCAGGGCCTGAGTCACCCGACGAGCAGCCACGCGAGCACGGCGAGCACCGCGAGCCGCGCGTCGACGAAGTCGCGCAGGGCCTTCGGGCGCAGGACCGCGAGGGCGAGGAAGCTCAGCGTGGTCGACACGACCCAGAGCACCGCGAGCGGGCCCGTGTCGTAGGCGAACAGAAGGACCGTGAAACCGACCTGGGCGAGCCCCGCGGCGAGCCACGCCGACTCCTCCCCGTGCAGCGCCGGCACCGTATCGGTGCGAAAGCTCCGGTCGGCCTCGCGATCCTCGATGTCGCAGAGCACGGAGTCCGAGAAGACGAGCAGAAAGAGGGCCCCGAGAAGGGGCGCCGAGGAGGCCGCGGGGGGGGCGAGGCGCGCCAGGTGATCCAGCGCGCATGCGAAGGCCGTGATCGATGTGGCGATCGCGGCGTTCTTCAGCAGAAAGAGGTCCTTCGGACGGCTGCACCGCGCGGTGCCGCGGAACGCTCGCGGCCGGCCGCCATACAGGAACACGCCCGTGAGGGAAGCGAGCACGAGCGGTGGGACGAGGGAGTCGAGGCGGTCGCCGAGGAACGCCGCGGTGGCGGCGAGAAGAGCGCATGCGAGGCGCAGGGCTGGCGCGCGGCTCGCGAGGAACAGGTAGCGCTCGGGGTTGCTCGCTCGGTCCGCGGGGTCGAGGCGCTCGTCGGCGAGCTTCACCCGGTCGAAGAGGTAGGTCGCCATCCCCGTGAGGAAGGCGACGAAGAGGGCGAGGAGGATCCGCGGGCGAGCGCTCGCCGGAGGCGCGGCGAACCCGATGAGGAACGCCGAGGCCCCGGCGACGTAGAGCCCAGCCCAGACTGCGAGGTGGCCGAGCCTGGCCACCAGATCGCCCGTTGCGCCTCGCTGGGGGACGGGCGTGGGTTCACCGATCCCCGCGTTCACGATGAAGCGGCGGAGGAGGGATCCTCCTCGGGGAGTGCGGCGGAATCGCTTGGCGATTCCGTCGCACGCTCGTGTTTGCCCCCTTCGATCGCTCCGAAGCGCGCGAGCCACTGGTGGTGGAGTCGGCGGCACTCTTCTTCGCGCCCGGTGGCCGCCTCAGCCAGGCGGATCAGCAGGGCGCCCAGGAGTTCGTCCGGTGCCAGGGGGGCCGAGTCCACGATCGATCCGCGCTCTCGCGCCCAGATTTCGAGGTCCTCGACCGTCCGCTTGCGGAAGTTCTTGAGTCGCTTCGCCTTCAGCGCCTCGACGAGACCTGCCGCGTCGCCGCCGACCTCTTCGAGCAGGGCGACCGCGCCTTCCCGGAAGGTCTCCGAGATCTTGCCGGACTCGAGGAGTTCGGCCGAGGTGAGCGGCCGGGGACGCCCCTGGAGCCATAGGTCGCGGAAGGCCTCGAAGGCCGAGATTCGGAAGGCGAGCAGCGCTCGCTCCGCGTCTCCGATGCCGACGATCCGTTCGCCGGCACCACGATCCCGCCAATGGGCAGGTGTCCGGATTTCGAACTGCCGCAGGCGGTGGAGGAGGGGCAGCTCGGACGGATCGAGCATCAGGTGCCAGAGATCGACCGAGTCTGCTGGACGGCGGGGGTCGAGCGGGGGGACGCCGAGGCGCAGCCCGTAGGCGAGGACGGATTCGTTCTTTCCCGGTTGGGGGATCGGGTGGACCTCCGGTTCGGGGAGCTGGACCGGGGTCGCCGCTTGTGTCCTGTGGAGAAGTGCTCCGAGGTCCACGCAGGCGAACTCCTGGCCGCTTTCCGACGCGACGTGGCGCCACGCGGCGAGGTCCGAGGCCTGCGCCGTGAGGTAGAAGAGCTGGCGCTGCGCGGACTCGTCGTCGTCGGCCAGGGAGAGCAATGCGCGCACCACGGCCAGCTCGCGTTGCTCGTCCGAGAGGACGAGAGCCTCGTCGAGGAAGAGCGGAAGCCGATGGCCGTGCTCGCCGGTCAAGATCGTCGCGAGCCGCACCGCGAGCAGGCACTGCGCGCGGGTTCCGTCCGAGAGCTTCTCGAGATCCCGCGGTTCGTCGGTTTCGAGGTCCCAGCCCGTGAAGCCCTGCTCGGTCTCGTAGCGCAGCCCGTTCGCCCCGCGCGTGAAGGTGCGCAGGAACTCGTCAGCGCGAGAGAGGACCGGGGATGCGTGTTTGCTCTCGAGTTCCGTGCGCACGTCTTCCAGAAGTCGCTTGCGGGCTTGGGCGAGCTGCTTTTCTTCCTCGAGTTCGGCGAGCACTTCCCTGTGGCCGGCGAGCTCCGCCATCGCATTCTCGAGAGCGGCGCTATGGCGTGCCTGCTCGACCTGGGCCCGGACCTCGCCCAGCTCGACGTTCCAGTCGTCGACCCCGGCGAGTTCGTCGGCGAGGGACTCGATCCTCGCCGCGAGTTCGACGTCCTCCAATTCGCGTTCGTCGGCAGAGGCCTCCTCGACGGATTCGAGCTGGGCTTCCAGTTGGGCCTGTTCGTTCTGGAGAGCCGCCCAGGCTTCGCGCCGCTTCACGCGATCCCGCAGCGCGGCTAGGCGCTCCTCTGGAGGGATCGAACCGAGTTCTCGCGTTCTGTAGAAGTGTTCGAGCTTCCGGGATGCCTTCTCGACCCTGTCGGCGATCCGTTCGCGCACCGCGTGGGCTTCGTCGAGCTTGCGCCGGAGGTCCATGCGCTCTTCGACGGAGCGCCATTCGGCGCGCCAGCGCGGCGCGTCATCGATTTCCCAGTCCACCCGGGAGCCGTACCGGAGGAGGATCTGGCGCAACGTCTTCGCCGCGCGGTCCAGCTCGGCCTTGCAGGCTTCGAGGCGCAGCGCGGCATCGCGGGCCTCGTTGATGCGCGTTCGTCGCGCCTCGAGAGCCTTCAGGGCGTCGAAGGAGGCGAGCGGTTGCGACGTCGAGAGGCCGAAGGGGGCGAGCAGCGGGCGGAGATCGCGCTCGACCCGTTCGAGCGCTTCGACCTGCTGCGCGCGCCTCGCTTCGAGTTCCCTCCGCCTGCTCCGCCGCTTGTCGCGTTCCAGCTCGGCGAAGTGCGCGTGTGCGCGTCGAGTTTCGAGATGGCGCAGGAGGCGTCCGACGTCGGGGGTCGTCCAATCGGGGGGGGCTTCGACGCCGAGGGCTTCGAAGTCCGCCTCGATCCCGGAGCGCGAGGTACGGGATGTGGGCCGGGGGTCGGCCGTCGAGTCCACCGTGCTCGACCTGCGCCTTCGGAGGAGGTCGAGGGCGATCGCGATCGCGAGCCCGGCGCCGATCCCGAGGAGGAGCCCCTGGTCCAGCGCGAGGCCGACCAGGGCCGACGCCACGGCGACCCCGAAGAGGACGAGCTGGATCCGGTGCGGCCGGGAGGACGTCTGCTCCTCGCCAGGGCCGGGCGGGCCCAGCGGAGCGGGTGTGCTGAGCCACTGGCGTAGGAGGCGGATTCCTTCGTCGAGGTCGGCGCTCGCTTCGGTCGCCGCGGCCTCTTCGTCCGCTTCGACGAGGCCGAGCTCCCCCTCGATGCGCGCGAGCTCGTCCCGCGTGCGGCGAGAGGAGTCGAGCAGCGCTTCCAGCTTCGCGAGGTCCACCGGGGGAGCGTCGTCCTCGATCGTGAGCGCGGCGGCCGCGCCCGCCAGCCCGGCCGCCCTCGCGGCCGTGTCCGCCTCCGCGCGCGCCCTCTCCTGGCTTTCGATGCGCGCGTCGAGATCGCTGAGGGCCTCGCGTGCCACCTTCTGATCGGTCTCGAACTCCTCGATTTCGCCGGGCGCGAAGGCCTGCGAGGGGTCGACGCCCTTGGCCCGCGCCCGCGCTTCGGCGCGCCGGAGGTCTTCCTCCGCGAGCTCGAGCTCCTCGCCCGCTTCGGCCCGTTCCGCTTCGAGGTTCTGGGCATCTTCCACGTCGCTCCGTCGCAGCTCGTCGAGCCCCGGGGGAAAGCTTGCCCTGCGATCGGCGATGTCCTCGAGCTTCGCTTCGAGATGGCGCCGAGTTCGTTCCGCCCGAAGTCGCTCGAGTTCCCGCCTCATCTGCTCGGCTCCATCGAGCCGCCTCTCCAATTCGATGCGGCGCTGGTCGGCCTCCGCAGCCTTGGCCACACCCGCCTCGGCGGCGCGCACCGCGGACTCGGCGCGGCTGACCTCCTGACGCTGCAGGGAGATCTTTCTCTCGCCGGGGGACCTGGAGGCGGCCTCGATCGCTTCCAGGTCGATGCCGCCGAAGAGCTCCGTGCGGAGGCGCCGGGCGAAGGTCGTGCTCCCGGGGTCGTGCTCCTGGAGGAGGTCGCGCAGGGAAAGGACGTACGAGGAGGCGTAGGCGGATTCGGGGAGGGAGGGGGGCGGGATGTCTTCACCGCCGCGCGACCAGGCGACGCGCTGGCCGTCGAGTCGAGCCGTCCAGGTTTCTCCATCGACCCGCCACACGGCCTCGGCTCGCTCCCATGGCCGGGCGAATCGCGGCCAGAGTATCGAGCGTACGAGCCGGGCGAGCGAAGACTTCCCGATCCCGTTCGGACCGTGCAGCAGGACCACCTGGGAGTCGTGGAAGTCCACGCACAATTCGCGGGGTAGTCCCCGGGCCTCGATCACCCGTAGGGATTCGAGCCTCACGCCGGACCTCCTGCCCCAGTGCGGGCCCGGGCACGGGCGTCGAGGAGCTCCTCGAGGAGCTGGCGACCCGCGCGCACCGCGATTCCAGGTGCCTCCGCATACCGCCTCGTCTCGGCCTCGTCGGCCTCCATCGCGAGGAGCTTGCGCGCGAGGATCGCGACCGGGTCGGTACCGCGGGAGAGGGATTCGATGTCCAGCACCGAGCGACCGTCGTCGAGGAGCTTCTCGATGTAGCAGAGGATTCCGTTCGAGTGGTAGGAGAAGCCTCCACCGACGAGTCTTGCCAGGAGGTCGGCGATGTCCCGGTGGCGAGGGTGCGCCCCGGTGATCCGAAGTCGCACGGCCAAGGCTTCGGGCTGGTCGACCTGCTCTTCCGCGACGGCCTGCGAGAGGTCTTCGAGGGATTCGAGCAGGTGGGCGAGCACAACGTTCTCGAGCTCCTCGTCGTTTTCGAAAGGGTCGGGGAGCTCGCTGAGCGCGAGTTCGAGGGGCTCGAACCGCAGGGGGGCGAGGACCAGGTGTTCGAGGTTTCGAATCCGGCCGCCGTCGAGGGTCGCCAGCCAGGGGCCGTGCGGCCCGGACTCTCCGGCATCGTTCGCCGCGACCGACCCGAGGTAGCCGAGGGGGCGCTCCCCGGCGGAGAGCGGACCGGCCGTCAGGGTGGGCCCGTGGACGTGGCCGAGGAACCACGCGTCGGTTCCCACGGTGGCGAGTTCGGTGGCGTGGGTCGGCGCATACCCGGTGCCTTGGCCCCCGAGCTGCGTGTGCAGGAGCCCGAGGACCGGACCGTACTCCGAGGCGGGCTCGCTGCGCACCCGCGCCTGGAGGTCCGGGGCCAGGGTTCCGAGGGGATTCTCGAAGTGGCGCCGGTTCGGGAACGACCAGCCGAGGACCCGCAGCGGTCCCGAGCGGGTCTCGACGTGCGCGAGCTCGAAGCGTCCGCCCTCCCCGAGGAGACGGAAGCCCTCGATCTGGCGCGCGAGCCGCGGCAGCGCGATGTCGTCGTGGTTGCCCGCGACCCCGAGCACCTCGATCCCGGCCTCCCGCATGCGCCGCACACCGCGCTCGAGGGGACCGAAGGCCTGGAAGCGGTCCTGGTTGTTCTCGACCACGTCGCCCGCGAGGAGCACCGCATCGACCCCGCGCTCGATCGCGAGGGTCACCGTGCGTTCCCAGGCGGTGCGGGACGAGAGGGCGGCGGGCCAGTCCTTGCCCCCGGCCTCGCTCGCCTCCGGGGGGGGGAGGCGAACGGGGCGGCGGCCCAGGTGCAGGTCGCCCACGAGCAGGACTTGGATCGGCATGGAAGCGTGGTCTGGGGACGGCCCCAGTGTATCGCGCCCGCCGCCCCGTTCCCCGCGAAGAGAGTTCCGGGTCGCCGAGGAGCTACTCCGGCGCCGGCCTCGGGGTAGACTCCCTCGGATGCAGGAAGACAGCCCGTCCCGATCCGCCCGGCCGATCCCGGGTCTGCTTCCCCTGATCGGGCTCGGGGTCCTGCTCCCCGTCCTCGCCGGGGCGGCCTTCGGTGCATCGCAGACCCTCCTCGCCGCGCGCGGAGTCGTCGAGGCGAACGGGTACCGGTCGCTCGGGTTCGAGCGGACCGTCTACGAAATCCTGGTCGCGGCCGCCGATCGGGGCGTCCTTCGGGGGGCTTGGATCGGGCTGCTCTCGATCCCCTTGGTGCTCGGACCCCTCCTGCTCCTGCGCCGTCTCGGACCCCGCGGGGTCACGCGACTCGCGGCGAGCCTCGTGTACCGGCCGGAGCGAACCCTCGCCCTGGGCCTCACCCTGGCCCTTGCCGCCGCTGTCGCGATGGCGGTCTCCGGCGTGCGCAACGGGGGTCTCGGACGTCGCGACCTCGAGGTCTTCCTCGTCCTCGGTGCCCTCTCGGTCGCCATTCCGTTGCTCGTCGCTCGACCGCTTCGCTCCCGAGCGGGATCCGACGGGGCCGACCGCGCGGCGTTTGGGCTGGTCCTCGGGAGCTTCGCCTTCCTGGGGTCGGGGCTCGTTCTCCACGCCCGCCTCGGGCACGTGTTCCGGCACCCGGCGGCCGGCGTCGGCCTGGCGTCGATCTCGCTCCTCGCCTTCTTCGGCCCGCGGCTTCTCGCTGCTCGGGGCGCCGGCCGGGTCGCGCTGCGCCTGGTGTTCGCGGCGGTCCTCCTGCTCCTCGCGGCCTGCGCCGCCTCGCCCCTTCTGATGCGCGTCGCCCGCGACCGGGAGGAGCCGCGCGGCCTCGCGGTGAAGCGCCCCCTGAATGTGCTCGTGATCGCGGTCGATACCCTGCGCACGGACCACACGAGCCTCGTCGCGTCCGCTTCCGCGGAGCGTGACCTCACCCCGGCGCTACGCGAGCTCGCGGCCCGCGGCACGAACTTCGTGAACTCGCAGTCCCAGTCCCCGTGGACGATGCCCGCCTTCGCCTCGATCCTGACCGGCAAGTATCCGGTCGAGCACGGCGCGCTCTCGATCCTCGGCAAGCTTCGCGATCGCGAGGTGACGCTGGCGGAAGTCCTACGCGAGGCGGGCTACCGCACCCAGGGGATCGTGAGTCACATCTTCGTCGACACCGAACACGGCTTCGCGCAGGGCTTCCAGGGCTTCGACGAGAGCCTCTCGAGTCCCGACGGCTTCGGGATTCCCGCGCCCCACGTCACCGACCGCGCGCTTTCGTTCCTCGACGAGCAGAGTACCGCCCAGCCGTTCTTCCTTTTCCTGCACTACTTCGATCCGCACCACATGTACATCGACCACCCGGAGTACGACGACGCGTCGTGGTACGACGGCTGGGCGAAGAACGAACTCCCGATGCTGGACTTGACGCGCTGCGCGCAGCTCTTCGGGGAGACGGAGACCCAGTACCTGCGCGATCTCTACGACGAGGAGATTCGCGGGACGGATCGCGAGATCGGACGTCTCCTCGACGGGCTCGCGGAGAAGGGCTTCGCGGACGACACGTTGATCGTGTTCTCCGCGGACCACGGCGAGCAGTTCATGGAGCGCGGCTACCTCGGGCACGTGCGCAACCTCTACCAAGAACTCCTGCGCGTCCCGCTGATCGTCGTGGATCCCGAGACGCCCGAGCCCGGTCGCGTCGTCGAGGAACCCGTGGAGACGCGCCGGGCCTTCGACGAGGTGCTCGGCGCCCTCGGCGTCGACTACCTGGACTTCGGCTCCGGCGGCAGGCCCGTCGACCACACGGTCGATCCCGACCAGCCGGTCTACGCGACCGTATGGCTGCCGGACGGATCTCCATGGATGCGCTTCCAGCTCGCCTCGGTGCGCAGCGGCCCCTGGAAGATGGTCCGCGACTACCGCCGCGGAGGGGACCTGCTCTTCCGGTTGGACACCGATCCGGGGGAGCTCGAAAACCTGGCGGATTCGCAGCCCGAAGAGCTCGAGCGCCTCGGGGCTCTGCTCGACACCTGGATCCTCGGGGCGATCGAACGCGGCGAGCTCGCGCCCGCGAAGGAACTCTCGGGCGAGGAGCGCGCGAAGCTCGAGGCCCTCGGCTACATGTAGGGTCGGATCACTCGCTCTCGCGTCGGCGTCCGCCGAGGAAGACCCAGGCGAGGAGCAGGATCCCGGTTCCCACCGCGGTGGCCGCGCGCACCGGGGTCGGGGCGTGGGGACTGACGAACGCTTCGATCAGGCCGGCGCCGACGAGCATCGGGACGATCGCTGCGACGAGTTCCAGGGCGTGTTCACTCTCGAGGCGCAGCGCGTAGCGGCGG
>DRLC01000249.1 GCA_011053145.1 Planctomycetota bacterium | reverse complement strand
GCGCATGCGCTGGTACCAGAACGGGAGCGAGCGGGCGGCGAAGAAGGGTTCGAGGTCCGCCGCGACGGTGGCGAGGTCCTCTGCGTTCGTGAACAACACCAACATGCGACCGCGTGTGCGCTCGGCGAGGTAGCCGACGAAGCGCGCCGTGTACCGGAGGAAGGCGCGCTTGTCTTCGCGGATCGAAGGGGCGTCTCGCGGCACGGCGACCAGGACGCGCGAGTAGTCGAAGGCTTCGGGAGCTCGGAACGTGGAAAGGATGCTGGGCTCGCGTTCCTCGCCCTCGATGGGGTGCGCTGCGCGGGTGAGGCCGAGGTATGCCGAGGCCGCGTCGAAGCCCCCGGCGAGCCAGGTGGTCGCCGAGAGGAAGACCGCGCTCGAGAGGTCGGGGTAGTAGTGCCGGCCGAGGTGTTCGTGGGGAAGCAGCACGCGCGCGGCGAGCACGTCGTCTCCGCGCGCGTTCGTCTCGAGGTCGTGGAAGGATGTCTCGCGCAGCAGTGGCGGCCCGTCGATCGATTCACCGGCGCGGGGGATCCAGGCTTCGACCGCTTCCCGGGCGTCCTCGAGGTCCGAGCGCAGGAGGTCGAGCCGCCGGCGGATGCGCCGCGAATGACGGCCGGGGGACTCGTCCAGGTGCTCGGCCAAGCGCTGCAGGCACGCTCCGAGGTCGTTCAGCGCGATCGCTAGGCGCGTATGCGCGGTCAGCAGATCACCCGATTCGTCGCAGCCGAGGTACTCGCGAAAGAGCGCGTAGCTGTCCTCGTCCCGGCCGTGGCGTGCGCGTGCGGCACGCCAGTCCTTGAAGCGCACCAGTGCGTCGGAGAACTCGTCGACGATCCAGCGCGCGCGCCTCCCGATCTCGACGCCTTCCTGCGCGACGGTCGAGGCGCCGCTGCCGTCGAGGACGATGTCGAGGAGGCGTCCCAGTACCGATCGCGTTCGGCCCTGGCGCGTGCGGTGAACGCGGTCGAGGAGTTCGCGCAGCGCACGCACGCTGACCGAATGGCTGAAGGCTTCGCGCGCGACGTCGTGCAGGTGTTCGCACTCGTCGAAGATCACGTAGCGGAAGAACTCACGGCGCGCGAGCGTGAAGGCGTGGTTCGTGAGGACGAGGTGCGAGCGCTCCGCACGCCGACGCGCGGCGTGCGCGCCGCACGTGGCGCGATCCGACGCCTGGGAGCAGCAGCCGGTTTCGGCGCGCACCAGGCGGATGAGTTGCTCCATGCGCCTACGCCACGCATCGCCTCGCTCCGGGATGCCGAACGGCGCGCGGGGTGAGAAGCGATCGAGGTCGCCGTCTGGTTCGCTGGTCGCGAACAGTGCCAGAGAGAGCCATGCGAGAAGCTCCGCGGGGTGGGCCTCGGGAGGTGGGAGTTGGTTCGAGAGGGCACGCCAGCAGAGGTAGTTCGATCGACCTTTCAGGACGCTGACGCGTGGCGGGGGGGCGCCGATGCGCTTGAGGCACGCGAGCGCGAGAGGCACGTCACGCGCGAGCGCCTGCTCCTGGAGGGCACGCGTGTAGGTAGCGACCCCGACACGCAGTTCGTTGCGAACCGCGAACAGGAGTGCCGGTACGAGGTAAGCGAGTGTCTTGCCCGTCCCGGTCGGGGCGTGGACCAGCAGGAATTCCTTGTGTCCGAAGCGTTCGGCGATGCGCGCGGCCACCTCGTGCTGGCCCGGGCGGAACCGGTGTCCTTCGGGGCCTTCGTTCCTCGCGTCGCGCTCGGCGAACAGGCGCGGGAGGTGGACCTGGAAGATCTCGTCGATCGCCCGCCGATCGGAGGCGTCCAGGGGGGCCGGTTCCTCCCCGGCGGGGGAGAGCTGGGGCGGCTCGCGCTCTTCGCCCTGCGCCCAACGTGGGAAGCCGGCCTCCAGGGCATCCTCCAGCGTGTCATGGAGACGGACCGCATCCGAGAGTTGACCGTCGGTGAGTGCGTTGTGCTCGGGGTAGAGCTGGGAACGCTTGCCACGCCAGATGGAGGGGTGTTCGAGCAGGCCGGCGGCGAGGCGGAGTTCGCCCGCGGCCCGGTCCTCGAGCGATTCGAGTCCATCGACCGCGTCGGCGAGCGCATGGGCGAGGAGCGAGAGCACGGCCGGGGGACGGTCCAGGGCCCGTCCGACCAGGATTCCGAGAGCATCCCGGAGGCGTTCCGGTGTGATCGGCCCCGGGGGCCCCTCGCCGATGGAGGTGAGCTCGTCGGCGAGGCGCTCCCCGAGGCTCGCGAGCCGGCCGGGGAGGAGCAACGCGGCGATTGCGGGAAGATCGACCACGGTGAACGGCGCGTTTTCGAACCAGGCGGAGAACAGGCGCGCGTCGGGAACGAGCACGGCGCGGCCGCTGAGGAACCTCTCGAACTCCTCGCGCACCTCGTCGAGCGAGGGGGCACCATCGAGATCCCCGCTGTGCACCCCGAACTCGTTCGCCATGCGCTGGGTCGCGCGGTGCACGTCGTCCCGACCCTCGCTCCCGCCGGAGAACGGGGAGAGGAACAGATCCAACTCCTCGTCTTCCCCCTGGGCGGGATCGCGCCGCAGGGCCCGAAGTCGAAAGATCCCATCCCGGGCGGGATCCGCCCCGGTGCTCCAGATCGTGGCGAACGCGAGCCGGGAGAGGTCCCCGCTGCGGGCCCAGGGCGGGGCGGCTGTGGGGGAAGTCGGGGGGGAGGGGGGCATCGGAAAGCGTCCGCGGGGAGCGAGGATACCCGAGGCGCCTCCCGGGGCCGCTGTCGTTGCTCCAAACCCTTTTCCAGGAAGGGATTGGGTCAGGATGCGGGGGGGCCTGGCGCGGGGCCGCGAGGGCCCGGAGGACCGGGCGCCCGCCATTCCCTACCTTGACAGGGCCTCGTCCTCTTCTATTGGTATGCCGCCCCGCCGTCGGCATCCCGCCGCATCGCGCCCGCCCAGGCCGCTCACTTCCAGCCGCCGCGTCGCTTCCCGGGGCCCCGAGCCATGACAAAGAAAGACCAGACCGAGCCTGAGAAGGCCGCGAAGACCTCGACGAAGGCGACCAAGCGCAAGCCGAAGGGCAAGTCGCTCGTGATCGTCGAGAGTCCCGCCAAGGCCCGGACCATCAACAAGTACCTCGGCTCGAACTTCGTCGTGAAGGCCTCGATGGGCCATGTGCGGGATCTTCCGAAGGGCAAGTTCGGGATCGATCTGGAGCACGGATACACGCCCGAATACCAGCCGATCCGCGGGAAGAGCAAGGTCATCGGCGAGCTGAAGAAGCTCGCGAAGAACGCCGAGACCGTCTACCTCGCTCCCGATATGGACCGCGAGGGGGAGGCGATCGCATGGCACCTGTTCGAGGTCCTCGGCGTGCCCGACGACCGCGTGCGGCGCGTCGTCTTCAACGAGATCACCAAGAGCGCGATCCAGGAGGCGTTCCGCGAGCCCGGGCGCCTCGACCGCGACAAGGTCGAGGCGCAGCAGGCGCGTCGCGTGCTGGACCGGATCATGGGCTACAAGCTCTCGCCGCTGCTCTGGAAGAAGATCGCGAAGGGGCTCTCCGCCGGGCGGGTCCAGTCGGTCGCGGTGCGCCTGATCGTCGAGCGCGAGAAGGAGATCCGCGCGTTCGTGAGCGAGGAATACTGGCGCGTCGGTGTGACGATCACGCACGGTGGCCGGACGTTCCAGGCGGCACTGCGGCGTCTCGGCGGCGAGCGCGTGGAAAAGAACCTCGACGAGGCGCGCGCCACGGAACTCGTGCGGCGCCTGGGCGGCGATCCGCTCCCCGAGCCGGCCGAGGAGGAGGCCGCGGACGAAGAGGGCAAGTCCAAGGGGCCCGAGCGTAAGGCCGTGCGGCTCGTCGGGCGCGAAGCGCTCGAGCTCTCCGAAATCGAGAGCAAGCCGAAGACGCGCCGCCCGACCCCGCCCTTCACGACCAGTCAACTCCAGCAGAAGGCCTCGACCCTGCTGCGGTTCAGCGCGAAGAAGACGATGATGCTCGCGCAGCAGCTCTACGAGGGGGTCGAAATCCCCGGGGAAGGCTCAGTCGGTCTCATCACCTACATGCGTACCGATTCGACGCGCGTCAGCAAGACGGCGATCGACGGCGTGCGCGAGCTGATCGGTCGGGACTTCGGGGAGCCCTACCTGCCGGCGAAGCCGAACGCGTTCCGGACGAAGTCCAAGGGCGCTCAGGAAGCGCACGAAGCGATCCGTCCGACGGACGTGATGCGCAGGCCCCAGGACATCGAGAAGGCTCTGACCGGCGACCAGCTCAAGCTTTACCGGCTGATTTGGAACAAGTTCGTCGCGAGCCAGATGAAGCCCGCGCGCTTCCAGGTCACGACCGCGAAGTTCGTCCACCCGCGTTCCGATGCTCCCTCGGGCGATCCGCTCGCCGAGTTCATCGCCCAGGGCGAAGTCCAGGAGTTCGACGGCCACCTGCGCGTCTTCCAGGCGGACAAGGGAGGTGCGAAGGACAAGGAAGAAACGATGCTTCCGACCGGCCTCGAGCAGGGCAAGCAGTTCGTCCCCGACAGCGTCGATGGAACGCAGCACTTCACCCAGCCGCCCCCGCGTTACAGCGAGGCGACCCTCGTGAAGGAGCTCGAGAAGAAGGGCATCGGCCGTCCGTCGACCTATGCAGCGATCATCTCGACGATTCAGGACCGGGGATACGTGACCCTGGAGCAGCGCCGCTTCTTCGCGACGGAACTCGGGGAGATCGTGACCGACCGTCTCGTCGAGCACTTCGGTGACCTGATCAACACCGAGTTCACCGCGGCGATGGAGGAGAACCTCGACGCGGTCGAGAACGGCAGTCGGCGTTGGGACGACGTCGTGGACGGCTTCTACAAGCTCTTCTCGGAGGACTTGAAGAAGGCCGAGACCGGGATGCACAGCATCAAGGAGAATCCCGAGCTCAGCGAGTTCAAGTGCGACAAATGCGGCGCGCCGATGGCGGTGCTCTACAACAAGCGCGGCAAGTTCCTCGGGTGCTCGAAGTACCCCGAGTGCAAGAACACCCTGCCCGCGGATGGTGTGCGGCGCGTGTCCGAGGTGATCGAGACCGACTACAAGTGCCCCAAGTGCGACAGCCCGATGGTGATCCGTGACGGCAAGCGCGGCCGATTCCTGGCCTGCACGGCCTTCCCCAAGTGCAAGAGCACCGCATCGGTCGATGAGAACGGAAAGATCATCGAGCCGAAGAAGACCGGCATCGAGTGCGACAAGTGCGGCAGCGAGATGGTGATCAAGGGGTCGCGTCGCGGCCCGTTCCTCGCCTGCTCGGCCTATCCGAAGTGCCGCAATGCGAAGCCGTTGCCCGACGAGCTGCGCGAGCCGCCCAAGGAGACCGACATCCTGTGCGAGAAGTGCGGCAAGCCGATGCTCATCAAGCGCACCCGCTGGGGGAAGGAGTTCCTGGCCTGCTCGGGCTATCCCGAGTGCAAGAATGCCAGGGATCTCGAAGAGGCCTCCGGGGCGGAGGGAAACGTGGAGCAGGCGGGCAGCGAGGCCTGAAACTCCGGCGGAGGGGAGCTTGCCCCCGGGCCGGCGCCGAGCCTCGGCCCGGCACCGGATCGACGGATTCGCAACTCTCGTTCTTTCGCCGGCTCGGCCTTCGGAGGCCGTCTCCATCCTCGACGGACTCCCCCGCGTCCATTACCATGCGCCCCCATTTGGGCAGGGGCCATGAGGACCCTTCCGGAACGATTCGGGTCCTGCCCCATCCCCCTTCATTCGCCCCCCACTGGAAGACCGCATGGACATTTCGGAGATTCAGGTCGACGGCTACGAAAAGGTGGTCCGTTGCCGTGACGAGGAGACAGGCCTACACGCGTTGATCGCGGTCCACGATACGACGCTCGGCCCCGCGCTCGGCGGGATGCGCATGCTTCCCTACGTCAACGAGGACGAGGCGCTGTTCGACGTCCTGCGGCTCTCCAAGGGCATGACCTACAAGTCGGCGGTGGCTGATCTCAACCTCGGGGGCGGCAAGTCGGTGATCATCGGAAACCCGAAGACCGACAAGACTCCTGAACTGTTCCATGCGATGGGTCGCTTTGTCGACTCCCTGGGGGGCCTGTACATCACCGCGGAGGACATGAACATCGGGATCGCCGATCTCGAAGCCGTCCGTGAGAACACGCGCTGGGTCGTCGGGCTCTCCCGGGAGTCGGGTAGTTCGGGCAACCCGAGCCCCTACACCGCTCAGGGGTGCTTGCACGGCCTTCGCGCGGTGATGGAGGAGCTCTTCGGAACCGACGAACTCTCCGGTCGAAGTGTTCTGATCCAGGGCGTCGGCGCCGTGGGCGGCGCGCTCGCGCTGCTCCTCAAGGAACGCGGAGTCGAAGTCACGATCTGTGACATCGACCACGCCAAGGTGAAGCGCCTGAGCGAGCAGTACGGCTACAAGGTCGTGCCCGAGGAGGGGCACCACACCACGGAGGTGGATGTCTATGCTCCCTGCGCGCGGGGTGCCGGGATCAACGATGACACGATTCCAGGTCTGCGCTGCAAGGCGGTTGCCGGGAGCGCAAACAACCAGCTCCTCGAGCCGCGCCACGCCCAGGACCTCAAGGACCGTGGGATCCTCTATGCACCCGACTACGTCCTGAATGCTGGGGGCATCATCAACGTCTACATGGAGCTCCAGGATGGGGGCTACGACGAGGAGGCCGCGCTGAAGCGCATCGCGACGATCTACGACAACCTGAAGAAGGTCTTCGAGATCGCGCGCACCGAGGACATCAACACCCGCGACGCCGCCGCGCGCCTCGCCGAGCGCCGGATCCGCGCCGCGAAGAAGTAGGATCACCTCCAGAAACGCAGCCGGGCTCCCCTTCGCGCCGTTTCGGCGTCATGAAGGGGAGCCCGGCTGCGTTCTCCGGCGGCCGGTTCACTTCCTGAGGAAGTCCACGAGATCGGCCTCCAGGTCCTCCAGGTCGTAATCCATCACGGTCAGGCAACGGTAGGTGATCTTTTCGAGGGCCTCCGGCGTGTTCGGGTTGAGGGAACGCGGCGGCGGGTAGGACAGGAAGAACGAGAGGCTGAGGCGTTCGACCTCGCCGCCGTGCTCGAGGCCGGCATAGCGCCAGGGGGCCTCATCGAAGGGCAGCGTGCCGGTGAGGATCTCATAGAGCATCACGCCGATCCCCATCACGTCCGCCTTGGAGTTGCGCAGGAGCAGCGGGTTGTAATGCGGTGTCGTCGAGATGAGGGTTTCACGCGCCGTGCGGTGCGCGGGGTCGATCATCACCGCGGTCCCGGAGGGCTTGATGATGATGTTCTCGGGCTTGAGGTCGCCGTGATAGGCGAACTCGGTCGTGTCGCGCAGCTTCTGGAGCGAGCGCACGAGTGCCAAGAACCAGTTGAGGCGGATGCCCTCGAGGGCACGGATCTTCTCGCGCAGCGTCTTGCCGCGGACGTAGTCCATGACGAGCACGGGGCGGTCTTCGATCTCGGCCACCTCGCGCACCTTGACGAGGTTCGGGCTGCGCACCTCCGACAGGATCTCGGCTTCGGAGCGGATCATCGCGTCGATCTCCTGCACATCGAGGAAGTCGATGCGTACGCCGTCGGGGCGGAAGAAGACCGCTTCACCGGGGGTCTCGTCCGGGCTGATCCACTCCTGGGATCGCTCGTCCGTGATCTCCACGAACCGGGTCACGTAGCGGCCGCCACCGGCCACGTCGCCGACCTTCAGGGCGACCTTCTTGCCCGCGGAATCCTCCGCGAGGTAGACGTAGGCGAAGCCCCCGCGCCCGAGGTATTTCTGGACGCGATAGGACCCGAGGTACTCGCCGGTTTGGAGCTTGATCATGGGGAAGGTGCGCTGTCGAGTCGTCGTGAGCCGCTAGGAGCGGCGGCTCTGGACCTCTTTCGAGCGTCGGGGGGGCGTGGATTGAGGGATTCCGGGGGAGTTGGAGAGGGCGGAGCGTGGAGGGGCCGAGTGGGGGAAACGGGGCCCTAGCCCGGGTGATTCACGATCCTGCACGCCAGACTTCGCAATCGACCGCCTTCGGCGGTCTCTCGTCCCCTGACGGCACTTTGCGATTCCTGCCGTCCTCTTCGACCCGTCAAGGGGGATCCCCTTTCAAGGGATCCACTGGATCCCTTGAATCCGCTTCGCGGACCGGGGCTTACCTTGCGGGGTCAGGAACCGCAAAGCACCGTCAGGAAACGAGTTGCTGGGTCT
>DRLC01000248.1 GCA_011053145.1 Planctomycetota bacterium | reverse complement strand
GTTCCCGCCGAGCTCGTCGATATCTCTTCGACCGAGTTGCGCTCCGGCCTCGCCGACGACGACTTCGCCGAACTGATCCCGCCCGCGCTCCGCGAGTATCTCCGCCGAAACGCTCCCTACTGATCCATTCCATGCCCGATCTCGCTCGCCCGATCGGACCGTCTCTCGTTTTCCTCCTCGTCCTGGCGGTGGCCTGGGGCTTGATCCGTGCCGCGCCGCTCCTCGGGCTGCTCGATCGTCCCGGGGAGGAGGGGGAAGAGCTCCGCAAGCTCCAAGGGCGACCGGTTCCGGCCGTCGGGGGAATCGCGCTCGCGATCGGATGGTGGTTGGGCGGCCCCGAACTCGCCGGGGTTCAGTGGTTGGCGCTGGGGTTGCTGCTCGTCGTGGGAATCCTCGACGACCGGAGCGCACTCCGCCCCACCGCGAAGGCCGTCTCCCAGCTCGTCGCCCTTTCCCCGTTGCTCTTCGCCGGGGGGGGCTGGCACGGCCTCGGGCAATGGCTCCTCGCGTTCGCCGCGGTGAACATCGCGAACACCTTCGACAACGCGGATGGCGCCCTGCTCGGCGTCGGGGCCGTCGGGTTCGCCTGCGGCCCATCCCGTCTCGTGATCCCCCTCCTCGCGCTGCTCCCGTTCAACCTCCGCCGCGGGCGTGGAGCGAGCCTGTACCTCGGCGACGGGGGAGCGTTCCTCGTCGGTTTCGGGTTGACGCTCTCGCCGGTCACCCTGGCCGCGCTTTGGATTCCGGCCCTCGACCTGGCCCGGGTCGTTCTCGTACGCCTGAGAGCCGGGGACAGCCCCTTCGCGGGCGATCGTCGTCACCTCGCCCATCGACTCCAGGCCCGTGGTTTCGGATCCCCGGCCATCGCCTTCCTTCTGTCGGTCGCGGCCTTTCCGGGCTGCTTCGGAGCCTGGTCGGCATCCGTGGGGCTGCTCCCGCTGTCGGTGGCCCTGTTCCTCGGTCTCGGATTCGGGGCGGCGTTCTTCGGGGCGCTGGTCGGCATTTCGGCACGCTGAGGCGACGGGGACGGGGGCTTCCCGATCATTCGGGCGAGCCCGTCTTGCCCCGCCCCGACCGCTCCCGGATAATGCCGCGCCCATTTTCGAAGAGAAGAGAGTCCGTCCCAGAGAGACTCCGGCGGAATCCCCCCTCCGGCAGCGGGAGGCCTTCGATCTCGCGTCCCGCGAACCTCCTCCCGTGACCTATCCCGGATCCTTCATGATCCTGCACCCCAAACTTCGCAATCGACCGCCTTCGGCGGCCTCTCGTCCCCTGACGGCACTTTGCGATTCCTGCCGTCCTCGTCGACCCGTCAGGGGTCGACTCCGGAGTCAGGAATCGTAAAGCACCATCAGGAAACGAGTTGCTGTGCCTGGTGCACAGGCTCATGAATAACCCGGGCTATCCCCTGACCGCCATCCTCTCGGACCTCCACGGGAACCGACCGGCCCTCGAGACCGCTCTCGCCGACGCGTTCGCGCGGGGCGCGCGCCGGATCGTCTGCCTCGGGGATGTCGTGGGATACGGAGCCGACCCGCGCTGGACGCTGCGCCGCATCATGGACCTCGTGCGCGGGAATCCCGGGGAATCCGCCGGAGCCCCCCCCTCGCTCGAACCCGGTCTGTGCCTGCAGGGCAACCACGAGTTCGGGCTCCTGCACAACGCTGAGGACTTCAACCCCAAGGCGCGCGCGGCGATCGACTGGACGCGGGACGAGATCAACCGAGCCGAGGTGCGTGAGGACTCCTATGCGATGTGGGACTTCCTCTCGGAGCTGGAACCCTCCGCGCGCGATTCCGTGGCGATGTTCGCCCACGGGTCGCCGCGCGATCCGGTCCGCGAGTACCTCCTGCCGCGGGACATCGCGGACGACGGAAAGATGCGCTCGCTGTTCGACTGCATGGTCGCGCCGATCTGCTTCGTGGGTCACAGCCACGTGCCGGCGGTCTTCTACGAGGACCGGCGCCTCTACCGGCCCAAGGGCATCGAGGGGCCCTACGACCTGGGGGACCTGGAGGCCGACCCCGAGGTGCGTGTCATCATCAACGTGGGGTCGGTCGGACAGCCCCGCGACGGGGATCCGCGCCTTTCCTATGTGCTCTTCGACGGTCGCCACCTGACCTTCGTGCGCCTCGAGTACGACGTCGAGAGGGCGGTCGATGCGATTCGCGCCGTGCCTGAACTCCCAGAACACCTGGCCGCTAGACTCCTCGTCGGACGCTGAAGCGTCTCGCCCGGCGACTAGCCCCGTTTCCCCCTTCGATCCGACCTTGGAAAAGCGTCTCCCCCTGGCCCTGTTCCTGTCCTTCCTGGTCCTGTTTGCCTGGTCCGTCTTCTTCGCGCCCCCCCCGGAGCAGGAGGCGGAACCCGGGCAGGAGTCGGTGGCCGCGGGCGAGACGGCCGGCGGTCCTGCCGGAACGGATGGACTCGCGGGCGGATCCGGATCCGGCGCGGAGGACGCGGCCCCGAGCGTGGCCGAACCCCGGGCCGAGGTCGTCGACAGCGAGGTTCGGGAGCTCACGATGGTGGTCGGTGAGCCGGGGACGCCGGGCTACTTCCTCGCGACCTTTTCCAATCGCGGGGGGGTGCTGGCGGGACTCAAGCTCGGCGACTACGTGACGCGGGTCGGGCTCACCGAGGAGGAACGTCGGGAGACGGACAACTGGGAGCCGCTGCTCGAAGCGGTTGAAACCCCGAACGGCCCCCTCGGGTCGCTCCTCGTGCGCACCTCGGATTCGTCCCGGGAACTCGCCCCCGGAAACCTCGACCGCGCCCTGTGGCGCATGGAGGAGCTCGACGATGGAACCGCGGGGCCCGGCGTGCGTTTCACCTTCGGCCCGGGGACGGGCGTCGTCTTCGAGAAGACGATCCGCTTCGAGCCCGGCACCTGGCACGTCCTCTTCTCCTTCTCCGTTCGCAACGAGTCCTTCGCGAACATCGCCCAGAGCGCGCAGTTCGAGCTCATCCCCGCGGCCTGTGTCCCTCCCGAACTCCAGGATCGGTTCTATCCCGAGCCGCGTGTCGTGGCCGTCCCGCGGGATGGGGACAAGGCCGTGTGGAAGGCGGCGCCCGGGCTCGACCCGTTCGAGACGGGCTCGCTCGAGGTGGGAGGCGACATCGCGTGCGTCGGAGTCACGAACAAGTACTTCGGCTTCCTCCTGCGTGAGGATCCGGCGCAGCACACCGTACAGGGAGCGCGCTACGAGGGGATTCGCTCGGTCTCGGAGGAGGAGGAGCGAAAGCTCATCATCGCCGATGTTCCGCTGATCCTGCCGATGCCCGGCGTGGGGCGCAGGAGCGAATTCCAATACACGATCTTCGCGGGCCCGAAGGCTCCGAACGTGTTCGCGGAGGACTTCGAGCCGTACCACGCCCTGATCCAGGATTCCGATCTCGGAGCCGGGTTCTGCGGTCTGAACTTCAACTCGATCGGGCACGGTCTCCTCGTCGTTCTGCGGTGGATCCACGCGGTGGTCGGGAACTGGGGCGCGGCGATCATCCTCTTGACGCTCGCGGTGCGGCTTGCGCTATTCCCGATCAACCGCCGCTCCCAGACGGCGATGGCGCGCTACCAGAAGAAGATGAAGCGCGTCCAGCCGAAGATCGACGAGATCAAGAAACGCTACGAGAACGATCCGAAGAAGCTGCGCGAGGCCCAGGCGAAGATCATGCAGGAGGAGGGAGCCTTCCCGCCCCTCGGCGGATGCCTGCCGATGTTCCTGCAGATGCCGATCTTCTTCGGACTCTATGCGATGCTGCGTTCGAGCTTCGACCTGCGCCAGCAGCCCTTCGCCTGGTGGATCACGGATCTCTCGCGTCCCGATCGGTTGCTCGAGATCAACCTGCACCTTCCGATTCTGGGCAATGTGCAGTACTTCAACCTCCTCCCGATCCTGATGGTCGTGATGTGGGTGCTCCAGCAGCGCGGCATGCCGCAACCGGCCGACGAGCAGGCGGCACGGATGCAGAAGATGATGACCTTCATGCCGATCCTCTTCGGCTTGATGCTCTACAACTACGCGGCGGGGCTCTCGCTCTACATGCTGACCACCTCGACCCTCGGGATCTTCGAGCAGAAGGTGATCAAGAAGGTCTGGCCCATCGATGACACCGAGGTCGAGAGGAAGCAGGCATCGGGATGCGGTCCTTTCGCGGGGCTGATGCAGAAGATGCAGGAGAAGCAGGCCGAGGAAGCCAAGCGAATCGAGGCTCTGAAGCGCCAGCGCAAGGGCGGGAAACCGAAGAGGAAGCGCTGAGCGCGCGGCGTGCCAGATGAGCGTCGGCGAGACCCGAGACACGATCGTCGCCGTCGCCTCTCCGCCGGGGCCGGGGCGGCGAGGCATCCTGCGGGTCTCGGGGACCGGGGCGCGAGGGCTCTCAGAAGCTGTGCTCGGATCCGCGGCGCAGGCGATCCCGGGGCCCGGGCAGCGGGCCTGGTTCGAAGCGGAGTTCTTCGACGGCACGGGAAGTCAGCCCGTGCTCGTCCTGTGGATGGGGGCACCGCGCTCCTACACGCGCGAGGACGTCGTCGAGTTTCACCTTCCGGGCTCACCGCCGCTCTTGCAGTGCGCGCTCGCTCGGCTCGTCGCGCTCGGGGCGCGGCCGGCACACCGCGGGGAGTTCACGCGCCGCGCGTTCGAGAATGGGCGCATCGACCTCAGCCGCGCCGAGGCGATCTGCGAGCTCGTCGCCGCGGGCACGGACAGCGAGCGCCGCGCCGCCATCGAGCTGCTCGGCGGGGGGCTCTCGCGCCGCCTCGTACCGCTGCGCGAGGCGCTCGACGGCATCCGCGCGCTGCTCGAAGCCAGCCTCGACTTCGACGTCGAAGACACGGGGCACGTGCCGACCGAGGAACTCCTCCTGGGCCTCGATGCCGCGACCGAAGGACTCGACCGGGCCCTCGCCTTCGAGGTCCGGCGCCAGGCGCCGACCGCCCTCCCGCGGGTCGTGTTGTTCGGGGCTCCGAACGCCGGGAAGAGTTCGCTCTTCAACGCACTCGCCGGAGAGCGTGCGCTCGTGAGCGACGAAGCCGGGACGACGCGCGATGTTCTGCGCGCGCTCTGGCGGGTGGGGGAGAACGATGTCCTGCTCGTCGACACTGCGGGTTTCGCGGGCCTCTCCGGTCGAAAGGAGCGTCTCGATGCCCTCGCTCGGGAGCGGGCTGAATCCGAACTCGAGAGCGCCTCCCTCGTCCTGTGGGTCGTGGATGCCTGCCGTGATCCGGCGGCCGAACTCGGGACCGAACGCCGTCTCCTCCCGGGGGGCGTGCCCGTGCTCGGGCTCTGGAGCCGCATCGATCGCCCCGGGGCGCGCGAGCCGAACGAGGCCGAGCGCTCCCTGCTCGCAGCCTCCCAGGCCGGTCCCCTCGAGGTCTCGGCGAGCCGTGGCCTGGGTCTCGGGGCCCTCACCCGGGCGGTGGAGCGGGCCCTCTGGGACACCGGGGCCGAGGCAGGGGTGGCGCGGGAGCTCTTCGTGCGCCACCGGGAAGCCCTCGCGGCCGCCCGCGCCCGCGTCGCCGAGGCCCGCGCCGAGCTCCTCGCGGGCGTCGCCCTCGATCTGGTGGCCGAGACCCTGCGGGGGGCCACGGCGGCGCTGGACGAGATCGAGGGGCACACCAGTTCCGAGGACCTCCTGGACCGCATCTTCGCGCGCTTCTGCCTCGGGAAGTGACCGTTGCGGGGGCTGGGACCCCACCAAGGGCTGGGGTTGGGATTCGATCTCCCCTCGTTGACACACAAGATATAGTGTGCATTCTGGGTCGGGGCCGGTCGCTGGGACGTCCCGGGCCTTCCGCCGATCCCTCCATCCCCTCCACCCTGCTTCGCCCCATGAGGTGCCCTCGCTGCAAGGCCGACAAGGACCGTGTCGTCGATTCGCGGACGAGCGCGGACGGATCGGCGATCCGGCGGCGAAGGGAGTGCCTGGGGTGCTACCTGCGCTACACGACGTACGAGCGCATCGAGAACACTCCGCTCCGGGTCGTCAAGAAGAGCGGCGAGCATGTCCGTTTCGATCGTGAGCGCATCCTGGCCGGCATGGTGCGGGCCTGCGAGAAGCTGAACGTGTTGACGGAGGAGCTCGAGGAGGCGACGACGCGCATCGAGGTCCGCTGCCACGAGGAGTTCGACCGCGAGGTGCCGAGTGCCGTCGTCGGGGACCTCGTGATGGAGGAGCTCAAGGCGCTCAACCAGGTGGCTTATGTGCGCTTCGCGAGCGTCTACCGCGAGTTCAAGGACGTGACCGAGTTCCTCGACGAGCTCAAGCCGATCCTGGAGGAGCGTCCCGCCGAGGCGTCCGAGGAACACGGGGCCGGATGAGCGCTTCCGAGGGGAGCCCGAGGAGCCATGCGCCGGCCCGGGTCCGAAAGCGCGACGGCCGTGTGGTCGAATTCCAGGTGGACAAGATCACCGCCGCGATCGCGGCTGCGATGGAGGCCGTGGGCGAGCCCGATCCGGATTTCGCGGCCGAGGTGGCCGGGGTCGTCGCGCTGAGCCTCGGGGATCGGATCCGTTCCGAACGCGGGGACACCGCGCGCCTACCGGATATCGAGGAGATCCAGGATCTCGTCGAGCACGCGCTGATGGAACTCGGCCGACCCGCGGTGGCGAAGGCCTACATCCTGTACCGCGATCGGCGCGCGCGCATCCGCGAGGCACTGCGTGTGCACCGTTCGGACCGCGTCGGACGATCGGCGCGCTCCGTGCGCGTGCACGAGGACGAAGGGGTCTCGCCGTGGAGCAAGCACCGGCTCGTTTCGGCACTCGTCGACGAGGCGGAGCTCTCGCGGGAAGCAGCCGAGGAGATCGCCTCGGCGGTGGAGCGGCGCGTCTTCGCATCCGGGCAGACGCGCATCACCACCGCGCTCGTGCGCGAACTGGTCACCGGTGAGCTCCTCGAGCGAGGCTGGACGCGCGCGCTGTCCTCCTCCGGCCTCGTGGGTCTCGGGCGGCAGGACCTCGGCGCCGCCCTCGCCGGCCGTCCGCTCGCGGCCTGGGAGCGCGACGCATCGAACTCGCTCCTCGCCACCGGGGCCCCGTCGAGGGGGAGCGTTCCCGAGGCGCGCCTGTGCGTCGGTTCGGAGGTCCTGCGGCGCTTCGCGCTCGAGGACCTGCTCTCGGGCGGACCGGGAGAGCTGCACCGCACCGGCGAGCTGCACGTCGAGGACCTCGGTGCGCCGCACCTCCCGCTGGTCCTCTCCGCGGAGGCCGAACTCTTCGCCTCCGGCGGGCATTCGGTCTCGAGCGCGCAGGCCGTCCTCGAGGGGGTCGCCGACCTCACGACGCGCGTCTCGCGCGCGATCGTTCTCGAACGTCCGGATCGGGTCCTCGCGCCCCTGCTCCGCGCCGCGCGCCCCGGCAGCCCCCTCGGTCTCACCGGGTGGTTGCGCGCCCTCTGCGCGATCTCCCGCGCGTCCGGCGTGCGCATCGACTTCTCGAATCTCGGACCGCGCTCGACGGCGTTCACCGCGCGCCTCGTCAGCGCACTCGCGGAACTCCCGCCCGGCCCCTTCCTTCCCGGCCTCTTCTTCGACGGCCATGGGATCGAGGCGTTGCTCGCCGAAAACCAGGGGCTCGCCGCCGCGGTCGATCGGCTGATGGGAGAGGGGCGGCTCGTGACGAGCTGGGGCGAGGAGGATGAGGAGTTCGTCGCACCCGGATGTCGGCGCCGGCGCCGCGAGCCCGGGATCCTCGCCTGCGGAGGTGCGATCGCGTTGAACCTCCCGCGACTCGCGCGGCGGGCGGGGCCTTGGCGCGAGGAACTCGTGCAGAACGGAATCGTCGAACTCGTCCAGGCCGCCCTCGAGATCGCGTCGGACCTCGATCGCTTCCAGGCCGGGCTCGATCGCGCCCGTCCGAGCGGCTTTCACTCGCGCCGAGGCTGGGCGATCCAGCCGGTGGGCCTCGCCGAGGCCCTTTCGATCCTCGGCGAGGGAGAGCTCGATACCGACCTCGGAGCGCGGATCCTCGGACTGATTTCCGAGGCCGCGAGCCGCTTCTCCTCCGGCCTCGAGCACTCCGTGGTCGCGGTCTCTCCGTGCTCGTTCTTCGGCGAGCGCGCCGCGCGCCGCTTCGCTTGGCTCGACCGCGCCCGGCGGCGCGAGGAGGCCGGCGAGCAGCGTTGGCTCTTCCAGGAAGGCGAGGAGACCGAGGCTCCGCCGTTGCGTCCCTACACCCCGGGCTTCGCCCTCTCACCGGTCGCCGGCGAGCTCCCCGGTCGCGCCGAGGCGCAGTGCCTGCGGACCCTCGTTTCCGGCGCGCTACCGCTCAGTGGGCTCCAGGGCCCAGCGCGGCGGGCGGGCCTGCACTCCACCGAGGAGCCGATGCCGCACCTCGCGGCCTGGCGGCGCTTCGAAGTCCTGCGCCGCGCTCGCTCCGGCGAGGTCGTGCTGGAACTCTTTCCGACCCGACGGGCCCCCTCCGGTCCGCACTCCCTTCGTCCCCTCACCTGAACCTTCGGGCACATGCGTCTGAAACGTCTCGAACTCTTCGGCTTCAAGTCCTTCGCGGACCGTAGCGTCCTCGACTTTCGCCAGGACCTGACCGGAATCGTCGGCCCGAACGGATGCGGGAAGAGCAACGTCGTCGACGCGGTGCGCTGGATCCTCGGCGAGCAGCGACCCAGCTCGATGCGCGGCGGCGAGATGACCGACGTGATCTTCAAGGGCTCCTCGTCGCGGCCCGTGATGAGCGTGGCGGAAGGAACGATCGTCTTCGACAACTCCTCGGGGACGCTCGAGGATCGAGGCGACGAGGTCAGCGTGACCCGCCGGGTCTACCGCAGCGGGGAGGGCGAGTACCTCATCGACGGGGTTCGCGTACGCCTCAAGGACGTGCGCGAGATGCTGTTCGGCACGGGGCTCGGGAGCCGCGGCTACTCGGTCCTCGAGCAGGGCAAGATCGATGCGATCCTCTCCGCGAACGCGCTGGAGCGACGGGCGATTTTCGAGGAAGCGGCCGGCGTCAGCCGCTACCGCCAGCGCCGCAAGGAGACCGAATCACGCCTGCGCCGCGTGCAGGCGGACCTGGTGCGGCTCGAAGACGTCGTCGGCGAACTCGCCAAACGCGAGCGTTCCCTCAAGGTGCAGGCCGGCCGCGCGCGTCGTTTCGTGGAGACGCGTGATGCCTGGCGACTGGACGGAACGCGACTCGCGAAGCACCAGCTCCACAACCTCGCCGACGAAATGCAGGCCACCCGCACGCTGCTCGCCGAGGCGGAGGCCGAAGTGGAAGCACGCCGCGCCGACCGCGCGAGCGCGGAAGAGGAGCTCGCCGAGCGCGCGCGGGAACTCGAAGCCCTGCGCGCCGAGCTCTCCCGAACCTCGGGGGAGTCATCCGAGCTCGCCGCCGAGGTGCGGGGGATCGATGAGAGGCGCAAGGAGCTCCTGTCGCGCGTGGAGGCCTGGCGGGCCTCGGCGGAGGAGGAGTCCGCGCGCATCGTCGTGCTCGAAGAGCGCCGCCGCGAACGCGGCGAGGAGTCCGCGGCTCTCGAAGCGGAGCTCCAGGGCGTGGAGGCGAGTCATTCCGAAGCCGTCGAGCGGGCGGAGCTGCTCGCGAAGGAGACCGCGGAGCTCGCGAACAGTCACCGCGAGGTCGCGCGTGCGAGCGAGGCGAAGAACCAGGAGGTCCTGCGATCGCTGCACGAGCTGACCTCCGCGCGCAACCGCGTGCAGCACCTCGCCGACTCCCTCGAACCCCTTGCGGAGCGCGAGGAACGGGCGGAACTTCGGCTCGAGGCGGCACGCGAGGAGTGGAATGCAGCGCGCGAAGAAGAGGTCCGTGCGCGCGAGGCGCTGGCGGCGGCCGAGGCGGCCCTGGCCGAGGCCGAAGAGGCGCGCGATGCCTGCGCGCGCGAGGGCGATCAGCTCGATCGCAGGCTCGAGGAGCTCGAGGCGCGACGCGTGGACCTCGAGGTGGAGGGGGCGAGGCTCTCCAGTCGCGTCGAGTCGTTGCGCGACTGGGAACGCGAGCGCGAAAGTCTCGGCGCGGGAGCGCGTGAGCTGCTCGACGCGATCGAACGGGGCGAGGGACCGGAGCTCGCCGGACGGCTCTCCGGCCTGCTCGCCGATCACCTGCACGCCGATACCCGCGTCGCGCGGGCGCTCGATGCCGCCCTCGGGAACCGTGCGCGCGCCCTCGTCGTCGAAGGGCCCGCGGACGCGGCGCGCATTCTCGAGTGGCTGAAGGAACGCCAGGGGGGGCGGGTCCGCCTCGCTCTCCCGGTGCGCAATGGGCACGGATCGGACGAAGCCGAGGAGCGCGAAGTGCGTGAACTCGCGGGGGTCGAGGGACCTCTGCTCGAAAAGACGCGCGCGGATGCGGGCTTCGAAGGCGTCGCCGCCGCGCTGATCGACGATGTCTGGCTCGTGGCCGATGCGGCCGCGGCGGAAACCGCGCTCGAACGCTTTCCGCGCCTGCGCTTCGTCACTCCCGACGGCGACCTCTTCGCCGCCGGAGCCGTCGAGGGGGGGCACATCGAGGTCGCCCAGGGGGCGGTTGGTCGGCGCTCCCAGGCGGACGAACTCGAGGCGCGCGGGGTCGCGGTGCGCGAGGAGCTCGATGCGCTCGCGGGCGAACTCGAGGCCGCGCGCGCCCGGCGCGCCGACGGCGCCGAGAAGCTCGCACGCTGCGGAGAGCAGGTACGCGAGTGTTCGGCCGAGCGCTCTTCGCTCGCCGGTGCCCTCGACGCGGTGCGGGCGCGGATCAACGAACTCGTGCGCGCGGTGGAATTCTCCGAGCGCGAGTGTGAAGGCCTGGCCCATGAGCGCGACGGAGTGGCGGCTGAACTCGAGCAGTGGCGCGAGCGCCTCGGCGAACTCGAGGTGACCCACAGCCGCGAGGAGAAGCGCCTCGGGGAGCTCGAGGAGGAGCGCAAGGCGCTCGAAGCGGTGCGCGGCCAGCGAGCGCGGGACGAGGGGCAGGCGCGCGCGGAGCTCTCCGGCCTGCGCGAGCGACTGGAGTTCCTCTCGCGACGCCGCACCGACCTGGCCCGACAGGTGGAGGAGCTCGGTCAGGAGATGGAGCGCGTGCGCGAGAGATCGAAGCGCCACCTCGAGGACGCCGACCGCGGACAGGCGGAGGCGGAGTCCCTCGCCGCGACCCGAGACGAGCACCTCGCACGCAGGGGCGAGCTCGAGGAGCGACTGCAGACACTTCGGGCGGCCGAGGCGAAGGGACGCGAGGGGCTCGAGGAGCTCCGCAGGCGCGCCGATGCGATCACCCAAGACCTCGAAGCCGCGCTCGAGCGCGTCTCGCGAACGGGGCTCGACTCGCAGCGTGTCGAACTCGCCCGGGAGGAACTGGCCCGACGCGCCGAGGAGGACTTCGGCTCGAGCGCCGCCGAGCTGCTCGAAGGGTTCGAACCGGAGGAGGAACTCGCCGATCCCGAGCGCCTTTCGGAACTCGAACGGAGGGTCGCCGAGCTCAAGCGAACCCTGGACCGGCTCGGGCCCGTGAATCTCGAGGCCGTCGAGGAACTGGAGGAGGTCTCCGGTCGGCTCGAGTTCCTGACGACGCAGAAGGGGGATCTCGACGAGGCGCGTCGATCCCTCGAAGCGACGATCCGCCGCCTCGACGAGGAGAGCGAGCGCCGGTTCGTCGAGGCCTTCGACGCGATTCGTGCGGAATTCCGGGTGCTCTTCCGGCAGCTCTTCGGCGGAGGGAAGGCGGATGTCTCGCTCCAGGAAGGCGTCAGCGTCCTCGAGGCCGGGATCGAGATCATCGCCCGTCCACCGGGTCGCGAGTCCCTTCCGATCAGCCTGCTCTCCGGTGGCCAACGCACCCTGACCGCGTTGGCACTGCTCTTCGCGGTCTTCCGCACGAACTCGAGTCCGTTCTGCATCCTCGACGAAGTGGACGCCGCCCTCGACGAGGCGAACATCGGGCGCTTCCTGTCGATGGTTCAGAGTTCCCTCGGCGAGACGCAGTACATCATCGTGACCCACAACAAGGGGACGATGGCCGCTTGCCAGGTGCTCTACGGAGTGACGATGGCGGTCAAGGGCGTCAGCCATGTCGTCAGCGTCGAGCTCGACCAGGTGGACGAGTTCGTGCCCGAGGTCGTGGGCTCGTCGAAGCCGAGTCCGCTCGCCGAGGCGACCCCCGATCCGGCCGCCGAGGAGGACCTGCGGGAGGTCGAGGTCGTCCCGCGCGCCTCGGGTGGAGCCCCGGTGGAGACGGAGGCCGAGGCCGAGCCGGAGGCCGAGGACGCCCCCGAGCTCCAGACCGACGCGACGGGCTGACGAGGGATCTCGGCGGGAGGGCGGGATTTGCCGCGAACTTCCCCGATTCCACTGGATTCCACCCGCGGCCCGGGTCGACCGGTGGGGGGAGCGTGGCCGGGTGGTATCCTCCCGCGCGGAGGCGGCTACCCAAGGGATGAGGATGCGCGAGGAAGAAGGCGGGATGGTCGGTGGAGCGGGGCGCGTTCGCCTCGGGATCGTGTTGTGGGCTCTCGCTACCCTGGGGCTCCTCGTGGCGGATGCCTCCGCATCGCAGGAGAAGGAGCCCGCGCCCTCTCCGCTCCAGGAGCAAGTCGATCCGGCGGCCGGTTCGGAGGAGACGGATCCTCCGCCGGCGAAGCAGGAGACCCCACAGGAGAGCGGAGAGGAGCAGACCCCCGAGGCAGCCGCCGAGGAGAGCCCGCCGGACGCCGACCCCGGTACGAGCGACGGCGAGGGCGCTGCGGCGGAGGAGGCGGCGCCCCCCGGGGCTGGGCAGCCCGAAGCGCGGGTGGCGGACCCGCCCACGGACCCGCCCACGGGAACGAACAGCCCGGTCGCTCCGAGTTACAGCGCTCCCTCCCAGGGGGAGTCGCAGCTCGCGCGCTGGCTCGGATCCGGGCTCGCGGAGCGCGTTTCACTCGGCAAGAGCCGGGGTGGGCGCGACATCCTCGCGGTGCAGATCGGCGCGCCGGGGCCGACTCCACTCGCGGAACGTGCGACGATCCTGCTCGTCGGCGGCCTCGACGGCATTTCGGTTTCCGGTTCCCAGGCCGTGCTCGCGATCGCGGACTCCCTCCTCGCGAACGCGGACAAGCTTCCCGAGGGGGTGACCTTCCTGTGCGTCCCATGGGCGAACCCCGATGGGCTCGCGCGACGGCTCGAGGGACGAGCGTCCGATGGGAGGAACGATCGGCCGATCGACGACGACCGCGACGGGACCGTGGACGAGGATGGGCCGGATGATCTCGACGGGGACGGGCTCGTGCTCGAGATGCTCATCGAGGACCCGGATGGGCCGTGGGTGCGCGCCGAGGGAGGACGCTTTCTGCATCGTGCGCGGCCGGGAGAGGCGCCTCGCTACCTTCGCGTGCCCGAGGGGCGGGATGACGACGGGGACGGTCTCTACAACGAGGACCCGGTCGGCGGCGTCGTCCTGGATCGCAGTTTTCCGGTGAACTGGCGCGGTCCCTGGACCGGCGTGCGCTCGGGGCCGAGTCCTCTTTCCGAACCGGCGGCCCGGGCTCTGGCCGATCTCGCGATCTCGCGCCGGCTCGCGATCAGTCTCGTCTTCCAGGGAAACCACGGGCTCCTGGCCACCCCGGGCGGAATGAAGCCCGCCGGGGGTGTTCTTTCCCTTCCTCTTCCCTCGGATGATCCGGCCTATCGGACGCTCGTCGAATCCTTCTCGAAGAGCACCGGGCGCATCCAGGCCGAGCCCTTCACGCTCGCTGAGCTCCACGATGGGGACGGAGAGTCCGGGGCGGCCGTGGACTGGTTCTACGCGGCCCTCGGAAGCCTTTCGGCCGAGGTGGCCGTTTGGGGGCCTTCGGTGGACCGTGTCGCGGCCCTCGACAGCCGCGCGTTCCCCAAGCCGGGGTTCACCCGACGACCCGCCGAACGCGGGGGGGCCGAGCCGGCCGAAGCCGCGGCCCTCGAACCGGACCTCGAGCATGCCTGGGCGAGTTGGCTCGACGAGGCGCGGGGCGGACTCGGGTTCGTGGAATGGCAGCCGGTGGACCTCGGCGGCGGGCGCTCCGCGTTGGTCGGCGGGTGGCAGCCGTTCACCTGCGTGAACCCCCCGCCGGATCTGCTCCCGACCGCCGTCGCGGGCCTCGACCGTTTCGTCCTCGACCTCGCCGCCCGTCTCCCGCGCCTCGAGGTGGAGGTGATCGAGGAGCGCCGCAGCGGGCGCGTGGCGATCCTGCGGGCGCGCGTGCGCAACCTCGGTGGGCTGCCGAGCGGCGTCGGACCGAGTGGGCCGCGCACCGACACGCGGCTCAGGCTCGAGCTTCCTTCCGGGGTCGAACTCCTCGCCGGGGAGCGCGAACTCGACCTGGGACACCTCCCCGCGCAGGGGAGCAGCGCGACGATCGACTGGCTCCTGATGGCCCCCGAGGACTCGGTGTTCTCGCTCGTGATCGAATCCCCATGGGCCGCGCCCCTCAAGAAGGAGATCCGGCTGTGAGGGACTGTCTCATCGCGTTCCTCCTCGCTCTCCCCGCGACCGCCCAGGAACCGGTCCCGGAGGCCGGTCAGGAACGCGGGCCGGCGCCCGCGGAAGAGGCTGCGCCGGCCGCTGCGGTGGGCCAGGCTTCGCCGGGCACGTCCGAGGCGGAGACGGCCGCCCTCGGTCCGTTGCGCATCGACCACCACTTCGACGCGGCCGAAATCGAGGCACGGCTCCGAGCCCTCGCCGAGCGCGCCGGGCCCCTGGGACGCCTCGAGGCGATCGGTGAGAGTCGCGGCGGTCGTCCGATCCTCGTGCTGCGGCTCTCCGCGGATCCGCAGGGGAGCGCCGAGGCGGGGAGCGATTCGCGTCCCGCGCTGCTCTTCGCCGGATTCCATCCCGGGGTCGGTGAGGGGGCGAGCGCGGACGCGGAGGCGGTGCTCGCGTTCGGCGACCTCCTCGTCGGCGCCGCGTCAGAGGAGCCGGTCGCGGAATTGCTCGCTTCCGAGGTCATCCTGCTCGCCCCCTCGCTCGATCCCGATGCGCGCGCGGCGTCGGCGAGCCCCGTGCGTTTCGACCGCAACTTCCCGATCGGTTGGCGTCCCGCGACACTGAGTCCGGGGGCCGGGAACTACCCGCTCTCCGAGCCCGCGACCAAGGCGGCTGCCGAACTCCTCTTCGCGCATCCCAACCTGAGTCTCGTCGTCGCCGTCTGTCCGACGGAGGAGGCCGGGGGGCAGGAGGATTCCGGGTGGGCGAGCGAGACCGTGCCGGATGCGGACCGAGCGGTCTTCGAGGAGTTGGCATCCGCGTCGAGCCAAGAGGGCGGGCTCGAGCTCCGGCCCTGGACCCGTCTCGCGTCTCCCGGGGGCGGGTTCCTCGACACCGCGTACCTCGTGCACGGCATCTATCCTGTGTCCTGGTCGGGGCCCAGAACCTCCGATCCCGCGGGGCTCGAGCCCTGGGCGCGCGAAGTGGCCAGGAGGAGTCTCGAGCTGGTCCGTGTTCTGCCGCGCGTCGAGATCACCTCGGATCACCTGGACGAACTCGCACCCGGACTCTGGCAGCTCGACGTGGCCGTACGCAACATCGGCCGCCTACCGACCCTGAGCGCGCTCGCCGCGCAGCGTCGTCTCGGGGGGACGCTCGAACTGTCCCTCTCCGGGGCTCACCTCGTGGCCACCGCCCGGCGCGCCCGCGAGGGGGGCGCCTTCGAACGGGCCGAGCTCCATCAGGGCAACGGATCGGTCGCGCTCGGCGCCGGGATTCTCGGAGGTGGAGAGACGCGCTGGCTGCGACTCGTTCTGGAGACCGAAGGTCCCGCGTGCGTCGAGCTGGTGGGGCGTTCCCGCCGTGCGGGGGATGCCCGCCTGGAGGTCCAGCTTGGAACCCCGGCCCCTGCCGAGGCCGCCCCACCGGGCGAAGAGCAGTCCCCTGAGCCGACTCCGGCGGTCGAGGAGGAAGACCGCTCCTCCGCGCAGGAAGAGGGGCACTAGCCCGGGTGATTCATGATCCTGCACGCCAGACTTCGCCATCGACCGCCTTCGGCGGTCTCTCGTCCCCTGACGGCACTTTGCGATTCCTGGCGTCCTCGTCGACCCGCCCCCCTTTCAAGGGATCCACTGGATCCCTTGAATCCGCTTCGCGGACCGGGGCTTACCTTGCGGGGTCAGGAACCGCAAAGCACCATCAGGAAACGAGTTGCTGGGTCTGGTGCACAGGCTCATGAATAACCCGGGCTAGCTACGTTCGGGATTCGGAGCGGCCAGCCTTTCGGCTAGGGAGCCGGCGCGGCCGGCGTTCGGTCCCTCTCCCGTCGTCTTCGACGGATTCGACGCCGCGCGGGCGAGAAAGTCTTTCGCCTCGCCACGTTGGATGCGCCCCACGAAGGCTGGGGTGCCGCTCGCTCGCGCGCATCGATCGCGACCGGTGTCGCCGAAAAGGCATTGGCGGGGTACCCCCGAATCACGGTCGATCGCGGGGATTCCGGGTCCCCTCAGGTCTCGGTGTCGGCCGTTCCGAAAGGACCGTGGGCCTATCCCCGACTTTTCTCCAGCAGCGTGCGTCCCCATGAGTGATTCTCCTTCTTCCCTCTTCGAGTCGATCCGGGCAGGGGTCGACCGATCCCACTGCAGCCAACTCCACTGGGAGGGCAGCTTCCAGCAGTACCTGGAGCTCGCCGAACGCAAGCCCCAGGTGGCGCGAAACTCCTGGCAGCGCCTGCTCGACATGATCGAGTCCTACGGGTACGAGGACGAGGGACGCGGAGGTCCGCGGCGGTGGAGGATCTTCGACGATCCCTTCGATCGGGGGCGCGATGCGGTCTTCGGGCTCGATGAGCCGCTGGATCAGCTCGTGCACGTCTTCCGAGCAGGTGCGCAGCGTTATGGGCCGGAGAAGCGTGTGATCCTCCTGCACGGGCCGGTGGGGTCCGCGAAGAGCACGATCGTCCGCATTCTCAAGCGCGGGCTCGAGGCCTACTCGCATACCGAAGAGGGCGCGATGTACACCTTCTCGTGGGAGATCGACGGCGAGTCCATTCCCTCCCCGATGCACCAGGACCCGCTGCTCCTGGTGCCGGAGAACATGCGCGCCGCGGTCGAGGCGCGGCTCAACGCGAATCTGGACCGTCCGTACCGGATCGAGATCGAGGGCGACCTCGACCCGGTCAGTCGTTTCTACTTCCGTCGTCTCGCCGACCGCTATGACGATGACTGGGAAAAGATCGTCAAGCATGTGCGGGTCCATCGCATGGTGCTCTCCGAGAGCGATCGCGTCGGTATCGGGACGTTCCAGCCCAAGGACGAGAAGAACCAGGACTCGACGGAATTGACCGGTGATGTGAACTACCGCCTGATCGCGGAATACGGGTCGGATTCGGATCCGCGGGCGTTCAACTTCGACGGCGAGTTCAACATTTCGAACCGAGGAATCCTCGAGTTCGTCGAGGTCCTGAAGCTCGACGTGGCGTTCCTGTATGACCTCCTGGGGGCGAGCCAGGAGCACACGATCAAGCCGAAGAAATTCGCCCAGACACACATCGACGAGGTGATCATCGGGCACACGAACGAGCCCGAGTACCGGAAGCTCCAGAACAACGAGCTGATGGAGGCCTTCCGGGATCGCACGATCAAGATCGACATCCCCTACAACCTCTCCGTCGAGAACGAGGTCAAGATCTATCGCCGTCAGTTCGACCGGGAGTCGATCCCGCACATTCACCTGGCGCCCCATACGATGGAGATCGCGGCTCTGTGGGCCGTCCTGACACGGCTCGAAGACCCGACGCACCCGAACCTTTCGCTGCTCCAGAAGGCGAGCCTCTACAGCGGCGCCGAGGTTCAGGGCTTCACCGCCGAGAACGTCCGCGAGATGCACGAGTCGGCGACCCGCGAAGGGATGTTCGGCATCAGTCCGCGCTACGTCCAGGATCGCATCGCCACGGCACTCGTTTCCGATCGCGACACGATCGGGCCGCGGGACGTCCTGGCGATGCTCGAGTCGGGTCTCAAACACCACAGCCTCATCACGAATGAGGAGACGATCAAGCGCTACACCCAGCTCCTTTCCCTGGCCCGAGAGGACTACGAGGAAACGATCAAGCACGAGGTGCAGATGGCCGTTGCGGGAGATCGCGCCGCGGTCGATCGGCTTTGCGGCAAGTATGTGGACAATGTCAAGGCCTACACGACGCGCGAGAAGGTGATCGATCCGTCGGGTGGCGAGCGAGATCCGGATGAGCGCCTGATGCGCTCGATCGAGGTCAAGATCGACATTCCCGAGTCGCGCAAGGACGACTTCCGGCACGAGTTGATGAACTACATCGCCGCACTGCACATCGAGGGCAAGACCTTCGATTACAGGCAGAACAAGCGGCTCACACGGGCGCTCGAACTCAAGCTCTTCGAGGACCGGCGCGACACGATCCAGCTCACCAGTCTCGTCAGCACGGTTGTCGACCCGGATACCCGCCGCAAGATCGACGTGATCCGAGGGCGCCTGTGCGAGGACTTCGGTTACGACGAGAAGAGCGCGGAAGACGTCCTGCAGTTCGTCGCGGCCCTCTTCGCGCGCGGCGAGTCGAAGCGCGAAGGTTCCGAGGCGGCCTGAGGCCGGGGAGGCACGGCGTGTTCCGCATCGAATCGGACCGAGCGCGATTCCGCGAGATCGTTCGCGGGCGTGTGCGCCGTGACCTCAAGAAATACCTCTCCTCAGGAGAGCTGATCGGGCGAGCGGGAAACCGCGTCGTCTCGATTCCGCTGCCCCAGATCGAACTTCCGCGGTTCCGGTTCGGACAGAACCCTTCCGGCAAGGGGGGAGCCGGCGAAGGCGGCGGCGAGGGACAGGGGAACGGCGAAGGGAGCGCGGGCGAGGGCCTGGGGAGCGCCGGGGAGGAGCCCGGGCGTCATATCCTCGAGGTGGAGGTGGAGCTCGAGGAGCTGGCCGAGATGCTCGGAGAGGAGCTCGAACTCCCGAACATCGAGCCGCGCGGCTCCAAGGAGATCGAGGGAGACGGCGGCCGCTACAGCGGCATTCGGCGCCACGGACCGGACTCCCTCCGCCATTTCCGGCGTTCCTACCGGAACGCGCTGCGGCGAACGATCGCTAGCGGACTCTGGGATCCGGAGGCGCCACGGGTGGTTCCGGAGCGCGACGACTTTCGCTTCCGCATGCGCAAGACGAGTCCCAAGCCCGACGCGTCCGCGGTGGTCTTCCACATGATGGACGTCTCCGGTTCGATGGGGCGCGAGCAGAAGGAGATCGTGCGTATCAAGGCCTTCTGGATCGATACCTGGCTGCGAAGCCAGTACAAGAACCTCGAGGTGGTCTACATCGTGCACGATGCGGCGGCGCGCACCGTCGACCAGGAGACCTTCTTCCACCTGCGCGAGTCCGGTGGAACCAAGATCTCTTCGGCCTTCGAACTCTGCCTCTCGATGATCCAGGGCAAGTATCGACCGGAGGACTGGAACATCTACCCGTTCCACTACTCCGACGGGGACAACTGGTCGGCGCGTGACACCGAACTGTGTATCTCGATGCTGCGCGACGAAATCCTGCCGCGCGTGAACCAGTTCTGCTATGGGCAGGTCAAGAGCGCGCACGGCTCGGGGCAGTTCAAGAAGGACCTCGACGCGGCGTTGGGCGAGGAAGAGGCCCTCGTGACCGCGGGGATCAACGACCGCGAGGGGATTCCGGATGCGATCCGGGCCTTCCTGGGGAGGGGGCGTTAGGCGATGAGGCTGAAGTCCGAACTCCCGCCGGAGCTGAAGTACCAGGCGGTGGTCACCGAGGCGGCGGCTCGCGAGGCCGGTCTCGACTTCTTCGACGTCGTCTTCGAGGTGCTCGATGCGTCCGACGTGAACGGCGTGGCGGCCTACGGTGGGTTCCCCGTGCGCTACCCGTCCTGGCGCTTCGGGATGGAGTACGAGCGCCTCGAGAAGGGGCGCGAATGGGGTCTCTCGAAGATCTACGAGCTGGTCATCAACAACGACCCGACCTACGCCTACCTCGTGCGGTCGAATTCTCTGCTCGAGCAGAAGCTCGTGATGGCGCACGTCTACGGGCACGCCGACTTCTTCCGGCACAACGTCTGGTTCGCTCCGACGAACCGCAAGATGCTCGACACGATGGGCGAGCACGCGGTGCGCATCCGACGGTACATCGACCTGCTCGGGCAGGAAACGGTCGAGGAATTCCTCGACATCGTCCTTTCGCTCGACACGCTCGTGGATCCCTACCTCCCGCTGCGCGAGCACTCGCATCCCGCCGAGACGCGCAGTGTGCACACGAGTGCCTCGGAACGTGCTCGCCGCGCGCTCGACGCGCTCAGTCTGTCCACCGTGCCCGAGGAACCGCCGCCGGAACCTTCGCTCGGGAGCCGGGCGGATCTACCGACCTACGACGTGCTCGGATTCCTGTCCGAGTTCGCTCCCCTCGACGGCTGGCAGCGCGACATCCTCGAGATCGTCCGGGCCGAGGCGTACTACTTCGCTCCCCAGAGGATGACCAAGATCATGAACGAGGGGTGGGCCTCGTTCTGGCACTCGCGGCTCCTGACCGGCGGTATCCTCGACGACTCCGAGATCCTCGACTTCGCCGACTGCCACTCGGGTGCGACCTCCTGCCCGCCCGGGCAGTTGAATCCCTACAAGATCGGCCTCGAGCTCTACCGCTATGCGGAAGCCACCGGCGAAGACCTCTTCCAACTTCGGCGCGTGCACAACGACGTGAGCCTCACCCACAAGCTCGTGGACGAGTCCTTCGCGGAACGCGTCCTCCGTCCGATCCTGGCGCCCGCGGGGCAGGGGCAGGAGGAGGAGCCCGACTGGAGAGAGCTCAAGGCCGCGACCCTGCGGAACATCTCGTGGGGCGGACTGCCCCAGATCGAGCTCCAGGCCGTGGACCTCGAAGGGGAAGGGGAGCTGACCCTCGTGCACCACCATGACGGGCGGGATCTCAAGGTGGGGGCGGCCCAGGCGACGCTGCTGCAGATCGAGCGGATCTGGAAGCGTCCCGTGCGGCTGCGCACGACGCTCGACGAACGGGACAGCTGGATCCTCGTCCGCGACGGAGCGGGGTCCGTGGTGGACATCCAGGGGAGTGATGAGGCCGGCGGCGCATCGGACGAAAACCTCCGAAACACCGCCTGAACAATCCCGGGGGGAGGAGGACGACCGTCCCTCACCCCTTGCCCCGATCGGACGGCCCGGCGACACTCTCGTCCATGCGCCCTCCCGACCTCCGCGGAGCGATCCCCACCCTCCTGACCGTCCTGCTCGTCGCCTCCGCCTGCCGCGAGGGACAACCGCAGAGTTCCTTCGCCCCGATCGCGGCGCCCGCGTTCGGGACCGACGGCTGCAACGGATCGAACCTGGTCTTCGGTTCGGTTCAGGAGGTCTACTCCGATCCCTCGGTCATCGGGCCGATGAGCCAGCTCGCGGGGTCGGCGACCGACGAGGTGCTGTACCTCACCGGGGCCGACGGCACCGTGCGCGCCCTCGACTTCGGTGCCTCGGCGACGATTCCGGTCGAGAGCACGGTCCTGGCTGCGGGAGCGGTCGATGCACTGCTTGGAGCCGTCTTCAGTGCACCCTCACCGGCGCTCCTCTCCGGCATCAGTGTCCTCGATCCCTCGAACCTCGTGGTCGTCGAGCACACCTCGAACACGGTCCTGATCGTCAGCCTCGTGAACCCCGGTCAGGTCGCGTTCTACGTCGGCTTTCCGGACGAGACCCCAGGCTTCACCGACAGCGTCGCGGGAGCCGCGCGCTTCAGCTTTCCCCCCACGGTCCCAGCGCAGATCGTCGCGAGCGGCGACGGCAGGCTCTTCATCGCCGACCCGGGCAACCATGCGGTGCGCGAGGTCACACTCGGTCAGAGTTCGGTCGTCTCGACCCTCGCCGGGGTCGGGATCCCGCTCTCACTCGACGGACCGAGCTTCCAAGCGGGATTCGACCAGCCGACGGGACTCGCGATCTCCTGCGGTGGCGAACTGCTGGTGACCGAGAACGGCCCCACCGGGGAGAAGCTGCGTTCGATCGCCCCCGGACCGCCGAGTTTCTTCGGACCGCCCGCGGGCAGGGTGACGACCCTGGCCGGGGACGGGCAAGACCAGAGTTCCGACGGCATCGGAGGGGCGGCGAGCCTCGCGGGGCCCGTTGCGCCGGTCATGACGAGCGGCGGCGACATCTACTTCGTCGACGGGGACACCGGGATCCTGCGGCGTCAAGCCCTCGCGACCGGCGTCGTCGACTGTCCGCTCTTCGTCGACTGCGACGCGGCAAACCTCGCCTCGGGATCCTTCTCTGGACCGGGTGCCTATTCGCTGGCGCTCTCGGCGTCGGGTGCGCTCTACGTCCTCGACGGCACAGCGGGCAAGATCTACCTCGTGACGCCGTGACCACCGGGGGCGCGATCGGCGGCCCCGCTCCATCCCCCTGATTCCCCTGCACATGACGACCGAACCCGTCCCCGCCTCCAGCGCCGAACCGCCCGAGACGACCCTGCGCGCGATCCTTCTCGGGGTCGGGATCGGGTGCGTGATGGCCACCGCGAATGTTTACCTCGGCCTCTTCGCGGGGATGACCGTCAGCGCGTCGATCCCGGCCGCGGTGATCTCGATGGGCATCCTGCGCGGCCTCTTCAAGGACGGGACCGTCCTCGAGAACAACATCGTGCAGACGATCGCGTCGGCGGGCGAGTCGCTCGCGGCTGGGATCATCTTCACGATGCCCGCTCTCGTGATCGCGGGGGTCTGGACGGACTTCGATTTCTGGACGACGACCCTCGTCTCGATCACCGGCGGTCTGCTCGGCGTGCTCTTCATGATTCCGCTGCGGAAGCCGATGATCATCGAAGACGAGGAGCTGACCTATCCCGAGGGGGTCGCCTGCGCGAAGGTGCTGCGCGCGGGGGAGGATGCAGGCGGAGGGATGGGACTGATCTTCACCGGGCTCGGCGTCGCCGCGCTCGTGAAGCTCGCGACCGACGCCCTCTCGCTGATGGCCGGTGAGGTGAAGGCGAAGCTTGCCTTCGGGAAGGCCTATGTGATGGGGGGCGCGTTCGCGGCACCCGCGATGCTCGGCGTGGGATTCATCGTCGGCCTGAACATCTCCCTCTTGGTCTTCGTCGGAGGCGCGATCTCCTGGGTCTTCGCCGGACCCGTTCTGACGAGCATCGACTACCAGGGGGTCCTGAGCGGCGTGACGAGCGCCACCGGGCACGTGGATGTCGACGCGCTCGCGAAGGCCGTGAAGCCGCACCTACGCTTCCTCGGCGTCGGGGCGATGGTCGTCGGGGGGTTGTGGTCGATCCTCATGATTCGGAACGGAATCGTCCGCGGGATCGAGGAGACGATCGGGGGGTATCGGGCTTCGATGAAGGGAGCGGCTCGCCCGGCGCGGGTCGACACGGATATGGAGCCCCGTTGGATCCTGTTCCTCCTCGCCGCGACCACGCTGATCGTCGCGATCCTCTACGAGAAGCTCACCGGTCACGTGGGGATCGCGTCACTCGCCACGGTGCTGATGGTGATCAGCTCGTTCTTCTTCGTGGCCGTCGCCTCGTACATCGTCGGGCTCGTCGGATCGAGCAATTCCCCCGTCAGCGGGATGACGATCTGCGCCGTGCTCTTCACCTCGGCGTTCGTGTTCCTGTTCGGCTACAGCGACCAGGTCGCGATCCTCGCGACCATGGGGGTGGCGGGCGTTGTTTGCTGCGCGACCTGCACCGCCGGCGACGTGTGTCAGGACCTGAAAACCGGCTCCCTCGTCGGGGCCACGCCGAAGCGCCAGCAGTGGGCGGAGATCCTCGGCGTCGTGACCGCGTCCTTCGTGATGTGGTTCGTGCTGAACCTCCTCCACAAGGGGCGCGGCATCGGCACCGATGCCCACATCCCCCTCGATCACCGTTCACCGGACGGTCCCCTCGAAGCGCCGCAAGCCCAGCTCTTCGCGAATCTGATGAAGGGTTTCTTCGGGGACGCGCCCCTTCCCTGGGGGCTGATCGGGATCGGTGCGGGGGTCGGGGTCCTGATCATCCTGATCGACCAACTCGTGCTCCGTCCGCGGCGCAGTCGCTTCCGCCTGCACGTGATGCCGGTCGCCGTCGGGATGTACCTTCCGTTCGGCCTCTCGACCACGATTCTCTTTGGGGGACTGTTGGCGTGGTTCGCGGGCCGCGGTGCCAGGAGTGAGCAAGCGCGCGGTCGTGGTCTCGAGAAGGGCGTGATCCTCGCTTCTGGACTGATTGCGGGGGAAGCGATGGCGGGCGTCCTGACGGCCGTTCCCCGGGCACTGAAGTGGACCATCCCACAGCTCCTCTCGAACCATGAGCTGCTGGTCTCCATCGCGGTCGTCGTGATGGTCCTGCTCGCCACATGGCTGGTCCGGGTTTCGCGCCCCAAAGAGGCATGAGCGAGGCGCATTCCATGAAGCTCTCGGTCCTGATCCCCGTCTACAACGAGGAAGCCTCGCTGCGCGAGGTGATCGACCGCGTGCTCGCGACGCCCTTCGAGAAGGAGGTGATCATCGTCGACGATGCGTCGACCGATGCGACTCCGAAGCTCCTCGAGGAGATCGCCGCGGAGCATCCCGAGATCGAGGTCCGCACCCACGAGGAGAACCGAGGCAAGGGGGCGGCGCTCCGGACCGCGCTGGAATCGTTCAGCGGGGACGTCGTCCTGATCCAGGACGCGGACCTCGAGTACGATCCCGGGGACTACCCCGCGCTCCTACGCCCGATCGAGGACGGGGTCGCCGACGTGGTCTACGGCAGCCGGTTCCTCGGCGGGCGCTACGCTCGCGTTCACCTGTTTCACCACTACCTCGGGAACCGCTTCCTGACGCTGATCTCGAACCTCGTCACGAACCTGAACCTGACGGACATGGAGACCTGCTACAAGGTCTTCCGCGCGGACGTCGCGCGGCGCCTGGATCTGCGCTCCAAGACCTTCGCGGTGGAGCCGGAGATCACCTGCAAGGTGGCGCGGATGCGGGCGCGGATCTACGAGGTCCCGATCCTGTATGCGGGCCGTGACTATGCGGCGGGCAAGAAGATCCGCCCGCGCGACGGGGTTTGGGCGATCCTCGCATTGATCCGCTGGGGGGTCTTCGGGCGAGCGTCGGACCTGCGCGACTGAGCGCGGATCCGGTTCAGTCTCCCAGGTTGCGGGACACGAGGACCATCCCCCCGACGACGAGGCCGAGACAGAACAGGACGACCGGCCAGACCGGGCCGCCCAGGCGCTCGTGGAAGTCCACCCACGCGAGGTGCCGCCAACCGCGCTCCCGCTCGTAGGTCGGCCGCAGGAGTCGCACGGGGTGAGCCTCACCCCTCGAGACCTCGGGCCGGCGGTCGGACGAGAAGAAGATTTCGTCGATCGGGAACGCATCGTCCCCGGTGGCGATTCGGTGCCGCAGGATGCGCCAATGGGCGAAGGGCGCGGCGAAGCGCAGGTCCCAGCGGATGCGCTGGAAGCGTTCTTCCTCCTGGGTGGCGGCATTGCCGGGGAGGGTGGGCCATTCGAGGCGCGCGGCCTGTAGGGCCAGGTCCGTATGGGTCGTCGTGTCGACGAGCACTCCACCGAGGGAGACCACGGCACCGAATCCGAGGAGTACGCCCGCCAGGATCCGGCCGGCGAGCAGGCCCTGGGCGCGGTCGAGGGTCGGCGCGACCGCGATCCAGAGGAACGGCAGGAGCGGGAGCGCATAGCGCGGTCCGTACCCCCAGGCTCCGTGCCAGCCCACGGTCATCGAGACCGGCACGAGGACCGCGGCGGCAACTCCAGCGAGGAGGAGGGGGAGAGCGAAGCGGCGGCGGCGGACGAGCGCGACGACGAACGGGAATACGAGGAGGGCTCCCGGAGCCATCCAGAACAGTCCCTGTCCAGGGGAGAAGAGGATCCCGGCGAGTCCCAGGTGCAGGGGGTAGTTGAAGTAGCCGTCCCAGGTGACGACGTCGCCGTAGCCCTGTTCGAAGGGATCACCGAAGCGCACGAGGTTCGTCCAGAGGAAGAGCGCGAAGAGTGCCAGTGCGGGCAGCAGACACCAGCCCAGTTCGAGCAGCCCACGGTGTCCGGGCCGCAGGCGACCGCCTCGCTCGAGCACTGTCACCAGTGCGATGCCGAGGACGACGAGGACCGGGGCGGTCAGGGGCCTGGTCAGGAACGCGCCCCCCAGTGCGATGCCGATCCAGACCAGGGTGCGCCGGTCGGCGCGTGACACGCGGGCGACTCGCTCTTCGAGGATCAGGATCCCGTGGAATGCGAGGAACAGGAAGAACGTGCTCTGGACGCTGTTCAGCGTCGAGCGCGCTTGGGGCCAGGCGAAGGTGCAGAGCCCGTAGGAGAGGCCGGCGATGAGCGAGGAGAGCCTGGAGGCTCCCAGGCGCCTGGATGCGAGCAGGATCAGCGCGGCGGTCCAGGCGGTCAGGATCGAGTTGCGCCAGAGGACCGCGAGGTGGGGGAAGTATTCGCTCCGCGCCACCCCCATGAACGTGTCGCGCGCGTTGCGTTCCTCGATGCGTGGAGCGAGCTTCGAGAGCACGACTCCCAGGCCGTAGAAAGGCACCGCGACGAACGCCTGGCCGACGCCGAACCACGAGAAGTACTCCCCCTCACGCCCGGGGCCGCCGTAACGGCCGTTGAACCCCTGCTCGCGGACCGCATCCCCCTCCGGAGTGCCGCCGAGGGCCAGGGTGTGACCCCGCGCGAGGGCGCTCGCGGTCTGGAACTCGACCTCCCCGTCCAAAACGTCCGGTTGCGTCACCATCGTCGCGGTGAAGATCCCGAGCAGGATCAGGAACGTGGCGAGCGCCAGTCCGCGGTCCGCACCGCGAACCTTGGAAGTGTTGGAGAAGGAACTCAAGGGCGTGCGCTTTGGACCACACCGGTGCGGGGAAAGCAAGTTCCGCTCATCGGAGTCGCGCTCCCTTGGCTGCGTAGTACGCGGCCAGGCCCTCACGGCGCGGTTTGGAGAGCTTGCGGGCGAGCCCAGAGCTCCAGGTCCTTCCCGGTGCGCCCCGCTCGGCGTAGTAGCGTGCCATCTCTTCGTCGTAGGCGACGACCCGAGCGGCCAGCTCCTCCCGCGTCCCGAAACGGCCGACATGGAGGATCGCTTCGAGGGGGAGGCGGGGCCGCTTCGCCGGGTCCTCGGCACGCACGCCGACGCACAGGCCGAAGAGCGGGAAGACATCGGGGGGAAGCTCAAGCAGCCGATCCACTTCCTCGAGGTTCGTACGAAGACCCCCGATGAAGCAGATTCCGTATCCCATGGATTCGAACGCGAGGGCCAGGTTCTGCGCGAGGAGCGCGGCATCGACGACGTCCACGAGGAAGGTCTCGAGGTTCGGGGCGAGTGCCGCGCCCTCGCTCTCGACGGCCAAGCGGTGGGTGCGCTGGTCCGCGAGGATGCAGAGGAACGCGCCCGCCTCGGCGACCTGGGGTTGGCCACCGGTGAGTTCGACGAGGCGGGCACGCTCCCCGGCGTCGGTCACCTGCAGCACCGAGTAGCCCTGGACATTGCTCGACGTCGAGGCCATGCGCGCCGCTTCGAGTGCTCGGCGGATGTCCTCGCCGGGGACGGGGTCCTGCGCGTAGCGACGGATCGTGCGGTGGGCCGCCATCGTCTCGAGGACGGGATTCTCGGACTCGTTCATGTTCAGACGGAGAGGTTGGGGCCGACCTCGTCCTGGTCGGCGACGAGGACCCGCACGTCCTCGCGGCCGATCGCGGCGAGCGCGGCGTGCGCCGAAGCGAGGGCGAGGTCCGGCCTGTTGTTCCTGCGGGAGAGGTGTGCCAGCACGAGGGTGTGCAGTTCGGGACCCGCGAGCTCCCGGAGCACCGTGGCCGCATGTTCGTTCGAGAGGTGCCCGCGCCCACCGGAGATGCGCGCTCGCAGGCGCGGCGGATACGGGCCCCGCGCGAGCAGGTGCGCGTCGTGGTTGAACTCGAGCACGAGGAGGTGTGCGCCGGACAGGGATGCGTGGACCCCGGGGTCGGGACGTCCCATGTCCGTGAGGATGACCGCCGTGCGTCCGTCGGCTTCGAATCGCAGGCCGACGGTGGGATCGGCATCGTGGGAGAGTGCGGCCGTGCGGACCCGGATCGGGGACGTATTCCGTTCGGTCGAGAGCTCGGTCGTTCCGTTCACCGGGAGGACGCTCGTCTGGTGCGCTCCGGCGATGGAACGATTGCGCATCAGCCCGAGGGCACAGTGCACCCGGGCGCGCGTACGCCGCGAGAACGCGCCGGCCGAGCGCGCATGGTCGAGGTGCCCATGGGTGATCACGACGTGATCGACCCGCTGGGGAGCGAGTCGAGCGGCTTCGAAGCGCTCGAAGAGCCCGCGCAGGGGGAGGCCCGCGTCCACGAGCACGTTCATTTCGTCGTGCCGCAGGAGGATCGAATTGCCCGCGCTGCCGCTGGAGAGGACCTGGAGATGCACGGGGTCAGGAGCTCAAGCGGCGGGAGAGGAAGAGGGCGGTGAGGAGCGAGGCGAGCGTGACGATCGTGCCAAGGCGAAAGCTCGTGGGGGCGTATCGAAAGGTGACGACCCGGTCGCCGGCCCGCAGGGGCACAGCGCGGTAGACCTGATCGGCGCGGCGAACCTCGACCTCGCGACCGTCGATCTCGGCCTTCCAGCCCGGAAACGCCTGTTCGTGTAGGACGAGCCAGCCGCCCTCGATGTCGTCCAGCTCGATGCGGACGACGCCCGCGCTCGGATGCGCCACCGACACGATGCGCCCGGTGGAGGCGCGTCTGCCGTCCGGACCGCTCCGGATCGTGTCCGAGCCGCTCGAATCTTCACCGGCCGCAAGCAGCGTCTCCCGCGTCGGGTCGAGGGCTCCCGCGGAGAGGACCGAGAGCACCGCGGCGTCGTTCGCGCTGGGAATCGCGTGGGGGACGAGACGCGCCGGTCGCAGGGCCCCGTCGCGGCGGTAGACGTGGAAGCCCGGCCGGGCAAAGACTTCTTCGAGGCGAGGGTGCTCGATCGGGCGGCGCGAGAGGATACAGGTGACGCGGAGGAGATCGAGGACGGGGTGATCGAGCAGCGCCGCATCCGAGAGGCGCGATACCCCCTGGGCGTTGCGCGAGGGGGGATCGAAGGCCGCGAACAACTCGTTCGTCGTGCGCGGGGGAAAGACGATCCAGGGCGTGAGGTCGGCAACGCCGTAGGGTTCCAGGAGGTTGGGCCGGGCGAGGGCGAGGACGTCCTCGCGGCCGCTTTCGCTCTCGTCGAGGCGCAGCACGCGGCCCCCTCCCGCGGCCTCGGCGATCGCGGCGATCGTGGGGGAGCGTGGGAAGATCGGCCCCTCGGCCGGCCGGCCGGTGAAGTGGCTGCCGGTGGCGAAGCCTCCGTCGACGAGGACCAGGACGGCGAGCGTTCCTCCGGTGAGCCAGGGGCGCGGCCCGCGCCGCCCTAGCGCGATCAGGGCACCTGCCGCGAGGACTGCGGCGAGGCCCGCGAGAACGGCGGAGGAGCAGCGCACCCTGCTTGCCGCGGCGCGGCTCTCCTCGACGGAGAAACGAGCCCGCACATCGGCGGGGGAGTGGAGCGACTCGTACCGCTGGACGAGCGAGCGGTCGAGACGATCTGCGAAGGCACTGGGCTCGGTGCGTTGGAAGAGCAGGAGGGCGGTGGCGGCGAGGGCGAGCCCCACGCCCACGAGCGTCGCGCGCGCGCGTGGGAGATCGCGCCCGAGGGCGTCCGCGCCGAGGGCGGCGAGCCACGGCCACAGGAACCACGCCAGCGCGAGGGAGCGTGTCGGGATCCCGGTGTGAAGTCCGGGCAGGTGGTACAGGGCGCGTAGCAATGGCCAGCCGCAGGCGAAGCCGAGGGCCACCAGGAGTAGGAACGCGGGCAGTGTCGCCCTGCGGGGCGTCGAGACGAGCCCGACGATCGCGAGCGCCACGACGACCGCACCGGCGTAGGTGGTCCACTCGAGCTGGTTCGCCGCGAGGGCTGCGTTCACGCGCGAGGGAGGTGTCAGCCACCAGACGATGGGTAGGTTCCCCGGCGCGGTCGCTTCGAGGGGGGAGCCGGCGAGGTTCGCCACCACCGTTCCGAGCAGAGCGCTCGTCGGGAGGGCTTGGTCCCGGAGGACCTCCACGGAGGCCTCCTGGCGAGACGATTCGCGGCTGGCTTCCGCGAGGGGCAGGAGCCAGACGGCGGCGGCCCCGATGCCGAGGAGCGCGAAGAGTCCCGCGGTCAGGTACGGGGGGAGTACATGGGGGGTGTGCAGCCTTCCCGAGGAACGTGACACGGGGCGGCGCTCCTCCTCGTCGTCGCTGCGCAGCGGCGAGAGGGGGGAAAGGCGGACAACTGCATAGAGAGCGGTCATCGCGCCGACCAGGAGGCCCACCCCCGGCATGCCCGCGAGGAGCGAGAAGGCCAGCGAGAGGGAGAGGGCGAGCCCGCTCCAGCGCCTTCCCATCCGGATCCCGTCCACCGCCCAGAGCGCGAACGGAAGCCACAGGGCCGCGTCGAACTTCATGAAGTCGAACAGGTTCGCGAGGCCCCAGCCCCCGAGCTGGTAGGCGAGCGTCCCGACCAGAACCGCGGGGGGACCGAGGCCCTGGCGCCCGAGGAACAGCCAGGCGCCGAGTCCGGCGAGGAAGATCGAGAGGATCGCGAGGGGGGCAGCGGCGCGTTCCGGAGGCAGCAGGAACGCGAGCCAGTTCGGCGGATAGGCGGCGCCCGCGATGCTCTGGGCGAACAGCGGGGCACCGAGGCCGAAGAGCGGTTCCCAGAGGGGCAGGTGACCGTTTCGCAGCTCACGGGCCATCGCGAGCTGGTCGGTCAGCGTGGGAAAGAGGCGGTCTGCTTCCGGATAGCTCTGGCCGTCCACGGCCCGAGCCGCGCGGCCAGGGTTCTCTTCGGAGAGGGGGGGGATGGCGGCCGGAACCTGGGGCAGGAACCAGCGGCCGCGCAGAAGGCTCGGCCCGACCACCAGGAGCGGAACGAGGAACAGCGCGAGGAGAGGGCCGCGTTTCGGCATGGAACTAGCTTAGAAAACCGCGGGTCGAGCCGCCCGCGGCGTGCGTCATTCCGAGCGGAGAGGAGGCGCGCCGAGCGGCGCGCCGTCAGTCGGAAGGGCTGGAGCGCTGCTTCGCCGAGAGACGCGTCGCGCGTCCCTCCGCACCCCGCCCCTTCCCCTTTCGCGGGGGCTCCAGGGCCGCCTCCAGCGCCGCGTCGACCGTGTCGATCCAGAGGAAGCGCAGCCCCTCTCGAACGCGTTCGGGGATCTCCTCGAAGTCCTTGCGGTTGCGTTCGGGGAGGAGGACGGTTTCGATCCCGGCTTCGTGGGCAGCGAGAACCTTGTTCTTGATGCCGCCGACGGGCAGGACGAGTCCCCGCAGGCTGATCTCCCCGGTCATCGCGACGCGCCCGAGCGTGCACCTCCCGGTGCACAGCGAGACGAGGGCGCAGAACATCGCGACCCCCGCGGAGGGGCCGTCTTTCGGGATCGCTCCCGCGGGAACGTGGAGGTGGAAGTCGCTCTTCTCGAAACACGATTCTTCGATCCCGAGCGAGGCGGCGCGCGTGCGAACGAGCGAGAGCGCGGCGCGCGCGCTCTCCTTCATCACGTCTCCGAGTTGTCCGGTCAGGATCAGCTCACCCTTGCCCCCCATGCGGGTCGCCTCGATGAAGAGAAGGTCGCCGCCGGTGGGAGTCCAGGCGAGGCCGGTGGCAACTCCCGGCCCGGACGTGCGCATGGCCAGCTCACTCTCGAAACGCACAGGACCGAGGATCTCGGCCAGATCGCCGGTGTCCACCCGTACGCGCTTGGCCTCGCCCGAAGCGATGCGCGTCGCCGCCCAGCGCGCGACGGCTCCGATCTCGCGTTCGAGGGAACGGCAGCCGGCTTCGCGTGTGTACGAGGAGATCAGGGCCGAGAGTGCATCGTCGCTGATCGAGAACTGGCGCTTCTTCAGCCCGCAGTTGGCGATCTGGCGATCGGTGAGGTAGCGGCGGG
>DRLC01000247.1 GCA_011053145.1 Planctomycetota bacterium | reverse complement strand
TCCGGGCTCTACCTCCCCGAGCAGGGCCGCTCGTTCCCCGGACGCACCGGCGCGGGCCACATCTTCAAGAAGAACAGCCTGCTCTCGGCGGAGGGGGTCCCGCAGATCGCGGGTGTGTTCGGCGATTGCATCGCGGGCGGCGGCTACATGCCGATCATCTCGGACCGCGTCTTCATGACCGAAGCCGCGTACATGGTCATCGCGGGCGCGGCGCTGATCAAAGGCGCGAAGAGTCAGCAGCTCTCGAGCCTGAAGATCGGCGGTGCGGAGGTGCACGTCGGCAAGAGCGGGTGCGCGGACGAGCGCGTGCCCGACGACGAGACCGCCCTCGCGATGATCCGGGCCGAGATCGCGAAGCTGCCGACGGGCGCGCTCGAGTTCTACCGCGGCGGCGCCGAGCCCGCCGAGCCGTACTTCCCCGCGAGCGAACTTCCCGCGCTCCTGCCCGCGGACCACCGCATGGCCTACTCGGCGGAAGAGGTGCTGGCACGGCTCGTGGATCACAGCCTGTTCTGGGAGGTCTTGGCGGAGCGCGGCCGCGAGATGATCGTCGGGGTCGGGCGCGTCGACGGGCTCTATGTCGGCTTCGTCGCGAACCGTCAGGGGCTGACCGACGATCCCGAGCACCACGGCAAGAAGAAGCCCGCGGGGATCCTGTACCGCGAAGGGATCGCGAAGGTGGCCGCGTTCAGCCGCGCCTGCGAAGCGGACGGGATTCCGATCCTGTGGCTGCAGGACGTGTCGGGCTTCGACATCGGGGTCGAGGCGGAGGAGCTGGGCCTGCTCGGATACGGCTCGAGCCTGATCTACACGAACTCGACGAATCGGGTCCCGATGTTCACGATCCTGCTGCGCAAGGCTTCGGGAGCGGGGTACTACGCGATGGCCGGACTGCCCTACGAGCCGGTCGTGCAGCTCTCGACGCCGATGACACGGCTCGCGGTCATGGAAGGGCACACGCTCGCGATCGCGGCCTACAACACGAAGCTCGACGACGACTTCGAGATCGTGACCGATGATCCCGACGAACGCGCGAAGATCGAGGCCGGGATGCGCGCGGTCGAAGAGCGCATCGAGAAGGACATGGACCCCTACCGTGCCGCCTCGCAGATGGACACCGACGAAATCGTCGCCCTGGACGAGTTGCGCGCATGGGTCGTGCTGTTCGCGCAGGCCTCGTACCAGGCGATCGGATACCGCCGCGTTAAGAACCCGCGCATCTGGTCCCTGCACGACATCGCGGCCCTTTCCGAGCCCCGAGGCTGACCATGGATCGACACGTCGAACTCTTGCTCTCGAAGGAGGATGGAGCCCTTCGGCTGCGCTCTCCCGAAGTGGGGCTCTTCACCTGCGCCCTGGTGCGTGGGAGTCTCGTGGCACCCGGTGCGCGCGCGGGACGAATCCTCGCCCTCGGCGAGACGATCACGCTGGTCGTGCCCCCGGGGGCGATGGGACGCATCGTCGTCGACCGCCCGGAGCGGGTTCACCAGCCCGTCGGGTACGGGGACGTAATCTACGAGCTGGAGCCGATCGGCGACGTCGCGGCCGACGAGGCCGCTTCGGAAGAGCAGGAGCAGGCGAGCGACCTCGTCCTCCGCGCTCCCTATTCAGGCCGTTTCTGGCACCGTCCGGCCCCCTCGGATCCCCCCTTCCTCAGCCCCGGAGACCCCCTCGGGGCGGCCACCACGGTCGGTCTGATCGAGGTGATGAAGACCTTCACGCACCTCGCCTACGGATCCTCGAGGGCCCTCCCCGCCTCCGCGGAGTTCGTCCGCTATCTGGTGGAGGACGGCGCGGAGGTCAGTGAAGGATCGCCCCTGATCGAGGTTCGGGCGGCCACCTGACGGGTGCCGACCCCAAAACCGGCCCAGGAGAGGCTTGCAATCGGATGGATCGAACCCTGGAGTTGTCCGCGACTGGGCGGCCGTGTGGCCCCCGCTACCCACCGCATCCCCAAGGACACCTTCCAACCATGAAGAAGAAGATTCTCGGGCTCGTCGCCGGCATCGCCCTCCTGACCACCTCCTGCCTCGGCCCCAACCGCGCGTTCAACGGTCTCAATGACTGGAACGACAACCTTTCCGAAAACCGTTGGGCGAACGAGGCCGTCTTCATCGGCCTCAACATCGTCCCGGTCTACGGCCTCGCCTACCTCGGCGACATCTTGATCTTCAACTCGATCGAGTTCTGGGGTGGTGAGAACCCGATCGGCGACGGCGACGACATGTAGTCTCGACGTCTTCGGACCGACGAGCGGGTGCGCGGGCGATGGCCTGCGCGCCCGCTTCGCGTATCGGCATCAGTCCGGCTCGATCCGCAGCTCCGCCGGCAGGCTGAAGACCACCGACTCCTCCTCCCCGTCCATCTCCCGCACGCCGCGTACGCCGAGTTCTCGCAAGCGGTCGAGGACCTCTCGGACGAGGGCCTCGGGCGCCGAGGCTCCCGCGGTCACACCGACGCGGCGAACGCCCTCGAGCCAGGCGGGGTCCACTTCGCCGGCGGCGTCGATCAGGAAGGAGCGCACGCCGCGCCTGCGGCCCAGCTCCCGGAGGCGGTTCGAATTGGAGCTGT
>DRLC01000246.1 GCA_011053145.1 Planctomycetota bacterium | reverse complement strand
GGTTCCGGCACCATTCGTCCTCATATGGGGACGAGTGCCGGGGCTGGGGGGCGCGGGTGAGGTTCCTGTGCCTGGAGCCGGGCCTTCCGGGGCTGCGGGTGGGAATGGGGGCTGGCGGTGACCGATTCGAGGTGGAGGGCCCGGGAAGCGTACCTGCCGGGGCGTCGGTCCGGCTGGGGCCCGCTGGGACCCCCGGGACCCCCGGGACCCCCGGGACCCAGAAAAAAAGGCGCTTCGGGCGGCCGGACGTTCAAGGGTTTTCCGGTTTCGGTCGAAGGGGGGCGTGGAACGGGCCTCCTGGAAGGGGTCCGCCCGGCAAGAGACGAAGTTTTCGACCCACTTATGCGGAGCGTGAGCGATCCCCAGAACCAGGAACGAGGTCTGTCCCGACGTGATCCGGACGAGATCCTCCTGGAGCAAGCCCTCACCGACGGGATCCGTGTCCCGTTGGCGGCGCTGCGCGTTTCCATGGAGGGGTTGGTGGAACGGCTGGAGGCGGGGTCCGAGGAGGAACGGCTGACGCGGTCCGTCCTCGGCGCGATGGAGCGCATGGCCTCGAGCGTCGACGAACTCATCCACTTCTTCTCCCTCCCCGCCCACCGGCCGCTGCGCTGCACGCTGGGCGAGATCGTTTCCACGGTGCGGGCCCGACTCGGGGACGCGCACGCCGAACGGCTCGTCGTGGCGTCGGACTGCACGGCCGACACACTGCTCGTCGACGGGCCGCTCCTCATCCAGATCCTCTCCCGGCTGGTCGGCGCCGCGGCAGGGACGGGAACCGACACGATCCTGCTGACCGTCCGAACCTCACCCGAGGACGTTCGCTTCGGCGTCGTGAGCCGACCGGGCCGCCGCTCCCGTCGTCCGTACAGCGAGTCGGTCCGGGAACTCTCCGACTACCTCGCGGCCCGCGACGCATTGCTCATGCGCGCGGCGCTCCAGATCAAGAAGGGTCACGCCGGCCATTCGGTGACGACCCTGAGCCTGGCCGGCTGCTGCGTCTGTTCCGTGGAGGCCGCGGCCTGATGCAGCCCCACGAGCTCCTCCCCAGCCCGACCCGCCGGGCCCCCTCTCCCCTCGCCCCTCTCCACACCTGATTCCCGTGGCCGATCTACCCCAAGACGCAGACTTCGATCTCGACGAAGACCTGTTCGGCTTCGACACTTCCGAGGAAGTCCAGGAAGCGCCGGAGGAAGAGGAGGATCTCGAGGCCATCTTCGCCGCCTTCCAGGAAGAGGAGGAGAAGGAAAAGGCCAGCGCGGCTCCCGAAACCGCGGCCCCCGTGGCTGCCGAGCCTCCGGTCCCAGCCCCCCAGGCAGCGTCCCCCGCCCAACCGGCCGGTGCGGCGCCAGCTCCGGCGCCGGCGCCCGCCGCGCCCGTCCCCGCCGCCGCAGCTCCGGCCGCCGCCGCCGCGGCCCCGGCCGCCGCCGCAGCCCCGGTGCTCTCGGCGTCGGGCGCGGCGGTGCCCGTGCTCTCCAAGGGCATCGCACTGGTCCTGATCTCGATCCTGGTCCTGAACGGCTTGATGGCGTTCGTCGCGCTGCGCAACTCGTCCAGCGCCCGAAGCGATCTCGTCGACGTGCAGCGCAGCATCGTCGACTCCGTGCGGACGCTCCAGGAAATGCCCGTGCCCACCCAGGCAGTGGAGGAGGACTCCGGACGGGAGACGCTGGCTCCGCCCGATGTCGAGTCGCACCCCGTCTTCGAGCAGGCGGCGCGTGAAATCGAAGCGGGGGAGTACGCGAAGGCACGCCAACGCATCTACGCCTTCCTCGCGGTGATCGATCGCCTCGAGGACTCGCAGCGTTCGAAGGCGGAGTCGAAGGCGCAGTTCCTCCTCGCAAAGGCGATCCATCTCCAGGCCCTCGAGAACGTGGAGGCCGAGCGGTGAATCCGTTCGCGCTGCTCCTGCCCCTCCTCGCCGGAGGGGTCCCCAGCCCCGCCGCGCAGACCGGGGACAGCGGCCTCGTGGTTCGTCCGGTCATCGAGACCGTGATGCTCGAGGGACGCCCGTGGTACACGGTTCGAGCCCAGAACGCCTCGGCGCTGACGGTCCTCGAGAACATCGCTCGAGCGGCGAACCGCGATCTCCTGGAGCCCGGCGTCCTCGCGGAAGGCGCGCTCGTGACGGTCGACCTCCACCGGCGCCCCCTCGACCAGGTGCTCGAGTACACGCTCGGAAGCCTCGGCCTGCGCTATGAGCTCGGGCGCAACTCGATCACGATCCAGGACCCCGCCACGCTCACCCCGTCGGAACTGCTCGACGTGGCGGCCGTGAGCTGGGTGCGCGCCGCGCGCCGGTTCCCCGATGATCCCGCCGCTCCCCAGGCCCGCCTCGCCCAGGGAGAGATCGCGGAACGCAAGGGACTGCTCTCCGCGGCCCGCGACAACTACCTCTCGCTGATCGAGGACTACCCGCGCAGCCCGTTGGTCGGCGAGGCCTACATGCGAGCCGGCCGGATCTCCGCCAGCCTCGGCCAGTGGGGTGAGGCGGCGCGGCTCTTCCGCACGCTCGCGAACTCCGACGTGGCCCAGGAGTATCTCGTCGCGGCACGCCGCGAGTGGGCCCGGAGCATGATCGCCCAGGGGGATGCGCAGTCGGCGCTCTACATGCTGAACGCCCTCGCGACCCAGTACCCGCCCTCGGACGCGACCGACATGACCGCCCGCCGGCTCGTCAAGGCCTCGGCCCTCAACGCGACGGGAAGGTACATGGACGCCCTCGAGGAGATCGATCTCGCGGACAAGGACTTCGATGCCTACGGCGCCTGGGAGGCGCTGCAGATCCGCGCCGTCGCCCTCGAGGGGATCGGGCTTCCCGGCGAAGCCGCGCGCGCCTGGCTGCTGTACGCCGAGGACGCAAAGGGGCCGGATCAGGCCTTCGCCTACCGCGAAGCGGCACGCCTCGCGCTCGCGGCGAATGATGAACTCGCCGTGCTCTTCGTCGCACGCGAAGCGGACCTCGCCGGCATCCACACGGGGCTCGAAAGCTACGAGGCCGAGGCCCGCAGGCGACTGGGCCTCGACGTGGACACGACCACCGCAAGCCCGGGCGAGCGGCTCGCGCAGGCGGAGAAGGAGCTCGACGAGGGCGGCGACCTGAAGCGCGTCGCGGAAGTGCTCGAGCCGCTGTACCTCGCGCGCGGAGCACTGGACGACGAGACCAACGCGCGCGTGTGTGTCGCCTGGGCTCGCTACTTCGACGCCATGGGGGACTTGCACTCCGCGCTGCAGATCCTTTCCGAAGCGCGTCCGGGGATCCAGAGCGACGAGGCGATGCACACCCTCGATGTCGGCGCGGCCAAGCTCCTGGAAGCCCACGGCTACTTCGAAGAGGCCATCGCCGCGTACCAGGGGAGGTACGAGCAGCCATGATGAAACACCAAACCACCCTCGTGACCGGACTCGCCACACTCTTGGTGGCTCCGCCGATCCTGTTCGGAGACGAGCTCCAGGACACCCTCGAGCAGGCTCTCGCCGGGACCGTCCAGGCGATCGAGGTCGTCACCGGTCTCCAGGAGAAGCTCACCGAGGATCCCGAGGGCGCGATTCCTTTGGTCCTCTCGGTCACCGAGGCCCCGGACACGTCCGGGCAGGAACAGGACGAGCGCCTCTCGTCGCTCCGCCAGGAGGTGAGCCTCTTGCAGATGCAGCTCGACGCGATGGAGAATCCCGACGTCGCATCGACGGCGACGGGCGGCAGCGTCCTCGGCACGACGACCGGGAACGCGGGGAGTTCGGGCACGGCCTCGGCCGCCCTCCTCCCCCGGACGCAGACCGGACTCTCCCCGTCCGTTCGTGCGCTCCTCGCTCGCAACGCGAGCCCGCGCACCGCGAACCCGGCGCTCCAGCAGACCACGCGGACCGTGACCGCGGCCCCGCAACCGACCGTCGAGAAGGACAGCTATTCCGCCGATCCGCTCGGCCAGGCGAAGGCGAGCTACCGGGCCGGGCGCTTTGCGGACGGACTCGTCCTGCTCGAAGGGCGCACGGACGGAGAATCGATGTACTGGCGCGCGCGCTGCCTCGCGCGTCTGGATCGCTACGACGAGGCGATCGAAACGCTCACGAAGGTCATCGCGCTCGAGGGCGACTCCTACACCGGCAAACGCGCCGCGACCGACCTCGAGTTCTTCCAGTGGAAGCGCGACTTCGACAAGAAGCTGCCCGGGGCCGATGCGCGCGAGGAGGAGACGCGATGAGCACGACTCCCGTCAGCACCCACGCGGCCACGACGGCCGAGCTCGAGGAGGCGGTCCGCAGCTTCCCGGCCATCCTCGAAGGACTCCAGGAGAGCTACCAGGCCCTTCAGGTACGTGCCCAGCACGTCGAGGAGGAGCTCTGCCGCAAGGTCGAGGAATTGGACGCGCTCCACCGCCACCTCGAGGCGGTGCTCGAAGCGCTCCCGTGCGGGGTCGTGGTACGCGATGCGAACGACGAGATCATGACCGCCAACCGAGCCGCGCTCGAACTCCTGGACTGCACCCTCGAGGAACTGCGAGCGGGAATCGGGACCGAGGGCCTGCGCGGCGCGCAGGCCGACGGCACCCCCTACCCCTACCGGACGCGCTCGGGCCGGGAACTCCTGCTCACATCCCACACCTCCCCCGTCGAAGGTCCGGACGGACACTGCACCGAGTCGGTCGAGATCCTCGACGACCAGACCGAACGCGCCGCGATGACCGCGCGCCTGCACGCGGCGGACAAGATGGCCGCCCTCGGCACGATGGCCGGCGGCATCGCGCACGAGATCCGCAATCCGCTCAACGCGATCAAGGGATTCGCGTCCCTGCTCGCCCGGCGCGCGGACCTCGACGACGAAGCGACGCGCTGGTGCCGCCTGATCGTGGACGCCTCGGCAGAAGCCGATTCGATCATCGAGAGCATGCTCACCCTCGGAAGCCCCGAGCGGCTGCGGCTCCAGACGATCCAGGCCCAGGACCTCCTCGAGGAGGCCGCGCGCATGGCCGTCCCCGAGGGAGCCTCGGAAGCCAGCGTCACCTGCAAGGCCCACGTCGAGACCTTCCGCGGGGACCACATCAAGCTGCGCCAAGCGATCCGCAACCTCGTCGCCAACGCGCTACGGGCGATGCGCGATCAGGCCGAGAAGAGTGCTGTCGAACTCGAACTCCGCGCGGACGGCGAAGACATCGTCATCTCGGTCAGCGATGCCGGCCCGGGTGTGCCCGCGGAGCTGCGGGACAAGGTCTTCGATCCCTTCTTCACGAATCACGCGGACGGGACCGGCCTCGGTCTCGCCCTCGCGAACACCATCGTGCGCCTGCACGGAGGCTCCATTCACGTTTCACCCCAGCCCTCTCGTCTCGGCGGGGCCTGTTTCCTCATCTCCATCCCTCAAGGCTCGGCCTCGTAGTCGAATCCCGAACCCCAACCCCTGTCCGTTCGATCATGCCCATCCAACGCGTCCTCGTCGTCGACGACGATTCCTTCTCCCGTGAGTTCCTCACGGAAGCCGCCAAGTCCCTGGGACTGGAGACGACTTCCTGTTCGAACGGAGAGGCGGCCCTCGCCCACGCGAGGAGCAACCCCGTGGACATCGTCTTCACGGACCTGCGCATGCCCGGTATGAGCGGCGTGGATCTCGTGCGCGCCATGACGACCGAGTTTCCCGAGACCCCGGTCGTGCTCGTCACGGCCCACGGCACGGTGGAAACGGCTGTCGAAGCCATGAAGCTCGGCGCGGTCGACTTCCTCGTGAAGCCCTGCACCCC
>DRLC01000245.1 GCA_011053145.1 Planctomycetota bacterium | reverse complement strand
CGCTGACCTTCCTGATCGACGCGTACGAGGAGCAGAGCCTCGAGAAGGACACGCGGGTGGTGTTGCACTTCCACCCGCGCATCGCCCCGATCACCGTGGCGGTGTTCCCGCTCGTCAAGAAGAACGGGATGCCCGAGCGGGCGGGGGAGATCGAGGAGGAGCTTCGCCGCGCGGGCCTCTCGACCTTCTATGACGAGAAGGGGGCGATCGGGCGCCGCTATCGCCGTCAGGACGAGGTCGGGACCCCGTTCTGCGTGACCGTGGACGGGGAGACCCTCGAGAGCGGCACCGTGACCGTGCGCGACCGGGACTCGATGGAGCAGGAGCGCGTGGACGCGAGCGATCTCCGCGCCGTCCTCGCGGCACGGATCGCCGACTGGTCGCGGGTTTCCCCCGCGTGATGCCCTCCCACGGGGGTCATCGGTCTCTGCGTTCCACGGCGATGTAGTCGTAGTGTGGGATCCCGCTGACCGGGCTCTTGGTCTGGCCGGGGACGTACTCGGTCTGGGATTGCGGACAGACGAAGCGCACCGAGGCGCGGTTCAGGATCCAGTCCTCGAGTTCCGCTTGGGCCTCGGCGGTCAATCCGGCGCCGAGGCGCTTCTCGCCTTCGATCGAGAGGATCGCGAAGCGGTAGGCCGCGAGCTCGTCGCGCGTTCGGAGAGCGCGGCTCTCGAGGAGGGTCACCCAAGGGCGGAGTGCGGCCGGGATCCCGAGTTCCTCCAGCCGCGCCGGGGCGCGGTCCGGGTCGCGCAGTGCGTCGTCGCCTGCCAGGAGCGGGTCCACGTCCACCCCGAATCCGAGCCGCACGCTGCTCGTCGCCGCCGTCCAGTTCAGGATGCGGTGCGCCCCCTCGAGTCCGCCGGGCACGAGGTGGCGGATCTCGCTGGGCATGGGCTCGGGTTCGCCCGCGCCCAAGAGCGCCAGTGCGAGCTCCGCGTTCTCGATGCTCGCCACGAGGTGCGCGACGGGGCTGGGCACGGGGCCCCGCGGACTGGGCTCGGTCAGGAAGGGCTCGTCGGCGGCCCGCGTCTCCAGGTCGGTCAGGAAATAGGCCGCCCACAGCGCACGCCGAAGGTCCCCCTCGAGGCGGGCATGGGCGAGCACCCGTTCGAGCCGCGCAGCGTCCGATTCGCGGGACGCGACGTCGCTCGCATCGGGCACCTGGAAGCCGATCGGCACGTCCTCGGGGCGTTGGGGCGGGGTGGCGCAGGAGAGGGCGAGAAGGGGCAGGCACAGGATCGGGCACTTCACCGCGCACCTCCTTTGACGTATTCGCTCGCGATTCCGACCCGCACTTCGTGGGGACCGTCGCGACCCTCGGCGCGGAAGCCGAGGAGTGAGTGGTAGAGGTCGAGCTCGCGGAACACGTCGCCGTGCCGCACCAGCGCGAAGTGGTCGCGCGCTCGAACCCGGCCGAGGTCGAAGAACACGAGTCCGCGCCGCGTCTCCTCCCAGGGTGCGAGGAGCGTCATCGCGAACCCCTTCTTCGCGGCGAGGGAGCGCAGCTTCGAGTCGCGCACCGCCTTTTCGGGCGAGATCCAGGGAAGGACCGTGCCGTCCGAGAGGTACAGGCGCGGGTTGAAGGTCTCGGGATCGATGCGTAGCGCGTCCAGGTTCGAATCGCTCACGAGCCCGACGCGCAGGAGGACCGGCAGCACCCTGTGGCCCGCGAGTTCGTCCACGAGCACGGGACCGCGTTCGACGGGTAGGACCGCTTCGGCCCAGATCGCGGTGTCCGTGGACTCGGTCGGAAAGCCGCGGAAACCACGCGGAGTGCCGACGACCGCGGGCCTGGAGGGGAGGGCGCACGCGAGCGCCGTGGAGGCCCCGAGCAGGAGAGCCGCGAGGCGCGTTCCGGCCCGCGCCGACCGGCCCTTCTCGCCCCAGGAGCCCGTTCGAATCGAAGGTGCCATGGGGGGGATTCTAGCCGTCGAAGAAGCGGCTTGGTGAATCCAACCGCTTCTTCCGCGCTGGTCCGAGGCGTGTCTCGAAATCAGGGCTAGAATCTGCGCCCTTTGCGACCATGACCCGTGGCCGGCCCATGCGCTCGGCCACCGAATCCCTTCGCTCCGGGCTCCCCGGGGCGAGCGCCTTCGATCCAGCCCATCGAGTTCCCCATGAGTGCGACCGAGACGATTCCGTTCCAGGCCGAGACCCGCGAACTCCTCGACCTGGTCATCCACTCCCTCTACACCCACAAGGAGATCTTCCTGCGCGAGCTGATCTCGAACGCGAGCGATGCCCTCGATCGCCTGCGACATGAGACCCTCTCCTCCGAAGACGCCTCCTCGGCGGATCTCGACAATCTGCGCATCCGCCTCGAGGTGGATGCGGACAAGCGCATTCTCGAGATCGACGACAACGGCGTCGGCATGAGCCGCGAGGAGGTCATCGCGAACCTCGGCACGATCGCGAATTCCGGTACGCGAGGCTTCCTCGAGGCGCTCGAGGAGAGCAAGGACAAGGGCCCCGAGTCCCTGCCCGATCTGATCGGGCAGTTCGGCGTGGGGTTCTACAGTGCTTTCATGGTGGCGGATCTCGTCGAGGTGGAGACGCGTCGGCGCGGCGAGGAAAAGGGCGTGCGTTGGACCTCGCGCGGCGAAGGCGAGTACACGCTCGAGGAGATCGATCGCGCCGAGCCGGGGACCACGGTCGTCCTGCACCTCAAGAAGCCCGAGGGCGGTGGGGACCGCGACTACACCCAGCCCCACGTTCTGCGGGAGGTCGTGAAGAAGTACTCCGACTTCAT
>DRLC01000244.1 GCA_011053145.1 Planctomycetota bacterium | reverse complement strand
CGGCACGACCAATCCGGGGTCGCCCTCGGTTTCGACGGGCCTGGGCGGCGGGGTCTCAGCGGTCCGGTCTCTCGGGTGCTGTGGGGCCAAGTGCGTCTCTCCTCTCCCGGGATTTCCCGAGGGTAGGGGGAGGGGAGAAACCCGTCAACAGGACCAGCTCGGGTGCGGGCGGGGTTCCGGTGGCGAGGCGGGGGATCTTCCATCTCACTCCCCGAAGGCGAAGCGGCTGGGCTCGTTGGAGTTCGCGGCGACGATGAAATCCTGGCCTTCGCCGCGGGCTGCTGCTCGATAGTTCCCCGGCGGGAGCCCGAAGACCCTCGCTCGACCGTTCGAGTCGGTTTCGGCGCTGAGGAAACGCGCGACGAGGGCATCGAAGACCGGGTCTCCGCTCTCCGCGCTGAACCGGATTTCCTCTCCGGGTTTCGCCGGGCCGAAGACCTCGAGGCGGGCCGTCCTCGTGTCGAGTTCCGGGAGCGGTTCGGGCGTGGTGCCGACCTCGACGCGCGTGCCGGTCAGGCCGATGCGGTCGTGGGTCGGGGAGTTCCAGAAGGCGATGAAGAGGTAGGAACCGGGGGGGACGTCGGGGAGCCGATACTCTCCCCGCTCATCGAGCGGCGAGATGCACACGGGCTCGAGTCCCGCGTCGACGAGGGCCACCGAGGCCTGCTGGAGTTCGACCTCGGGCAGCAGGACGCGCCCCGCGAGGTTCACGCCTTCGAGGCCTGAGCCGTAGTGGACGTCGATCGAGACCGGATGGATTCCGTCCACATGGACTCGTTGCGCTTTGACGACCTGGAGGCGGGAGCCACCGGCGACCGCGAATCGGGCCTGCAGGGACACGGTGTAGGTGCCCTCCTCGAGGCCGCCCGCCCGGAACGTGCCGTCGGGCGTGACGTCGACGTGGAGCCCGGCGCCACGGCCCTCGATCGAGACGAGTTCGATGTCCGTTCTCTCCCTCGGGTCGGGATTCGTCCAAATCGTGCCGGTGAGGAGGCTTCCCCCGGCGAGGGATATCGATCCGATGTCCCGGTCCGTCCCCGCTGTCCATTCGACGGGTTCGGAGAGCAGGGTCCGGAAGTCGGGGTGGTACGCGACGATCTTGGCACGGCCCGAGTGTCGAGACGGCAATTGGAACGTGCCGTCGGCGGCGCTGACGGCTCGACCGCGCCCCGTTTCCCGGTTCTCCGGAATCAGGAAGTCGGACTGGACCTGCGGGGCACCACCGAGGACGACCACGGCATCGAGGGTGAGGCGTTCGTCGACCATCAGGAGGTTCGCGCCGGCGACCGGCAGCCCCGTCTCCGCGCTGAGGATCCGGCCTTGCACGACCGCAAGCCCTTCGGACTCGCGCTGGAGACGGAACTCGATGCCGTCCTCCCAGGAAGCGAGCGGATACCAGTCCGAGCGTGCATCCTCATATCCGTCGGCATAGACGTGGACGCGGATCTCTTCTCCGATCGCGGGGATTCCTCCGAAGGAGAACCGTCCTTCCGGCGAGTTGAAGTCGATCGGATCGTGGAAGCCCTGTTCGCGTACGCCGCCGGAGAGTACGCGCCGGTGCTCGAGCCCTGCCCGAAATTGCGATACCGGCTCCCCCGTCCGGGCATCCGTGACGAATCCGGCGAGCCATCGGCTGGGGGTCATGTGGATCGTCTTCGTCACGCGCGTCCCGTGCGACACATCGGCCGTTGCGTGGGCGACTTCCCAGCCCTCGCCGGCCACGGCGATCTCGAAGGTGCCGGCGGGAACGGCGTGGAAGAGCACCGAGTCCTTCGTCTCTGCGACGATCGGATCGGCTTCGCCGCCCGACGGGCGGAGCTCCACGCGAAACGGGGCGACCGGAGCGTAGTCGGACTGCGCATCCACTTCGATGCTCGCTTCGGAGGAGATGGCCTCTCGGGCCGTGGGCTGGGGATGTTCCAAGGCAGGCTCCAGATCGTTGGAGGATTGAGATTGCGCCCGGGATCCTGGAGCGTGGCGCTCCTCGCGTGCGGCAGCAGTGCCCGAGGACCTGGACACCGAATAGAGGACGGGGACGAGGGCGAGGATGAGGAATAGGGCGTGTGTGGGCTTCATGGCGGACCTGGAGGGGCTGGAGAACGAACTCCGCGGTCCGGCCCTAGCGAGCTAGGGCGAGACCGCGGAGGGGAGAAGACGGCTCACTTGGTTGACGGAGGCGCCGAGCACGTCGCCCGCGAACTGACGACCGAACTCTGCACCAGGTCGCAGCTCCATCCGGACCACCAGCCGTTGTAGCAGCAATTGAAGTCGTAGTGCCATCGGATGCACTGGCCCGGGGACACGGTCTGAGTCGCGCACAACGTGTCCGAGAATCCGGTCGAGAAAGACCCGATGTCTTTGGAGCCGATGGTGACCTCGACGCTGACCGAGTGGCAGAGTTGGACTTGGAGGGGGTCCTTGGTGCAGTTGCAAACGGGCACTCCGTCACCGGAAGCATTGGTGCAGATCCTGATGCCGGCCGTGCTACCGGGGTTGGTGCCAGGCCCGGCTTTGGCCGTGGATGCGAAGGCGAGGAGGAGAACCGCGAGGATTTTGAGTTTCATGGGAAAGCGGAAAGCGAGTGGCAGCGCCACGGTTTCAGGAACGAATCGGGAGGGGGGTCTTGCTCTCCCCTCCGGGTACGCTCCGTTCGTCCGTCACCGCTCGCGCGCGGTTCTCGCAAGTGCAAAAAAAAAATGGCGTGGAGGTTCGAGGCCTCCACGCCGATGCGAGGTTCGCTGTTCCCATCCGGACTCATTTTGCAGTGCACTGGACTTGGCCACCCCTTCGAGAGGTTTTCACGCACCGGGGGATGGGACGACCGGACACTTACCCCGCACAACCACGTTGCTCGGGGGACATGAAGATTGACGACCCCCCAGTCTTCAGCTGCCGGAGGACTGCGCTTGGACTCCGTCGCCCCGAGGAGGGGTCTCCGTTCCCTCGCTCAGGATCGCGATGTAGCGGTCGTACCCGAACAGGCGATTGCGGCGGCGACCGGTCAACTCCCGTACGAGGCCTAGTCGTTCGAGGACCTCCATCCCCGCCTGTGTGGCAGGATAGGAGAGGCCGGTGCGCCCGGCTATGGCCGGAAGGGAGGCGACCGGCCGCTCCTGGAGAGCTTGATGAACGCGCAGAGCCGAACCGGCCTTCTTGCCTTCCCCCTGGATCCTCTCCCGATCTTCGTGAAAGAGTTCCACGAGGCGGCGAGCTGTGGCCACGGCTCCTTCCGCTGTCTGGGCGACCCCTTCCAGGAAGAAGGCCAGCCACTCCTCCCAGTCCCCCTCATTTCGAACGCGGTCCAGGAGCGCGTAGTACCTCGAACGGTGCTGCTTGAAGAACAAGCTCAGGTAGAGCAGCGGTTCCCGAATCACGCCATCGTGGCAGAGGAGGAAGGTGATGAGGAGGCGGCCGACTCGTCCGTTCCCGTCCAGGAAGGGGTGGATCGACTCGAACTGAAGGTGCGCTAGCGCTGCGCGGACGAGAACGGGGAGTTCCTGCCGCGATTCGTGCAGAAACGTCTCCAGCTCGGACATGCAGTCAAGAACGAGATGGGCCGGGGGGGGCACGAAGTGCGCGTTGCCGGGGCGCGAGCCTCCGATCCAGTTCTGCGACTTTCGGAACTCTCCAGGCGACTTCTCGCTCCCACGACCGCGTTTGAGCAGCTTGGCGTGGATCTCCTTCAGCAACCGGTTCGAGAGGGGGAATCCCCCCCGAAGCCGGGCGAGCCCGTGTTCCATGGCCGCGACGTAGTTGGAGACCTCCACCACGTCATCGAACGGTGCCCCCGGAGCCGCCTCCGTTTCGAACAGCAGAAGGTCCGAGAGTGAGGACTGTGTCCCCTCGATCTGGGAGCTGAGTACGGCCTCCTTTCGCACATATGAGTACAGGATGAAGGTCGTGTCCGGCAGCAGCGTCGAGAGCGCGTCCAGCCGTCCGAGCGCCAGAAGCGCCGTCTCCAGCCGGCCCTGCAAGGGGGACAGGTCTATCGGGGGAGCGGGGGGCAGTGGAGCCGGCACGAAAGCCCGGACCGGCTCATCGCCGGTCACGGTTGCCTCGTAGCGCCCAGTCTTGTCGCGTTTCATCGACCTCCCTCGCTATTCAACAGAGCTGTATAACCCGGCCGGTTATTCAGCGCAAAGGCTCTTCGCTTAATAGCGAGGCGCCGCCGGGCCCTCCAGGACGGAGGCAGGGGGAGGGCGGATGCTCGACAGTGGGCCGGGGCATTGCTCCGCTCCATCGGAGGGGGGATCCAGCCCTACGTCCAGACTCGGACGCAGAGGGGCCCCCTATAGAACCCGGGCTAGGATTCGAGCGCGCCGGACTTCGCCACGGCTTCGAGCACGCGCTCGCGCATCGCGGGGCGGCAGATGAGGAGTTCGTGGTTCTTCGGGTCGGGGCGGTTGTAGGTGTGCTCGTCGCCCGCGAGTTTCGAGACGTGCCAGCCGAGGGCGCGGGCGATCGTCTCGGGGGCGCAGGTGTCCCATTCCTTGAGGCCGACCTTGTGGACGTAGATGTCGGCCTCGCCGAGGAGGAGGCGTGAGACCTTGTAGCCGGCGCTACCGCAGGGGACGAGTTCGGCGTCGAGGATCTCGGCGACCTTCTCGACCCAGGGCGGCGTGTGGCTGCGGCTGACGACCAGGCGGAGCTTGGACGGGGGTTCGCTGTCGCCGCGCAGGAGGGTGCGACCCTTCGTCGAGCCGGCGCGCTCGCGGCCGGGGAGCGCCACGCCCCACAGGACGTCCTCGTCGGAGGGGAGGGCGACCGCGGCGAGCCCGCACGCTCCCCCGAACGTGAGGGCGACGTGGATCGCCCAGTCGACCCGGAGCTGGCTGTACTCCTTCGTGCCGTCGAGGGGGTCCAGGATCCAGACGCGATCCTTCGCGAGGCGATCGGGGCTGTCGGCCGTTTCCTCGGAGAGGATGCCGTCCTCGGGGTAGCGGCCGAGGAAGAACCCCTGCAGGTAGCCGTCACCGGCCTGGTCGCCCACATCGGCGAGGGTCCTGCCCTCCCAGCGTTCCAGGCCGCGCAGGCCGTGCACGCGATCCGCGGTCCGTCGGGCGACGTCGATCGCGGCCGCGAGGTCGCGCTCCAGCTCGTTTCCGGTCACTTGGGTGCTCATGGGCGCCGAGGGAACCACGCGGGGCCGATTCCGGCCACAGGGAATCGGTGAGAAATCGAGCGCCCCCGGGCCGGCCGGGGGCGCGGGGGACGCCGGGCGGGGTCGCGGTCGAGACGGTCCGGAGCGAGGGCCCGCGCGGACTGGAGTTCCCCGCACGGAAGGTCGATAGCCTCGATGGCCAGACCCCGTGAGAAGTGTCGGGAATGGGATGCTTCCATCCCGGGGGAGTGGCACAATCCTTCGCCAAATTCCTGGAGGGAGCCCCTTCGGATCCCCGATCGAAGCCCTCCAGCCTCCCAAGACCCCCACCATGACCCAGACGAAAGAGCCGGGCGCCGAGTTGCCCCTGCAGGTGCAGGAGGACGTCACGATCCGTTTTGCGGGTGACTCCGGCGACGGCATGCAGATCACGGGAAACCAGTTCACGAGCACGAGCGCGGTGGTCGGCAACGACCTCGCGACCTTCCCGGACTTCCCGGCGGAGATTCGCGCGCCCGCCGGCACGCGGCCCGGTGTCTCGGGTTTCCAGCTCCACTTCAGCTCGAAGGACATCCACACCCCGGGGGACCGACCCGACGCGCTGGTGGCGATGAACCCCGCCGCGCTGGTCGTCAACATCAAGGACCTCAAGCCGGGAGGGATCGTCGTCGTCAACGAGGGCAACTTCGGTGCGAACGATCTGAAGAAGGCGAAGCTCGAGACGAACCCGATCGAGGACGGAACCCTCGAGGGCTATCGCGTGATCGTCGTCGACATCAACAAGCGCGTGGCCGAGGCGCTCGCCGACTCCCCGCTCTCCTCGAAGGAGGTCCAGCGCTGCAAGAACTTCTACACGCTCGGGCTCATGTACTGGCTCTACAGCCGGCCGCTCGAGCCCACGATGAACTGGCTCGCGAAGAAGTTCGCGAAGCGCCCCGAACTCGTCGAGGCGAACCAGAAGGCGCTGCAGGCGGGTTACAACGCCGGAGACATCCACGAGATGTTCCAGGGCCAGTACCAGGTGCCGGCCTGCAACGACCTTCCCGCGGGAACCTACCGCAACATCCTCGGCAACCAGGCCATCGGCCTCGGACTCGTCGCCGGCGCCGCGCAGTCCGGACTCGACCTCTTCCTGGGGGCGTATCCGATCACTCCGGCAACGGACATCCTCCAGCAGCTCGCCGCGTACAAGAACCACAACGTGATGACCTTCCAGGCGGAGGACGAGATCGCCGCCGTGTGCGCGACGATCGGCGCGGCTTTCTGCGGGAAGCTCGCGGTGACCTCTTCCTCGGGACCGGGGATCGCGCTCAAGACCGAGGCCCTTGGACTCGCCGTCTCCGTCGAACTCCCGATGGTCATCGTGAACGTGCAGCGCGCCGGCCCGTCCACCGGCATGCCCACGAAGGTCGAGCAGGCGGACCTCTACCAGTCCATCTTCGGGCGAAACGGGGAAGCGCCGATCCCGGTCGTCGCCGCGTCGTCGCCCGCGGACGCGTTCGATTGCGCCCTGGAGGCCTGTCGGATCGCGCTCGAGTACATGACCCCGGTGTTCCTGCTCTCCGACAACTACATCGCGAACGGCTCGGAGCCCTGGAAGCTGCCCCGGATGGAGGAGCTCCCGAAGATCGAGGTCAAGTTCCGCACGGACCCGGAGGGATTCCAGCCGTTCCTCCGGGACGAGAAGCTCCGCCGGCCCTGGGCTCTGCCCGGGACGCCCGGTCTCGAGCACCGCATCGGCGGCCTCGAGAAGGAGGACGGGTCCGGCAACGTCTGCTACGACCCGCAGAACCACCAGAAGATGACCCAGTACCGCCAGGACAAGGTGCTCAGCATCCGGGACTCGATCGAGACGCCCGGAGTCGAAGGCCCCGAGTCCGGCGACCTCCTCGTCCTCGGATGGGGCGGCACGAAGGGCTCGATCACGAGTGCCACGAACACCTGCCGCGAGGCGGGGCTCTCGGTGGCGAACATGCACCTTCGCCACCTCTGGCCGCTTCCCAACGGACTCGATGCGATCTTCGGCCGCTACAAGGCCGTGCTGATCCCCGAGATCAACATGGGGCAGCTCTGGCGCGTCCTGCGCAGTGAGTACCCCGAGCACAACTTCCTTTCCTACCCGAAGGTTCAGGGCAAGCCGTTCATGGCTTCCGAGCTGGTCGAGCGCATCAAGAGCATCCTGGAGAAGTAGCCATGACCCCCGAAGCGACCCTCACGAAGAAGGACCTCAAGTCCGACCAGGAAGTCCGCTGGTGCCCCGGTTGCGGGGACTACGCGATCCTGAACTGTGTTCAGGGCGTCGTCGCCAAGCTCGGCATCCCGCGCGAGAACGTCATGTTCGTCTCGGGCATCGGCTGCTCCAGCCGCTTCCCGTACTACATGAATACCTACGGGTTCCACACGATCCACGGTCGTGCGCCCTCGTTCGCCTCCGGGATCAAGATCGCGAACCCCGACCTCAGCGTCTGGATCGTGACCGGTGACGGAGACGCGCTGTCGATCGGCGGCAACCACCTGATCCACATCCTGCGGCGCAACTTCGACGTCAACATCCTGCTGTTCAACAACGAGATCTACGGTCTCACGAAGGGGCAGTACTCCCCGACCTCGAAGCGCGGCGCGGTGACCAAGGCGAGCCCGTACGGTTCCCTCGACAACCCGTTCAACCCGATCTCCCTCGCCCTCGGTGCCGGCGCGACGTTCGTCGCTCGGACGATCGACAGCGACCAGAAGCACATGGCCCGCGTGCTCGAGGCCGCGGCGGCCCACAAGGGCACGAGCTTCGTCGAGGTCTACCAGAACTGCGTGATCTTCAACGATGGCGCCTTCGATGACGTGGCCGACAAGAAGGTGCGCAGTGACCGGACCGTCGACCTCGTTCCCGGCGAGCCGATCGTCTACGGCAAGGAGCGGGACAAGGGCCTGCGGATCGAAGGTTTCGGCGTCGAAGCCTGCGCGGCCTCGGATGCCAGCGTCTGGAATGCCGGCATCCCGAGCCCGGCGCCCGCGATGCTCTTCGCGAGCATCGAGCGCGGCGGGGAGCTGCCCGACCCGATCGGAATCTTCCGCTCCGTGGATGCGCCCTGCTACGAGGATGACCTGCACGCTCAGATGGCGGCGGTGACGGAGAAGAAGGGCCCCGGCAAGCTCGAGGACCTGATCTACGCCGGCGACACCTGGGAAGTGAAGTAGGAAGGGCCGCCCCACCCTTCGAAGCACCGTGACCGACCCCCACGCTCGCCGCCGACCGCGCGGGCGTGGGGGTCGGTCCGTTTCGCGCGAGCCCGGGCCCGGGCTCTTCCGGGACATCGTTCTGGCTCCCGACCGTGAGCGGATCCCCGAGGCGCGCCCCGTCATCTCGCTCGGCGGGGGAGAGGATCGCGAGTTCGAGCGTGAAGTTCGCAAGCGCATCCGGGAAGAGCTGCGCCTCCGTCGGCGCGGGCTCGAACTCGGGCGCGTCGCGGAACTCGAACCCGAGGGTCTGCTCCCGAAGCGCCCACGCCGCAGTCGGCGGGAGGTGATCGAACTCGAACGCTGGGTCTCCGCGCGCCCGATCTTCGTGCCGGAGGGGGCGAGCCGCGTGCGCGGCGCGCTCGTGTCCGAAGACCTGCCGGCCCTGCACGCCGCGCTCCTCGAACCGAGCGGCCTGCGTGCCCTGCTCGAACAGCGCGCGTCCCGGCTCGGTCCCGCGTGGTCGATCGAGCCCTCCGATGAGGCGGTCCTCTTCGATCCCGAGCGCGACCTCGCGCGCATCCGCGTCGCCCGCGAGGAGGCCGACGGGGAGAGGGTCGAGGTCTGGGTGAAGACGGGCCGCCTCTCGCTCGCGAAGGACGATCGTTCCCTGCGCGTGCGCGTCTTCTTCGGCATCGAGGGCGACGACGACGCGAGCGCGGACCCCCTCCGCCACGCCGCGGTGCGCGAGTTCGCCGAACGCATCCTCCCCGGCGCGCGTTCCCTCGCCGGCGCGACCGAACTCTGGCAGCGCATCGAGCGTCTCGCCGGCCGCCCCGTCCAGCCCGCCGCGCACATCGCCTATTGGAACGCTCCGAACGGCGGTGCGCGTTTCCATCACGACGCCTTCCCCGAGGAGTCCGGCCCGACGCGCCAGCTCGGCGTCCTCTACGCCCAGCTCACCGGCCGTACCCTCTGGCTCGCCCTCTCGATCGAGGAACTCGCCGCGCGGGTCCGGGAGTTCGTCGGCTGGATCCGGGAGGGCGAGATGCCCTGGCTCCGCGAGCAGCTCGGAGAGGCCTGGGGCGCGATCCACCGTGCGACCGAGCGCCGCGCCCCGACCCTGGCCGCACTCGCCGAGCCGAACTGCGGCCTCTTCGCCCCCTTTCTCGACGGCCCGGAGTTCACCGCCTTCCTCGTCGACGCCGGTCACGCCCTCCTCCTGCGCCCCGGGGATGCCCTCCTCTTGCCCAACCACGGTCTCGACCGTACCGCGATGCACAGCGTCTTCTGCGCGTCGAAGGAGCCCGGCTACGCGCTCTCGGTCGCGATCCGGGGGTGAGGTCGGCTCACTCGGCGATCCCGAGCTTTCGCAGCCGCTCCCGCGAGAGCTCGAACTCGGGATCGGCGGCGAGGGCGGCGCGGTACTGTTCGATCGCGCCGGCCCTGTCCCCGCGACGTTCGAGCAGGAATCCGAGGTTGTGGTGGGCGTCGGGGAAGCTCGGGTCGAGGCGAATCGACTCGCGGTAGGCGGCTTCGGCCTCGGCGTCCCGGCCGGATTGGCGCAGGGCGAGGCCCAGGCTGTAGTGGGCGAGCCCGGAATCGGGGGCGAGGACCACCGCACGCTCGAAGTGTTCCAGGGCGGCGGGGAGGTTGCCCGAGATCGCGAGCAGCCGGCCGAGTTGCAGTTCGCAATCGGGGGCGAACGCGGGCTCCAGACGCTCCGCTTCGGCGAAGGCGGCGAGGGCTTCGTCCGTGCGACCGAGGCCGGAAGCGGCCTGGGCGAGGTTGAAGAGGGCGTTCGCGTCGTTCGGGTCGCGCCCGATCGCCGCGGCGGCGGCGCGGTAGGCCCCTTCGTCGTCGCCCGCACGCAGCCGGGCGCTCGCGATGTTCGTCCAGGTCGTGCCGATCGGATCGCCGGCGAGTTCGATCCCGAAGAGCGCGGAGGAGAATGCGTGGATCGGCGCGTTGGCGACGAGGGCGGCCCCGGCGGCGAGCAGGATCGCGGGCCTGGAGCGTCGGCGAATCCACGGGTCCCGGAGCCCGCGCACGAGACCGAGGGCCCCTCGCGCCGCGAAGGGCATGAGCCACGGGACGAGCGCGATGCGAAAGCGCGCCGTTACGAAGAAGAGCGCGATGCTCGCCGCCAAGAGGAGCGCGCAGAGCGCGAAGAGCCCGACCCCGTCGCGGCGCGAGAACCACCAACCCGCGACCGCGAGCGGGAGCAGGAACCCGAAGTGCCCGAGGAATCCGAGCAGGGCGAGGAGGAACGAAGCGGAGCGCGCGGACTCGAACGATTCGGCATCCATGATCTCCATGCGGTTCGAGACCAGCAGGGTCTTCCAGAGCAGGAGCTTCGGCCAGCGCAGTCCCTGTTCGCGGATCTCGTCCACAGCCCGCCGGAGCCAGAACGACGAGACCCCGGCGGGGGAGAGTTCGCGGCCCTCGATCCGCTCGGCGATCGCGTGCGCGTCGTCGGACTCGAAACGGGCGTGCCCCCGGCCGGCGATGAGCGGGCGGTAGAGCCCGTCCGCGTCGCTCGAGTTTCCGATGTAGAAGTTCACCCCGGCGTTCGATGCGGTCGGTAGGAACGCGCCGCCGAGGGACGCGTTGCGCCAACCGACCGGAGCGAGGAGGAGCGCGAGTCCGAGGAGGAAGGCGGGGAGGACGCGACGCCGATCCCTCGCGACAGCGAACCAGCCGAGGAGCGGGAACAGGAGGACCAGGGAGTTCTCGCGGAGGAGCGCGAGGAGGCCGAGCGTGAGCCCGATGCCGAGCGCGGAACCCGTGGACATGCGCCCGCGCGACTCCGGAGCGCCATCCCGGGCCCGGGCCACCTCGCGCGCGAGGAGCCAGACGAGGAGGCTTCCGAAGAAGGTCGCGAGCGCGGTCTTGTGGATCAGTCCCTCGAGCCAGATCGACGGCCCGTAGAGCGCGGCGAACACCCCGGCCAGGATCCCTGCGCCACCGACGCGGCCGAGACCCGCATCGTCGGCGGGGCGGCGGTCGAAGAGCAGCGCCGCCGCGCTCGCGATCGCGACGCAGGCGAGGGCGCCGAGGAGGGCCTGCACGACCTTGACCGCGAGGACACCGCCGCCGAGTGCGAAAAGGATCCCGAGGAAATACGGGTAGAGCGGGGCCTGGTAGAACACCTCGTGCCCGAACCAATCCCCCGCGGCGATCTCGCGACCCCAGGCGACGAACCCTTCCGCGTCGCCGAGAAGGACGCGCGCGAACGGAGCGTCGCGCAGAGAAACGAGCACCGCCAGGCGCACGACGAGGGCGAGCGTAAAGAGCCCTGCCAGGGCGCGCGGGCGCAGCGCGCGAAGGGGCGTCACCGCGCCCTCACGACGTCGAGTTCCGCGATCGTCGTCCAGGGTCGACCGTGCACCTCGGAGAGCGCGGTGATGCGAAGGAAGCGCGCGCGTACGGGCGCCTTGAACGGGATCTCCTGCCAGCGGCTCGAGTCGACGAGTGTGCCCGACGCGATCGGGTCCCCGAACCCGTCCCTCTCGAGGGCGGCGCGTACCTCGAAGCGAGCGATGCGGCCGTTCGAGCTGTCCTGGCGCGGCAGGATGCGCAGCGCGCTGAGCTCGAACGGCTCGCCGAGATCGAGGAGGAGCTCGTGCGGGGGAGGCGGGGCCGCGCTGCTCCAGGCCGTGTGCCAGAACGTAGCGGCATCGCCATCGATCGCATGGGCGGCGAGACCTTCCCCCGGCTCTTCGCTGTCGACCGAGACGACTTGCCAGTTTCCGCGCGGAACGATCGACTCGAAGCTCGCGCGCGCCACGGCGCCGTGGAGGAATCCGTCCGCGACGCTCCAGGCCTCGATCGTCGCCGCGTCCGCGCAGAGGAAGGGGCCCGTGTAGGGGCGGCTCCTGGAATCGCTCTCGAGTACGCGCACGCGGACCTGGACGTCGTCGGGGGAAATCGTGACGAGCCCGCTCGCATCGCGCCGGATCGTGACGGGCGGAGCGATCGGCACGCGTCGGCGACCCATTTCGCCCGGATCCGCCCCGATGGGGAGTGGACGCATCCAGAACGAGAACGCGAGCGGTTCCGCGCGCAGGAGGTAGCGTGCCATCGGACGCGGCCCGCAGCTCGCACCGCCGAGTCCGTTTACCGCGGCGTCGATCGAGAGCACCGTGTCCTCTCGCGCCGGGAGGTCGCCGGGGTGCCGAGCGAGGGCGAGCTCCCGCGAGGTCTGGTGCAGCGCGGTGAAGGAGAAGGGAGTCGCCGCGGCGACGAGCAGTCCGGCGCCCTCGCCGTCGCGCAGCGCGACCCAGCGCACATCGCATTTTGCACCGCACTCCTGAGGATCGATGTAGGGCACGAACTGATCGGACACGCTCGAAACGAAGCGGTCGATCTCAGAGCCGGTCTTTCGATCGGGGTAGTTCTCGAGCGGTCCGCGGCCGAACCACTCGAGCTCCTCGAGCGCGCCCGCGAGGTGCATCGAGACGCCGACGCGCGCGAGTACGCTCGGAGCGTCGCGCGGGACGACGTTCATCGCGGTGTGGACCGTGCCGTCGCCGAGGATCGTCCAGGTGGAGCGAACCTCGAAGTGCGCCGCGCCCCTTCCACGCTCGGTCGTCGTCGCGCGCACCTGGAGGAGCCCGGGTGCGATCGGCTCCACTTCGAACGAATCCACCGCGCGTTCGAGGTGCCACAGTTCTTCCTGTTCCCAGGGCCGCAGGCAGTAGCGGTCGTTGTTGACCGGCGCTCGATAGACGTTGAGGAGCGGGCCGGGGGGGCGTGCGCGTACGCCGGCGAGCAAGGAGCGTCCCGCGCCTTCCCATGCGACGATCGCGGCGGCGGAGTCGTCGAACACGATCCGGAATCCGTCGCCGAGAATCGTCGTGCGCCCGCCTTCGCGCTCGAGCCGAAGCGGAGGGAGGAGGCCGAGGTTGGTGTGGACGGGGGGAGGAGTGGGTCCGGGGAGCGGGAGCTGATCCGCCGCGATCTCGAAGCCCGCCGGTGCCCAGGGCTCCGCGGTGCGCAGGTGGAAGCTGACCCGCAGGAAGCTCTCCGTCCCCGGTCTTCGCTCCCACGGCTCGATCGGGATCGACGCGGTTTCCGTCTCGCCGGGTGCGATCGTCAACGCGGCGAGCTTGCCGGCCTGGATCGTTCGCCCGTCCTCACGGACACTCCAGCGCGCCTCGAAGTCGGAGAGGTTCGTGAAGGCGAAGCGGTTCTCGATGCGCACGCGCCCCAGGGAGAGGTCATCGGGACGCGTGACGATGTTGCGGTACACATGGCGCACCTCGCCCAGCTTCGGGGTCGGAGCGCGGTCGGGCCCGACGAGCCCGTTGATGCAGAACGAGCCGTCGTTCGGGACATCGCCGAAGTCGCCGCCGTAGAGGAAGTCCTCACTGCCGTCGGGGTTGCGGCGCCGCAAGCCCTGATCGACCCAGTCCCAGATGCAGCCGCCGAGGAGGCGGTCGTGGCGGTAGATCGTGTCCCAGTACTCGGCGAGGTTCCCGACGGCGTTCCCCATCGCATGGGCGTACTCGCACATCAGGAGCGGGCGATCCGATCCGTTCGCGCCGGCGCTCTCGAGCCATTCCACGCTCGGGTACATCACACTGTCGAGATCCGCCTTCGCGTTGTCGCGCTCGTAGTGGATCGGACGCGAGGTGTCGAGGGAACGGATCGCCTCGCGGCACGCGGCGAAGTTCTCGCCCGGTCCGGCCTCGTTGCCCATCGACCAGAGGATCACGCAGGGGTGGTTCTTGTCTCTCTCGACCATCGAGACCTGCCGGTCGACATGGGCGGCTTCCCAGCGCGGGTCATGGGCCAGGGAGGCATCCCCGTAGCCCATGCCGTGGCTCTCGAGGTTGGCCTCGTCGATCACATAGAGGCCGTACTGATCGCAGAGCTCATACCACAGCGGCTGGTTCGGATAGTGGCTCGTGCGCACGGTGTTCACATTCGCGCGCTTCATGAGCTCGATGTCCTGGATCATGCGCTCGCGACCGATCGCGTGTCCGCGATCGGGGTCGTGCTCGTGGCGGTTCACGCCCTTGAGCTTGACCGGCGTGCCGTTGATCAGCAGGAGTTCGCCCCGGATCTCGACCTCGCGAAAGCCGACACGGCAGGTTTCGACCTCGAGGGCGCGGCCGCCTTCGTCCTCGAGGAAAAGGAGCAGGCGGTAGAGGGTGGGGGATTCCGCGGACCAAAGCGCGGGGCGGTCGACGGTGAGCGAGGCGGCACCGCGAGTGCGCCCGTCTTCGTCCGGAGCGAGCCTCCCGTGCCAGGCGCCGCGCGCCACGGTCGTGCCGTCGGAATCCAGGAGTTCGAGGCGCACCGCGCTCTCCTGGAGTCCGGAATCGTAGTCGGCGAGCTCGAAGCGCACCTCGAGTTCGCCCTGTTCGAACGCTGCGTCGAGGTGGGGCAGCGCAAAGAAGTCCGCGATGTGGAGCTTCGGTGTCGAGAAGAGATAGACATCGCGAAAGATCCCCGAGAGGCGCCAGAAGTCCTGGTCTTCGAGGTAGCTCCCGTCGGACCAGCGGTAGACCTGTGCGGCGACGACGTTCTCGCCGGGCCGCAGGTAGGGCGTGATGCGGAACTCGGCCGGGGTCATCGAGCCCTGGCTGTAGCCGACCTCCTCGCCGTTGACCCACAGGTAGAACGCACTCTGCACGCCGTCGAAGTGCAGGAAGACCTCGCGACCGTCCCAACCGCCGGGGAGCTCGAAGGTGCGCCGGTAGGAGCCGACGGGATTGGGGAGCCGGTGCTTCGTCCAAGACTCCGGGACCTCGCCCATCACGCGCGGTGGATCGCGATGGAAGGGGTAGGTGACGTTCGTGTAGATCGGCGTCCCATGGCCTTCGAGTTGCCAGTTGCTCGGGACGGGGATCGTGTCCCAACCGCTCGCGTCGAAGTCGATGCGCTGGAAGTCGCGCGGACGGGCCTCGGGGCTCGCGACCCAGTGGAAACGCCAAGGGCCGTTCAGGGAGCGGACCCACGGCGATCGCTCGCGCTGCCCGCGAAGCGCATCGTCGCGGTCGGAGAAGGGAGCGAGGGTCGCGTGCGGCGCCTCCTTGTTGCGTCCGAGGATGCTCGGGTCTTCCCAATCGTGCTCCTGCGCCGCGTAGGGGGCCGAGAGAAGGAGCAGGGAGAGGAGGATGCGGTGCGTCTGCATGGCGGGCTCGATCGCTCCGGTATGCTATCCGGGCTTCTCGGCGACGAGCCAGCCCGCGGGGTAGAATGCGGGCGGCGAACGCCGGGTGCGGCGGACACGGCATGGCAAGAGACGAGACCCACGGAGAGGGAGCGATCGAGCGGCTGGTACGAACCGGTGGGCTCGACGCATCGGGGAGTCCGGCGGGGAGTGCGGGGGATGGGGCCGTGGAGGCGGACCCACTTCGCAGCGCTCCCGACGAATGCCTCGTGATCGATCGCGAGGGCCGGATCGTCGACGCGAACGACTGCGCGCTGCGCCAGCTCGGCTACCGCGCCGAGGAACTCATCGGGCGGGCGATCTGGGAGATAGGCACGCGCCAGACCCGTGAGGGGTTCCAGAAGGTCCTGGAGGCCCTCGATGCCGAGGGACCGCAGTTCCTCTTCGGCCACAATCGACGCAAGGATGGTTCCACCTATGCCGTCGAGGCACGGCTCTGGTCCGGAGTGTGGGGGGGCGAGCCCCACATCTTCGCGCTGATCCGAGACTCGAGCGGAAGTCAGGGGCTGATCGAGGAACGCGATCAGCTCATCAGCCTGATCGAGAACAGTGCGGAGATGATCTGCGTCGCGGACCCGGAAGGTTCGATCACCTACATGAACCCGGCGGGGGCGGAATTGCTCGGACTCGTCGATGCCTCCGAGATGACGGGTCACGGCTTGCGAGAGCTCTTCCCGGACAGCGAGCGGAACCGACTCGATGCCGAGGTCCTGCCCACGATTCGCTCGGGCCGATGGCGCGGCGAGCTTCCATTGCGCGGTTTCGGCGGGACGGACGCGACTCCCGCCTGGGTCAACGCCTTTTCGATCCAGCATTCCCAGACGCGCGAGGTGATCGGGCTCGCCGTGATCGCGCACGACATCACCGAGCGCAAGGCCGCCGAGCGCCAAAGGGAAAAGCTGCTCGCCCTGAACGAAGTCTCCCGCAAGGTCGCGACGAGTCTGCTCGAACACGACGATCTGAACCGCGCGATCGGAATCGTCCTGTCGGGCGTGGGACGCATCCTCGGTGTTTCCCGATCCTACCTATGCCGTTACCGCGAGGACCGCCGCTGGGTCTTCCGCACGCACCAGTGGACGGAGGAGGAGGGAGACATCCACTTGATCGAGCCGCACCCCGAACCGAGCGAGGGCTACACCTGGGCGACGGACCTGCTCGCGAAGGGCAAGCCGATCCGCATTCCGAACGTCGCCGAATCGGGGATCGTCCCGAAGGAGGGGTCGGGGGTCCTGCGTCCGGACGTCCGCGCGCTGCTCGTCCTGCCGGTGATCATCCACGGCCGCCTCGAGAGCTTCTTCGGATTCGTCGACACCTCCGCCACGCGCGACTGGGAGGACGAGGAGCTGGCACTGCTGGGCATCATCGTCGATTCCTACGCTCGAGCGATCGAGCGCCGGATCGCGGAGCGCGAGCGCGAGGTCATCTCCGAGGACCTCGCCAAGTCGGTGGAGCGCGAGCGCGCCGCGAACCGCTACAAGTCGGAGTTCCTCGCGAACATGAGCCACGAGCTGCGCACTCCGATGAACGCGATCGTTGGATACGCCGAGCTCCTTTCGCGCTCGAACGTGGATCGCAAGAAGCAGGAGACCTGGGCGCGGAACATCCGGCGCAGCACGGGGTACCTGTTGAGTCTGATCAACGATGTGCTCGACCTTTCGAAGATCGAAGCGGGCGAGATGCAGGTCTCCCATGAACCCTGCTGCGTCCGTGATCTCATCGCGGAGGTCCTGGAGCTCCTCGCTCGGCAGGCGCGCGAGAAGATGCTCGAACTCAGCATGAGCGTTGCCGAGGAGGTGCCGGACTGCGTCTTGACCGACCCGATGCGGCTGAAGCAGATCCTCGTGAACCTCGTCGGGAACGCGATCAAGTTCACGAACGAGGGCCGTGTCGAGGTTCGTCTCGCTCTCGCCGGGGAGGAGCGGGACGCGCTTCTCTTCGAGGTGGTCGACACCGGCATCGGTATCGCGCCCGAAGCGCTGCGAGACCTCTTCCGTCCGTTCTCCCAGGTGAATCCGTCCCGGGATACACGATTCGGGGGCGCGGGACTCGGGCTGGACATCTGCCGCCACCTGGCGCGCCTTCTCGGCGGCATGGTCACGGTGGAGAGCGAGGTGGGGCAGGGCAGTTGCTTCGCCGTCCGACTCCCGCTCGTGCCCGCGGGTGAGGAAGCGCGGGAGACCTGCAAGGCCCTGAGCCGGGAGGGATTCGGCGTCGCGTCCCCGCCGGAACGCACCTTCGCCGGCCGGCGCCTCCTGATCGTCGATGACAGTCCGGAGAATCAGGAGGTCCTGCGTTTCCTCCTCGAGGAGTCCGGGGCCGAGGTGGAGACCGCGGACGACGGCCAGTCGGGCGTCGAAACGGTGCTCGCCGCGAAGCGCAACGGGCGTGCCTTCGATGCGATCCTGATGGACATGAACATGCCCGTCCTCGACGGCTATGAGGCGACGCGCCGTCTGGTCGCGGCGGGGATCGAGGAACCCGTGATCGCGCTGACCGCCCTGGCCCTCTCGGGGGACGAGGAGCGTTGTCGGGAGGCGGGGTGCTCGGGGTACATCTCGAAGCCGGTCGTGCCCTCGCTCTTCTTCGAAACGATCTCCCGCCACCTGGCCCGTCCGGGGGAGAAGGCCGGAGGCGAGGAGCCGGCCACCGTTCCCGCGGCTGGCGGAGGGGAAGACGTCTTCTCGCTTTCCGACAATCCGCGCTTTCGGCCGCTGGTCGAACGCTACCTCGCGTCGTTCGAGGCCCTCTGGCCCGAAATCGAGGGTTTGCACCGGGACGGGGAGTTGGAGAGCCTGCGCACCCGCGTGCACCGCCTCCGGGGCACGGCCTCGAACTACGGCTTCCCGGCGATCTCAGCCGCGGCCGGCCGGTGCGAAGACCTGATCCGCGCCGGCGGCGGGGAGACGGAGCTCTCCGAGGCCCTGGCCGAGTTGGGTGCGCTCCTGGCCGCGGCGCGGATTCCGCCGGGGTGAATTCCTCCTCGACCACGGGCCGAGGCGATCCTTCCCCAGGGGGAATCGGGGTAGGATCTCCCCGCCATGCCCCACGGAACCGGACTGAAAGCGCTCCTGCTCGACGACGACGAGTACGCGATCGAGTTTCTCCAGGCGATCCTCCTGGACCGCTATCCCGGGCTCGAGATCGAGCGGCGGCTGGAGCCCGACCCGACCGGTGAATTCGACCTCTACTTCCTGGACGACGACTTCGAGGGCATCCGACTGGCCGGCCGCCTGGCCCGCCGGATCCGCGCCCAGCGTCCCCGCGCGGTGATCATCGCGTTCTCGGCTTCGCTCGATCGAGGCACGCTGAAGGAGCTCCTGAACGCAGGCTGCAGCGGCGTCTGCGACAAGAAGGTGCCCACGGACATGCCCCGCATGCTCGAGTCCCTGGACCGCGCGGTGGAAACCCTGGAAGAGGAGCGTAGCCGCCCTCCCGACACCCTCTCGGGGAGCTACCTCGTGCGCACCTTCAAGGATCTTTTCCAGGAGTGGAACCGGCGTCTCGAAGCGCAGGAGTAGCGGCATCAAATCGGGGTTCATCCGCGCGGGCGAAGCGTGACGGATAGACTGTGGGGAGCACCCGGATCCGAAGGCTCGCCGCCACACCCCGATCGAATCCCTTGAAGTTTTTTCCAGCCCCGATCGATCTCTTGTCGATGGCTGTCCGCATGTGGGAGATCGAGCGATGACCGCATCCGGAACCGGACAGCGCTTTCCCTGGCGCCCCGAGCGCGGCATGTCCGAACTTCCCGAGGTGGGGCTCTTCGGGACGGGGCTGCATCCGCTCAGCACCTCCGAATGCACCGACCTGATCCTGGACGAACTCGACCGCGGGCGTGGCGGTTGGCTGTTCGGGGCGGACCTCGACGTTCTTCTGCGCTGCGCGCGCGATCCGGAGCAGCGCGACACCTTCGAATCGGCGAGCCTGCGCGTCCCGGTCGGGACCCTTCTCCTCTGGGCCTGTCGCCTCCAGCGCACGCCACTTCCCGAGCGCGTGCAGCTCTTCGAACTCGTCGAGCTCCTCGTCGAGGAGGCGGCGGCGTGCCGGCGCTCGGTCTTCCTGATCGCCGAGGACTCCGGGACCCTGACCGCGGCCGCCAAGAGCTTCCAGGAGCGGCACCCCGAGCTCCGGATCGTCGGCTGCTCTCCCGCGCCCGGGAGTGTTCAAGGAGACCCGATCGAGATGGCGCGCCTCAGCCGCGCGATCGACGAGGCGCGTCCCGACCTCGTCTTCGTGGGCATCGAATCGCAGGTGCAGGAGGAGCTGATCTCCTTCCTGCGCCACGACCGACCAGAGGCCTGGTGGCTCGGCGTGAATGGAGCACTGCGAATCCTCGCGGGCGAACGCCGTCCCGCACCGCGCTGGATGCAGCGCACCGGGCTCGAGGCGGCTCACGCGCTCTTCCACGAACCGAAGCGCTACTTCGGGAAGTACATCCTTCGCGGTCTTCCCTGGGGGGCGTGGCTGCTCGCCAAGTGTGCCTTGGAGGGTGCACTCCCGAAGGGCAAGGATGAGGGGCGGTATGGCCCGCGGGCCCCGCGCGCTCTGCTCGTCGACGACGACCCCTTCGCCCTCGATCATCTCGAACTCCTGCTCTCGAGCCGTTTCCCCGACCTCGAGATCGAGAAGCGCACGGAACCCGACGCCGGCGGCCGCTTCGACTTCTACTTCCTGGACAACGACTTCCACGGGGACCACCTCGCGGCCCGCCTCGCGGGTTCGGTGCGGGCCGAGCATCCGACCGCGACGATCATCGCCTTTTCGGGCGTGCTCGACGTCGACACGCTGAAGCAGCTCATCAACCTGGGCTGTGACGGGATGTGCGACAAGTCCGACCCCGCGAGCTGGCGCCCGATCCTCGACATGATGGAGGCCAAGCTCCAGTCGATGGTGGAGCGCCATCGTCTCGGACGCCACGCTTTCGGCGGCGTGCGACACTCGGCCTATTCGATCCATCGCCTGCTGCGCGAGTGGAACGAGCGCGAGGGAGCGGCGGTCGGTTCGAACGGAGAGGACGCGCGATGACCGCGGGGGGGTCGAACGACCGCGGCCGCCGGGGCTACCTTTCCCTCGAGGGGGTGGACCTGCGGCACGTCCACCGCGAGTGGCAGCTCACGAACACGGTCTGGGCGCTCCTGCAGCGCCTCGTCGCACTCGTGCTCCTCCTCCTCGCGCTCCCCCTGCTCCTGATCCTCTACATCCCGGTGCGGGTCAGTTCGAAGGGCTCGTTCCTCTACACCCAGGAGCGCCCCGGCTTCCTCGGCCGCACGTTCCGGATCGTGAAGGTGCGCAGCATGCGTGTGGGGGCCGACCGCAACGAGGACCTCCAGAAGGGAGTCACCGTGGACAACCCCGAGGTGACACGCATCGGCCGTTTCCTGCGCGACTCGAAGATCGACGAGCTGCCCCAGCTCTGGAACGTCGTGCGCGGCGACATGGAGTTCGTCGGCCCGCGCCCGATCGCCCCGAAGCTCAACGAACTCCTCGCCGAGCACATCCCGGGCTTCAACCGCCGCTACCTCGTCAAACCCGGGCTCACGAACATCAGCCAGGTCTCCGTCCTAGAAAACGCGATCGGCGACAAGACGATCGAGGATTGGAAGCTGCGCTTCGAGGGCGAGGAGCACTACATCCAACACAAGTCGATCTCCTACGACCTGATCCTGATCCTGATGACGGTCGTCTTCATGCTCCGCAAGTGCTGGCGACGCGTGGCCCGGCGGGGACGGGATTGACTCCGTACTCCCCGCTGACTCCGTACTCCGACTCCGTACTCAATCCAGCGCGGAGAGGATCACGCTCGCTGTTTCCTCGAGCAGCGCGGGGTCGTCCGCTTCTTCACGCATGTGGTTCGCGAGGCCGCCTAGGGTGCGTACGTCGAAAATGGCGCGGAGCTGGATGCGGACCTGGAGGAGGTCGACGATGCGCGCGAAGAGCTGGGTCGCGAGGATCGAGTGCCCGCCGAGGTCGAAGAAGTCGTCGTCGAGTCCGACGCGATCGGCGCCGAGGACATCGCTCCAGATCAAGGAGAGAGCCTTTTCCAGCGAGGTCTTGGGTTCGACATAGGCCGCGCGTACGAGGGAGGTGGCTTGGTCCGGGGCGGGCAGTTCTTTGCGGTTGACCTTGCCGTTCGGGAGCAAGGGCAGGTCCGGGAGGATCACGAAGTGGGCGGGGACCATGTAGTCCGGCAGCGGGCCCGCGAGGTGGTCGCGCAGACCGGCCGGGTCGAGCTCGGCCCCGGCGCGGGGCTGGGCGTAGGCCACCAGGCGCAGGTCACCGGGCGTGTCCTCACGTGCCATCACCACCGCTTCGCGGACATCGGGATGGGAAGCGAGGACGGCGTCGATCTCCTCGAGCTCGATCCGGTAGCCGCGGATCTTCACCTGGTGGTCCGTGCGACCCAGGAATTCGAGGTTCCCGCTGGGGAGCCAGCGCACGCGGTCGCCCGTGCGGTAAACGCGCGGGGAGGTTCCATCGCCGAGGTCCAGGGTCGTGAAGCGCTCGGCGGTCAGTTCGGGGCGACCGAGGTAGCCCGGTGCGACGCCCGCGCCGGCGATCAGGAGTTCGCCCGAACAGCCGATCGCGGCGAGTTCGCCCTGGGCGTCGACCACGTAGGCCTGCGCGCGCGGAATCGGACGGCCGATCGGAACGCTGCGGCGCTCGAAGGGCTCGAGGCAGTCGAAGCAGGTGCTCCAGACCGTGCACTCGGTCGGGCCGTATTCGTTGTAGAGCTCGGTGTCGGGGAGTCGCTCGCGGTGGAGGCGGATCAACTCAGCGGGGCAGCTCTCCCCCGCGACGATGACCGTGCGAAGCGAATCGAGCTGGCCATTCTCCGCGCTTTCGAGTACGAGCTTGTGCAGGGAAGGCAGACCGAGAGTGTGCGTGACACCGTGCTCGGCGAAGAGCGCTGCGAGTTGGCCGATCTCCTGCTCGAAACCGTCCTCGGGCAGCATGAGTTTGCCCCCCTGGCTGAGTGTCCAGAAGATTCCGGCCACCGAGCTGTCGAAGGCGAAGCTCGAGACGAGCAGGAAGCTCTCGACGCGGTGGCGATAGACGTCCGAGCGCGCCGCGGTCGAGTGGGCAAGGTTGCGGTGGGGGATCGGCACGCCCTTCGGCTTGCCGGTCGAGCCCGAAGTGAAGATCACGTAGGCGGGATCGTCGAGCGAACCGCGCGGCTCGGGTGCCTCGGCGGGCTGTGCCGAGAGCTCTTCGCAATCGTCGAGGCAGATGACCTGGGCCCTCACCGAATCGGGGAGTTCGGATCGGTGGGCGCGGTTCGACAGGACGACCTCGGCGCCCGTGTCTTCGAGCATGAACGCGATGCGCTCGGCGGGATACTCCGGCGGGAGCGGTAGGTAGGCGGCGCCGGCCTCGAGGGTCCCGAGGATCGACGCGACGAGGTCCGTGGAGCGGCCCTGGTGCAGGCCGACGAACTTGCCCGGGCCCTGCCCTAGGGCGATCAGATGATTCGCGATGCGGTGGGCGCGCTCCGCGAGCTCGCCATAGCTCAGGCTGCCGTCGGGAGCACCCACGGCGGGCGCGTCGGGCGTTTCGGCGGCGATGCGGAAGATCGCGGCGTGGACAGGCTCTCCGGGCGCAGGGGTGTCCGGTCCGAGAGCGAATCGTTCCAAGAGGGTCGCTCGCATCGCCGGAGAGACCATCGAGTGCTCCGCCAGCGAGGCCTCGGGACGGGCGAGGGCCGCGGCGAGGAATGTCACGAAGGAGTCCGCCATCGCGGCGACGTCTTCTTCGGTGAGGTGGCGTTTCGCGTAGGCGAACACCAGCTTGGGATCGGCGCATCCGAGATCGAGTTCGAGCCCGATGCGGGGCGGCTCGGCGTCGCAGCTTCGCGCTTCGAGCGTCAACGTCGCGTTCCCGGCCTTCGTGGGCTCGACCTCGGCGTGCATCGCGAACGTGACCGGCAGGAGCGTCTTCCCTCCGGCGCCCGCCCGCTCGAAGTCGAAGGCTTCATGGTGTTCGCCGGCGAGACCGCGGGCCTCATCCAGCTCCTTCGCCAGCGAGGCGAGAGTCGTTCCGTCTTCCCCCATGTCCACGTGGACCGCGATCGGAAGGAAGCGTCCGTAGGGTCCGAGGGCCTCGTCGAGCCCCTCGAATCCGCGACCGAGAGAGAGGTCACCGACGATGAGATCGTGTTGCTCCGAGCTGCGAGCGAGGAACGCGCTCCAGGCGGCGAACAGGACGGAACTTTGGGCAACGCCCAACTGCTCCGCGGCGGCGGACAGGGCCGCACGCGCCCCGGCATCGAAGGGCTCGGCGTGCCGGCCGACACCGGTCACCGCTTCCCCGCGATCGAAAGCCAGGGGAAGCTGAATCTCGCCCATCCCGTAACCGATCGCGTGCCAGTGGGCGATGCCCTCCTCGGCGTCTTCGCTCTCGAGGTGATCGTGCAGCCACTGTGCGATGTCGGCGAACTGCATCGGCCCCTCGTCCTCTTCGGTGGGGGCGGCCGGTGCCTCGCCGCGCAGTACCGCGCAGGTCTTCTCGACGAGGTTCCAGAGCGAGACCGCGTCGGCGGAGATCGTCGGCTGTGCGAGGACGAAATAGGTATCGGCTCCCGAGCGCACGAGCGCCGCCCGCAGGAGCGGGCCGTCCTTGACATCGAAGGGGTCGCTCGCGAAGCGACGCTCGACCTCTTCGACCGGGGACGTGCTCTCCTCGAACGCGACCCGGACCTCATCGAGGATCGACTGCACCGGAACGTGGGTGCCTGGGAGCAGCGGATAGACCGTGCGCAGGATCTCGTTCGAACGCGCGAGTTCGAGCAGGGCATCGCGCAGTCGGTCCGCGTCGAGGTCCCCTTGAACGCGAGCGCGTAGCAGGGCGATACGTGAGCCGACGGACTCGGGGCCCTGGGTCCGCCAGAGGTGATGCTGAAGGGGCGAGATGCTGAAGCCCTGGATCGTTTCGTTCGTCATCGGATGTCTGGTCCGTCACCCACGGTCTCGGGACCGCGGTAGGGTTCGGTCATCGCCACGAGCGTCAGCCGCTCTCCGGTGAACGGCTGGCGAGCGTGGGCGATTCTCATGTTGTCGTAGAGCGCGACGTCCCCGGTCTGCCAGCGGAAGACGACCTTCTCCGCTTCGTAGGCGGAGTGGATGTGCGCGATGGTGTCGGGGTCGATCGACGAACCGTCCCCGTAGTAGGTGTTGTACGGGAGCCCGTCCTCGCCGAGCTCCGAGAGGAACGCGTCGCGGGTCGTCGGGTCGAGGGAGCTCACATGGAAGAAGGCCGCGTGGTTGAACCAGAGCTTCTCGCCGCCGTCTGGGTGGACGCGCACCGCGGGGCGGAGCTGGCGGGTGCGCAGTCGCCCACCGTCCTTCCACTCGAATTGGATGTCGTTTGCGTTGCAGTAGGCCTCGACCTCGTTCGGGTCCTCGGTCTGGTAGACGTTCTGCCAGGTGAGTCCGAAGCCGTCGTTGTAGTTGCGCACGTAGAGCACGCCCTTGGCCTCGAACTCCTTGCGGACTTCGGGGTCGATGCGCTCGTAGACGGCATGCACGTCGCCGATCGGCGTCTCCCCGCCGGTCTCGGCGTTCGTAACGCAGGCGAAAAAGATCTTGCGTGCCCAGGTCACCCAATAGGTGCCCTCATTGTGTAGACGAATCGTCTGGTCGGGCGGATAGACCGTGGCGTTGTAGATCCGGTCGCCGTAGCTGTTCCGCGGGGTCGAGCGATCCTTGTAGAAGAGGCGCTCGCCGGTGGACGCCGTTTCGACGAATCGCTCGAAGCGATCGATCAACGACTGGCGGTTCGATCCGTCGGCCTCGAAGCCGCGAAAGAGAAGCGCGTGGTTTCGGGTGAGGAGGGAGGCGATCCTCTCCCGGTTGTTCGATGCCCACGAGACCAGGTCGAGGCCATCGACCTTCGGTTCGATCACGGTCGGATGCGCGCGACCCTCCAGGAGGGGGCGGACGCGCACGAGGTCCTCACCGGATCCACCGACGCGGCGGCGCGCGATCTTCGGGAGCTTTTTCATGGTCGTGTACCGGGTCAGGTCGTCGGACGTCTCTTGACGCGCTGCATGCTCTTCGGCGCCCGCCGACGCTGGGTCCTGGGCAGGGGCGTGGGACCGGAGGATAGACCCGGTTTCGCGGGAGCGGGGAACGTGCCTCGGAAGAGTTTCAGCGTGGTGTCGGGATGATCCACGGCCTGGCGCAGGATGGCCTGGTAGCGATCGGAGAGTTCAGCCGCCACCTCGGGTTCGAAGAGGTCGGTGTCGTACTCACAGAATCCCGTCACGCCCCCGCGCGCCTCATCGAGGATGATCGCGAAGTCGAAGCGGGCGATCTTGCCGTCGACGATCTCGTAGGACGTCTCGGCTCCCGGGATGCGCGGGGGATCCATGAGATCCTTCATCGGCGCGATCCAGGCCTGGATCAGGGGCACCTGGTCGTTTCTGCGCTGGGGTCGGATCGCTCGGACCACGCGGTCGAACGGCACGTCTTCGACCTTGGAGACCTCGAGCGCGGTCGCGCGCGTGCGAGCGAGAACCTCTCGGAAGCTGGGGTTTCCGGAGAGGTCGACTCGCAGGAGCACCGTCTGGACGAAGAAGCCCACGAGCCCCTCGAGCTCCGCGTGCTTGCGCGTCGAGCTCGGGGTCCCGATCCGGATGTCTTCTTGGCCGCCGAGGGTGTGGAGCATCACGAAGTAGGCCGCCATCAGGACCCAGTTCGAGGTGACCTCGTTCTCGCGGCAGAAGCGTTGCAGCGCGCTGTAGAGCGCGTCGGAGAACCTCAGGCGATGGTACGCGCCGCGATTCTTCGGTTGGGCATCCTTGGCCGGCCAGGCGATGCGCGGGAGATCGCCACCGAGGTAGCGCTTCCAGAACCCGAGCTTCTCCTCGATCCAAGCTTCGTCGAGCTTCCCGTGCTCCCAGGCAGCGAAGTCCGCGAACTGGATCGGAAGTTCCTCGAGGGGGGAAGGGCGGCCCGCGGTGTAGGCCCGGTAGAGCGCGGCGAGTTCAGCGTAGATGATGCTGTAGGAAACGCCGTCCGAAACGATGTGGTGGATCGGGAGTCCGAAGACCCACTCGTCGTCCGTGACGCGAGCGAGCAGAACCCGAAGGAGTGGGAGGCGATCGAGCTGGAAGGGCTCCTGGACGTCGGCGAGGAGCAATCGTTCGAGCTCCGCCCGAGCGTTCGTCTCGCCCAGTTCGCGCAGGTCGCGCACCACGAAGGGGATCTCCTCTCCGAGGCGTGCCTCCTCGACCGGATGGATGTGCTGGACCGGGCCGGTCGGCCCGTTGTGGAAGCTCGTGCGCAGGACCTCGTGGCGGCGCAGGACCTCGGCGAACGCGCGCCGGAAGGCGTCGACGTCGAGTTCGAAACCGGGCTCGGCCGCGCGGATCGTGAGAGCGAGGGAATCGTTGTAGAGCGACGAACCGGGGTCGAACTGGTCAAGGAACCACAGGCGAGATTGCCCGTTCGAGAGCGGGGCCTCGTCCGAGGCCCCCTCACGTCGCGGGATCACCGCGCTGCGCTTCTTCTCGATGCCCTTCGCGGCCATACGCTTGCGAAGGAGGGCGAGTTTCTCGGGGGTCAGCCGTGCCATGACGAATCGTTGCGGTCGCGGGGAGTCGGGAAGACTCCCCGTCGGATCACAGGGGGGCCGGGTAGGTGCGGATCGGGCGGCGGCGTGCGATGGCGCGCACGCGCTCCTCGATCGAGGAACGGAATCCCTCCTCGAGCTCGTACTCCTTGTCCGAAACCTGGGAGACGTTCTGGAGCACCTCGTGGATCAGATCCACGCACTCGGCCATGTCGGCGGGTTCCATCTCGCGGATCGCGAGTCCGTTCGTCCCGAGTCGGATCCCGCTCGTGACCGTGGGCGGACGTTGGTCGTAGGGGATGCGGTTCTTGTTCACGACGATCCCACAGTCCTCGAGGGCCTTCTCGGCGTTCACGCCGCTGACCCCCTTCGCGGCCACGTCGACGACCACGATGTGGTTGTCGGTCCCACCGAAGACGACTCGGTAGCCCTTGGCGAGGAAGGCATCGGAGAGCGCGCGAGCGAGTTCGACGACCCGCTGGGCGACCTGTTTGAACTCGGGACTCGCCACATAGGCGAGCCCGCGCGCCTTGGCGGCGATCTGGCTCTGGTTCGGCGCGCCCTGGAAGTACGGGAAGACGCGCTTTTGAACCATCTGCGCGAGGGTCAGCTTCGAGCCCGGCGCGGTCATTTCATAGTCCTTGCCGATCAGGATCAGGCCGCCGCGACCGCCGTACATCTGCTTGTGGGTGCACATCGTCGTGAAGTGCGCGTGATCCACGGGGCTCGGGTGGAGCCCGGCGGCGACGAGCCCGGCGATGTGCGTGATATCGGCGAGCAGGAACGCCCCCACTTCGTCGGCCACCGCGCGGAAGCGCGCCCAGTCGATCGTGCGACTGTACGCGGTCGTGCCGCAGATGATGAGCTTGGGGCGATGCTCGAGCGCGCGTTCGCGCATCTGGTCGTAGTCGATGACCTCATCCTTGGTCAGTCCGTAGCCGACCGCATCGAACACCTGCCCGGAGATCGACGCCTTGGAGCCGTGCGTCAGGTGCCCGCCCGAGTCCAGCTCGAGCCCGAGCAGTGTGTCGCCCGGTTTCATCACGCTGAACATCACGACTTCGTTCGCGGATGTCGCCGACATGGGCTGCACGTTCGCATACTGCGCCCCGAAACACGCCTTGGCACGGTCGATCGCGAGCTGCTCGATGCGGTCGATGTGTTTGCAGCCGGCGTGGAAGCGGTTCCCGGGGTAACCCTCGGCCGTCACGTTCATCGTCGGCATCGCTTCGCAGATCAGGGCGGCCGGATCGGCGATCGAGGACGAGGCGACCATCGTCAGCACGTTCGCCTGACGGCGGTACTCGTCCTCGAGGATCGCATGGAGTTCGGGGTCGACTTCGCGCAGGCGCTGGATCGCGTTCTGCGCGAAACGGGTGAGGTCGGTGGTGGTCTCGAGCTCTTGCATGGTTACGACCCGATTTGGGCCTCGATTTCGTCGTCGTCGAGCTCCTCGATCTCGAGCAGCATCGCGCAGACCTCCTCCGCGTCGAGTCCGCTCTCGCGGCCACGGCTACGGATCAGGTCGGCCAGACGGGCGACGGTCCTGGACTGGAAGATGTCCGGAAGGGTGATGTCGAAGGGAAGGATCTCGTTCAGGCGGGCCTGGATCTGGACCGCGAGGATGGAGTGGCCGCCGAGGTCGAGGAAGGCGTCTTCGACGCCGACACGGTCGAGGCCGAGGACGTCGGCCCAGATCATGCAAAGCACTTCCTGGACGGCGCCGACCGGCGCGACGTAGGGGGAGGCCATGTCGGGCCGCGAGGTGTCCGGCTCGGGAAGACGCTTGCGATCGACCTTCCCGTTCGGCGACAGCGGCAACGAGTCGAGCGGCACGAAGACGCTGGGCACCATGTACTCGGGGAGCTGGGCCGCGAGGTGGCGCTTGAGTTCGGGCCCGACCTGGCGCGAGAGCTTGGCCATCGTCGGGTTGTTCGCGAAGTCGGACGCGGCGAGGGTGGGCTCCACGGGGTGCCCATCGAGGAAGATCTGCCCCAGGGCCTCCCCGCGTTCGGCGGGTGCGCCGAGCACGAAGCATGCATCGAAAGCCCCGTTCTCCCCGTTGACCGACCAGCGGATGTCGCAGGCGTAGCCGAGTTCCTCGGCGAGTTTCCAAAAGGCCTCGGGGGAAAGCCCGCGTCCGTGGCGGGCATCGAGGTCGTCGAGCAGAGCGCGCAGCTCGCCTGCGGTCTCCGGAGCATCGACCGCGTCCAGGATCGCGGCACTGCGCGCGTCGCGCAGCACGCGCCCGTTCGGGATCGCGTCGATGCGCAGGTGCTTCGGCCTCTCGCTCGTGAGTCGCATGCGCAGGGCTTCGAAGGTCTGGACTCCGCTCGCCCAATCGAGCACTTCGGGCGTGGTGTCGGGTTTCGCGGGCGCCTCGCCCACGAACAGGGTCACGTCGTAACGGTAGGCGTTCAGCTCGTTCGTGAAGGAACCGCGCTTGAGTTGGATGCGCGCGCCGCTGAGCGCCGGGTGGCGGTTCGCGAGCCACTGGAAGAAGCGCGGATCGATGACCAGTTCCTCTTCCTGGCGCAGGAGGCGTTGGGTGCGCGCGCGCACGTCATCGAGCGGAGTCTCGTCGGAGGACTGGAAGAGCTGCACCGACGTCTGGTAGGTCTTGAGGAGCGGGCCGTGACGCACGTCCCCGACGAAGATCGTCCCGCCGGGCCGCACGGCCTTGGCCGCGCCGTCGAGCACGGTCATCAGGTAGTCCATGCTCGGGAAGTCGAGGATGATCGAGTTCAGCACGATCTGGTCGAGCGAGGCGTCTTCGATCCCGTCGAAGTCGTCGGCCCAGCGGCTCTCGAGTTCCACCTGGGAGAGCCCCATGCGCTTCGCGTGACGATCGACGTACTCGAGGGCCACCTTGGAGAAATCGCTGCCGACGTAGCGGCTGGCCTCGGGGGCGAGGCGGAAGAGCAGGAGCCCCATGCCGCATCCGATCTCGAGCACTCGATCGCGCGGGTTGCGCCCGATCCGCGCGACCGTCTGGTCGACCCACAGGCGCATCTCGTCCTCGGGGAGCGGGCTGTTCGTGTAGCTGGAGTCCCAGCTCACGATGTTGAAGGTCGGGTCCTCGGTGTCCTCGGTGTTTTGGCTGTAGGCGTGGTCGTAGACGGCCTGCCAGTCCTCGACGCGCTCGGCCTGCACGTCGCCTTCCTCCTCCGGGCCCTCCCAGGAAGGGTCTTGGACGATGTAGGCCGCGAGTCGCTTCTCGCCCGAAGCGTCGGCGCGCGCGACGACGACCCCTTCCTTGACCGCGGGGTGCGCGGTGAGCCGCGCCTCGACCTCGCCGAGCTCGATGCGGTAGCCGCGGATCTTGACCTGGTTGTCGAGCCGACCGAGCAGCTCGAGGTTTCCGTCTTCCATCCAGCGCGCGAGATCGCCGGTGCGGTACATGCGCGCGCCTTCGACCCCCGCGGCCCGCTGGAAGGGATCGGGCAGGAAGCGCTCGGCGGTCAGCTCGGGGCGCTCGAAGTACCCCCGCCCGACGCCGATGCCTCCGAGGTAGAGCTCGCCCGCCACGCCGACCGGCAGCGGCTCGAGTTCGTCGTCGAGCACATAGGCGCGTTGGTTCGCCATCGGCTCGCCGTAGGGGATCGAGGTCCAGGTCGGGTCGACTTCATCGATGACGTAGATCGTCGAGTCCATCGAACACTCGGTCGCGCCCCCCATGCTGACCACGGTCGCGCCGGGGACGAGCTTGCGGAGGCGATCGGGGAGCGTGACCGGGATCCAGTCGCCGCCGAGGAGCACCAGTCGCAGCGACGCGGGGGCGTGCTCGGGGTTGGCCTCGAGATACTCGACGAGCATCACGAGGAAGGCGGGGGCGGTGTGCCAGACGGTGACCTTCGATTCGTTCAGCACCCGCGTCCATGCGGCGGGGTCCTGCATCTCGTCGGGCTTCGGGAGCGCGATCGTGGCGCCCGCGGCGAGGGTGCCGAACACGTCGTAGGCGCACATGTCGAAGGACAACGAGGCGAGTGCGATCAGTGCGTCACCGGCTCCGATCGAAAAACGGCGATTGAAGTCGAGGAAGTTGTTCACGCGCCCGCGGTGATCGAGCAGAACGCCCTTCGGGGCTCCGGTCGAGCCCGAGGTGTAGATCACGTAGGCGAGGTTCGTCGGGTCCATCGCGACCGCCGGGCGTGTCACCGGTGCGCCGCTCCACAGCTTCTTCTCCGCATCGACGAGGACCGGGGCGGCCTTCGAATCGGGCAGGGAGTCGACGAGGTGCCGCTGGGTCAGCAGCGTCTCGATCCCCGAGTCCTCGACCATCAGCGCGAGCCGTTCCTTCGGGTAGGCGGGATCGAGGGGCAGGTAAGCGCCGCCGGCCTTCGCGAGGCCCATCAGGGCGATGACCATCTCGAAGGAACGTTCGATGCACACGCCGACCATCGATTCGGGGCCGATCCCGAGCCCGATCAGGTGGTGCGCGAGCTGGTTCGCCTGTTCGTCGAGTTCGCGGTAGGTGAGGGTCCTGCCGTCTTGGCGGACTGCGATCGCGTCCGGCGTCTCATCGACCTTGGCTTCGAAGAGGGAGTGCAGCGTCGCATCGCGCGGGAAGTCGACCTCCTTCGCGTTCCAGGTGAAGAGGATCTTCGTGCGCTCGGCGTCGGTGAGGAAGGGGAGTTTGGTGATCGGGAGTTCGGGGTCCTCTTCGATCCCGCCGAGCAGCGTCGCGAAATGCGCGAGCATGCGTTCCATGTCCGCCGCGTCGAAGAGTGCACCGTCGTATTCCACGATCCCTTCCCCGGTACGCAGGACGAAGTCCATCCCATCGAGGTTCGAGCCGTTCGTGAGGAGCGCGATCTGGAAGAGCTCGCCCAGTCCGCGCAGCCCGAGCCCGGTGAGGATGTCGCCGGTCGAGACGGGTTCGGAATGCGCGAGCGCGATCCGGTCGCGGACCGCTTCGGCGACCTCACGGAAGCTCGGGGAGCCGGAGAGGTCGAAGCGCATCGGGACGATCCGCGTGTCCTCGGTGGTCTCGATCGAAACGCCGACCACGAGGTCGGTTTGGCGCGTGGTGCGACGCAGCCACACGAGCAGCGCGGCGAGGTTGCGCTCGGTGTCTTCGAAGAGGGGGGACGGGAACGGGGCCCGCGTCCGCATCGGGATGCGATCGGCCGTGCGCGCGTGGGTGGCGGGGAGTTCGACCGCGGGCGGGCGCGTGGAGAGTTCGTCGATCGCGCGTCGAAGGGGGTCCCCGTCGGGGGACGTGGAACGGGGAGCGGATGCCCGGCTCATGGTGGAAAGCGGCGTGGACGGCGGTCCCCGGTGCGTGGAGTACGCGGGGGGGCGCCTCGAAGGTGGGAAGTGAGGATGGAAGAGCTATCGGCTCGCCGCCGGAGGCTACGAGCGCGATTCTCCAGGGAACGGTCCCGGAGCCCCGGGTTTCGCGGGAGCGGACCCCTTAGGATACCCAGCATGGCTGTCCAGGGCTGGCGCGAACCCCCGGAACTCCGGGCAGAGGAGTTCCATTTGTGGTGGGGGCGTGTCGTGCCCCAGGGACCGCGGGATTCCGCCCGATTCGCCCGGTGCCTGTCCTCCGACGAGGAGGCACGAGCGGCGCGATTCCACCGCGAGGTCCACGCCCGGCGCTTCCGGGCGAGAAGAACTTTCCTGCGCCGGATCCTCGCTGCCTACCTCGGCGCTTCTCCCGCCGAACTCGCGTTCCGGACCGGCGAGCACGGCAAGCCCGCACTCGATCCGGACGCCGGGATCGAGTTCAACCTCTCCCACACCTCGGACCTGGTCCTCGTCGGCGTCGGCCGTCGCGTCGTCGGGGTCGACGTGGAGCGCTTCCGCCTGAAGACTTCCCTGGAGCGCCTCGCCGAGCAGGTCCTCTCCCCCGGGGAGCTCGCAGGGTTCCTCGAGCTCGCCGCGGACCGGCGCCTCGCGGCGTTCTTTCGGATCTGGACGCGCAAGGAGGCGGTCCTCAAGGTGCTCGGCGACGGCCTCTCCCGGGATCCCCGCAGTTTCGAGGTCGGGTTCGAGGAGCACGGGTGGGGAGAGGTGTGGGCGCCCGATTCTCCACCACCGATCGGCGAGCTCGGTCTCCTCGACCTGGAGACGGAAGACCCGAGGGCGTGCGCCGCCTGCATCTCGGCTCCGGGGACCGATTGGAGCGCGCGCGTCGTCACCCGCGTCGAACTCGGATAGCTGGGTCGCCTACGGCAGATCCAGGATCCCACCGCGGTCCGACCCGAGGAGGATCGACGGTGCGGCGCGGTAGTGCAGGTCGAAGGAGAGGAGCGCGCTCCAATCCGTCCGTTCCTTTTGTGCGAGGAGCCCAATGCCCACCGCCGCGTGTGCGCGATCGAGAGCGGTGGCGCGCGGGTCGACGAGCTGTTGCAGCAGGGTGTCAGCGGCGTCGGGGTGCCGGGAGAGACCGAGGGCGCGCGTGACTCCCTGTCCGGCGAAGCTCCCGGGGGCGCGTTCGCGGATGCGGCCGAGGCGTTCGACGAGTTCAGGATCGTGCAGGAGCGTGAGCGCCCGCGCCGCGGACGCGAGGGTCCGCGGCCGGTGTTCGGAGGCTTCGAGCAGTTTGCGAAGGGGTTCGATCGCCCCCGGGGATCCGCTCATCCCGAGCGCTTCGGCGGCCAGCGCACGCCGGTCGGGGTCCACCTCTTCGAGGACGCGTTCGAGCGCGCTGACGGATTTCGCATCCCCGGTGAATCCGAGCGCGATCGCGTAGGCCGTTCGGATCGTCGGGGAGGGGGCGCGTCGCATGCCCTCCCGCAGGATGAATGGGATGTCCGAGCCCACCCGCTCGCCGAGGGCGTTCTGGCCGTGCTGGAGAAGTCCGAGGGCGAGCGCGATCCACGCCTCGTCATCGAAGCGCGCGTGGCCCAGCCGGCGTTCGAGGAAACGTAGGGCATCCTTCAGCGCGTGCCCCTGCGGACCCGCCTGGGCCTTCGCTCCGGGGGGCACGGGGCGGGTTACCACCCGCGCCAGGCCGAGGAGCGCGATGGCGCGGAGCCGCTGATCGCCGCCGGAGGCGAGCTCGGTCAGGCGCCTGCGGACGGCTCGGCTCGCATCGCTCTCACCGCGATCGCCGATGCGTCCGAGGGCGAGCGCACAGCCCTGGCGGATGAGGTCGCGCTCGGAGCGGCGCAGGGAGCCGTCGAGGAGCGTGCGCAGCACCTTCTCGCGGGTTTCCGCTCCGAGGCCGGGCCACAGCGAGCCGAGGGCGGGGGGCACCTGGGCGCGGGCTTCGACGCTCTCTCGGCGGCTCGACATCAGCCGCAGGAGAAGGAGCGCGACCGAGTCGCAGAGGCGAGCATCCTCGATCGGTCCGATGGCTCCGAGGGCGACGAGGGAGGCGACATGGAGGTCGGGGCTCGGACCGGGATCGCGTTCCAAGTTCTCGCGCAGGGCCGAGGCGGCGAAGCGCGCGACATCGAGGTTGGAGGTGCGTGCCGCGATGAGTCCGATCGAGAGCGCGGCAAAGGAGCGCATGCGTACCGAAACGTGGCGGCCGTGCACGAGCTTGCGCCCCGCTTCATCGTCGGCGAGGAGTGCGGAAAGCGGTGACAGTGCCGCGGGTCGGCCGAGCACACCGAGCGAGATGCAGGCCGTCTCGGCCACGTTCCGGTTCCCGTCGGCGAGGGCGGTGAGGAGGAGATCTTGGAGCTTCGACGGGCCGAGTTCGAAGGGATGTTCCTCGCCGATGCGAGCGAGTGCGAGCAGGATCGCCGCGCGTTCGACCGAGGACGGGTCGTTCTCCAGGGCCTCGAGGAGCGCGGGAACGAGACGCCCCTGTGCGAGGGCTGTCGTGACGCTCGGCCCCGGCGCGTCGTCGCCCGCGAGCGCGAAACCGCGACCCGTGGTGGGGGAGAGCGGCCAGGGGGAGGGGGTCAGGTAGACCTCGCGTTGCAGTCGCCACCAGATCGGCCACAGGTCCAATTCGAGCGCATACCCGGAGGTGCCGCTCGTCGGCGCGGAAGAGACCGCGGCCGAGGGCGCGAAGGGGGAAGGGGGGCGTCCGTTCTCCGCCCCGACCGGCCCCGCTTCACCCGGGAAGGATCCGCCCGCCCCTTCGCTTCCGGTCGATCCCCCGGGATTCGCGTCGGTGCCGTCACCTCCCGATCCTCCTCCCGAGGCGCCCGGCCCCGCGCCCGGGTCCACTTCGCCGCCGTCGTCCTCCGAGATCGAGGGGGGCTGCAGGCCCCCGAAGGGGGGCGGGGGCAGGAGTTCCCAGCCCTGGACGCCGGCATCACCGCCCTGGGGCAGGAGGAGCGAGCAGACGAGGAGTGTGGAGGAGAGCATGGCCGGGACCGCACGGGGGGGTCCAAGAAACAAGGTTAGGGGGTGGGGACTCTTGGGTCACACCCTCGACCCATCCTTACCGCCGGCGTGAGGTGGAACGTGCGTTCTATTCCGTAGAGCCGAAACCGGATCCACGGCCTAGATTCGGGCCATCATGAGCCACCATGCCATCCGTCAAGTCCTCCAGGGAGTCCCCCATTTCCAGTCCCTGAGACGCGAGCTGTTCGACCGGGTCGTCGGAATGTCGAGGCTCCGCGTGTATCGCAAGGGAGAGTTCGTCTTCCGCCAGGACGACCCGTGTCGTGGCTTCTTCGTCGTGCGGCGGGGCGGGGCGCGCCTCTATCGCGTGGCGCCCGACGGTCGCGAGCGAGTCTTGCGGATCGTCTCGCCGAACTCCGCCTTCGCGGAGGCGGCTCTCTTCCAGTCCGGGCACTACCCGGTCTTCTGCACGGCTGTCGATGAGGGCACCGAACTCGTGGAGATCGCTGGCGCTCCGTTCCTCGAACTCTTCCGCAGCGAGGCGGCGCTCGCCGAAGCGATGGTGGCCGGGATGTGCAGGCGCCTGCACGGAGCGATCGGACACATGGAGGAGCTGATCGCGCTGGGCGCGGGCGCGAGGCTCGCCCACTACATCCTCGGGCTCCCCGGCCGCGAAGATGAATCGGGCACCTTCGTCGAGCTGCCCTCCTCGAAGAAGGACATCGCGAGCTACCTCTCGGTGACGCCCGAGACGCTCTCTCGTCTCCTGCGCCGTTGGAGCGACCTCGGGTGGATCTCGGTACGCGGTTCGAGGCTCGACATCCACGATGCGCCCGCTCTTGGAGCGATCTCGGATGGGGCCGAAGGCCCTGCGGTGAAGAGCTTTCGAGCCGGTGCTTGACTGCCGTCAAGGCCGCAGGCGCGCCCTTGTGCGAGGATCTCTTGCTCCCCGGGGAGTCGGCGTTCTGTAGGAAGGCGCGCCGTACCAGATGGGCAAAGAGAACCGATCCAAGACTGAGCCCATGGTCACCGATGCCGCTGTCCTTCGTGGTGGCTCGGGATCCTTGGGGAGTGACGTCGCCGGCCCCGGCGACGTCGCGGCGCGGCGACGCGTCGTCCTCGGACCCGAGGACTCCGGGGCGGAGCAGTGCCCTCCGACGGAAGGCATGCGCTGGGCCTGCTCCGCCCAACCTTCCTCCCCTGGGGGAAGGAGCTGGTCGGCGGACTGTCTCGCCGGCGTCGTGGGGCACGGTCACGCGCTCTGCGACTTTCTGACCGAGCACGGGGAGATCCTGGACGTCCTCGATCGCCTGACCGAGGCGATCGGCCACGAGAAAGCGAGCGCGAGTCGGGTCGTGTCCGCCATCGACGCCCTCGCATCCCTGCGCGACCTCCAGGCGCACCACGAGCGAGAAGAGGAGCTGCTCTTCCCGATCCTCGAGCAGTCCGGTTTCGGAGCGACCGCGGAGGTCCTGCGAGGCGAGCACGCATTGCTCGCGGAACTCATCGGATCGAGCCGGGCGTATGCCCATGCGATCCTGTTCGAGGGAAAGGACACCCGGGAGGACTGGGACCGGCTCCGCGACGAAGCGTCGGCGCTGCTCACCCTCCAGCGAATGCACCTCGGCAAGGAGACCGGGGTGCTCTACCCACACGCCCTCGCGGCGGCGACCCCGACCGAATGGGAGCGGCTTGCGCTTTGCTCGCCCTCCCCTCGCTCCGGGGGGCTACCCGCGAGGTCGAACTGAACCGAGGTCGGATTCTTCCGACCTCATCGTCCGGGGCGTCGCGTTGCAGGGCTGCGGCGCCCCGGCATTCTTCCCCGGCAACGGGCGCGAGCGGGGCTTCCCCCGCTCTCGAAAAGCTCACCTCCTCGTCGTACAGACCCATGCGCGCTCGCGGTTTCGACCCGAGATGGACCCGACCCAGGGAGGTGTGGGATGAAGACAGCGGAACGCATTCTCATCGCGGTGGATGACTCTCCGGGCTCCGAACGAGCCGTGAACTACGTCGGCCGAATGCTGGCGGGGAACGACTCGGCACGGGTGCGGCTCTTCCACGTCGTCGAGCCGTTCGGCCCGCCCTGGATCGCGATGCACGGAGACCTCGAGGAGGATTCGGGATCGGCCGAGGGGCCGGAGGCTCGCCTGATCGAGGAGGCGCAGCGCCGCTCGCGCCCGACCCTGGACAAGATGGCCGGAGTGCTGCTCGAAGCCGGATTCGATCCGGACCGCCTGGAGACCTCCTGGTTCACGGCGGCCCGGGAAGACTCGCTTCCGACGGAGGTTCTCGAACTCGCCCATGAGCAGGGCTACGGGACGGTCGTCGTTTCCCGTTCCGCTCTGCCCTGGCATCGGGAGCTGTTCCACAGCCACCTGGCCGACCGTCTCGTCAAGAAGGGCGAGGGACTCGCGATCTGGGTGGTCGAGTAGGGGGTCGCGCGGGGCACCGCCGCGAACTTCGTGCAAGCCGCGCGGCTCGGTTCCCACGAAGGTGCCGCACGGCCCGTCCCTTCCCCCCCTATACTTCCAGCCATGGCGTCCAAGAACGTGACCGTCGTCCTCACCACGAAGAGCGTGGGGGTCGCGATCCTCCTGACCTTCCTCCTCGGCCCGCTGGGGATGCTCTACTCCACGATCCTCGGTGCGATCGTGATGGGGATCCTGTTCTGCCTGGCCTGGCTCATCACCTTCGGGCTCGGGCTCTTCGTCCTCTGGCCGATCGCGATCCTGTGGGCGGCTCTGGCCGCGTACAACCACAACAAGCGCGTCCTGGCCCACCTCTAGGGATGCGTGGGATCGGCATGGAATGACCTCTCGCTCTCCGCGTCGGGGAGCCCGCCGCAATGCTGGCCATGGAACACCACATGATCGAGCTCGAAGAGAAGGAAGACGTCCAGCCCCTCTGTCCACACTGCTCCGAGCCCTTGGAGCGGATCTGGTACCGCAAGCTCAGGGGCCTTCTCGGTTGCCGCTTCGTCTATTTCTGCAGCATCTGCCGCAAGTCCTTGGGTGTGTCCCACCGCAAGGGCTTCTGGATGGGATAGGCGGAGCCCCTCAGGCCCAGAGCACGAAATCGCCGCGGCGGCGGTCGCGGATGCGCAGCCCATAGCGGAAGCGCCCGGAGCGTGTGGGGGCATACCGGCCCTCGAAGACATGCCGGCCGTCCGGATGCGCCTCGGTGTGGGAGAGTTCGACCGCGTGTGGTAGATCGAGATTCTCACCGCCGTTCGCGTGTCCGATGACCAATTCGGCGAGGACATCCTCGGGGCGAAGCTCACCGATGCGTGCCTCGAGGCGCAAGTCCACCGGATCTCCCACTTCGAGGCCGGTGAGGTCGCCCACCGAAGCCGAGAGGATCTCGATCTTCTCGAACCCGCGGCGCAGGCGGTTGAGTTCGGAGACCGTGCGCTTGGCCTCGGCCATGTGGTCCTTGGAGAGGTCCGCGTAGGAAAGGGAGAGCGGGGTGTACGCGCGCTCGGTGTATTCGAGGACCATGCGGTCGGTGTTGAAGACCGTGGGCACCGTGGCGAGCGAATGGGCGACCCGGGACAACCACTCGTGGGGGAGGCCGTCCTCCGCGCGTTCGAAGAAGGCGGGGACGACTTCCTCCTCGAGTAGGCGGTAGAGGATCGAGGCATCGAGCTGGTCCTGGAGTTCCTGCGATTCGTAGGCCCGCGACTGTTCGATCAACCAGCCGTTCTTCCCATCGAAACCCTCGGGCCACCAGCCGTCTCCGATCGAGAGGTTGAGGGCGCCGTTGGCGGCGGCCTTCATGCCCGAGGTTCCGGAGGCTTCGAGCATCCGCGTGGGCGTGTTGAGCCAGACGTCGACACCGCTCATCAGCAGGCGGGCGAGTTCGATGTCGTAGTCCTCGAGGAACAGGACCCGTCCCACGAACCCGTCCTGCCGCGTGCGGTCGGCGATCTGGTGCAGGATGTCCTTCCCCATCTGATCGCGTGGGTGTGCCTTGCCCGCGATCAGGATGCGGACGGGCCGCTCCTCGTCGGAGAGGATCGAGAGAAGTCGCTCGCTGTCCCGGAACATCAGGTCGGCGCGCTTGTAGGGGGCGAAGCGGCGCGCGAAGCCGATCAGGAGGGCGTCCTGCTCGAGGCCAGCGAGGGTGCGATCGAGCAGCAGCGGGCTATCGCCTCGTTGCACGAAGGAGCGCCGCGTGCGCAGTCGCAGCTCGTCGAGGAGCTTGGCCTTCTGCTCCTGCTTCGTGCGCCAGAAGCGAGCGAGCAGTTCTCCGGTGAGGGGGTCGGCGAAGTCGTCCGGTTGGATCGGTCGCGAGGAAGCACCCAACACGGAGGCCAGCTCGGGCGCCGTCCATGTGGGCAGGTGGATTCCATTGGTGACCGATCCGACCGGGATCTCGCTCTCGATGCGCTCGGGCCAGAAGGAGCGGAAGAGCTTGCGGCTGGCGATTCCGTGCAGCTTGCTGACGCCGTTGCGGAACGAGGCGAAGTTCATCGCCAGGTACGTCATGTTGAACGTGTCGCTCTTCGCTTCGCCGCGCGCGCCGCCGAGCTCCCAGAACGTCTCCCACGGAACGCCGGCCCAGGAGCTGACATCCGAGAAGTAGCGCCGCATCAGGTCCTCGTCGAAGCGGTCGTGTCCCGCGGGGACGGGGGTGTGCGTCGTGAAGAGCGTGGTCGCACGCACGGCTTCGCGCGCCTCTTCGAAGGTCAGTCCCTCCGAGTGGGTGAGCTGGCGAGCGCGCTCCATCGTCAGGAAAGCCGCGTGCCCCTCGTTCATGTGGT